>CAZQCP010000097.1:0-11540 GCA_964592115.1 uncultured Ilumatobacteraceae bacterium
TCGTCGGCGAGGCAGCCGCCGAGCCCCAGCTTGGCGAGGAACTGCAGCCAGGACAGGGCTCGCCGCTGATAATGCCGCAGCTCGCCGGTGAACTCAGACGACTCGCGCACCTCGACGAGGCGCTCGTCGGGGAGCCCACCGAGGAGGTCGCGCACCCAGTCGATCCCTCGCCCGTCGTGGTCGTCAGCGTGGTCGACCGCGTGATCGCCGGTCTGCTCGTCGGTGGGCCCGGACTCGGTGCCGGCGCCGGTGCCGACGTCGTCGATGTCGCCGTCGTCCGCCAGCCGCAACAGTTCGAGCGGCGTGACGGTCGCGTGGTCGCGCTCGAGCTCGGCGTGCTTGGCACGCTTGCGGCGCAACTCGTCGGGATCGATGCGGACCCAGCGCCGCCCGGTGTGCAACAGGGTCGCTCCCGCCTCGGCGGCCCGGGCGATGTCGGCGTCGGACACGGGTTCGTCGTCGACGACGAGGTTCCACTCGACGATCGCCTCGCGACCGAACTGGCGGCGACGGTCGTCCGGTGGGGTCTCGGTTGCTTGGCCGGTGACCGACACACGCGAACGTACGAGGCGCTCCGGACCGACGAGTTCGATGCCGAGGCGGGCCAGTTCGGCGGGTGCGATGTCGAGGAAGTCCTCGGCGACGTCGACGTCGAACTCGACTTGGGTCGGTTCGTGTTGGAGGGCGAGGTCGGCGAGGCCCGGGATGGTGGCGAAGCGGTCGACCGTCTCGCCGATCAGATCGCGCAGCATCGGCAGGTGGCGCTCGCCGCGGGCGAGGTCGACGGCCGGGCCTGCTGTCTCCCACACGTCCTCGGCGCTGCACCAGCGCATGCTGTCGCGATCGTCGACGAGCTCGAGTCGCACGGTCCAGGGGTCGTGAGGGTCACTGGCGATGAGCAGCCGCAGGCGCGGGACGACGACCGGCTCGCCGGACAGGCGACGCCGGTGACGGTCGAGGTCGCCGCGGAGGTGGTCGAGAGCGACCGAGAACTCGTTCGTGCCGCCGCGCACCACGTGGTCGGGCTTGGCGAGCGCACCGAGGACGGCACGCAGGGCTTGCACGTCGGCGCCGCGCCCGCGGCCGAGGTCCGCCTTCCACCCGGCGTGGCCGAGCGCGCTGCGGGCGATGCCGTCGACGAGTTGTTCGTGGATCGTCGTGGCGGTGATGCCCGAGCCCGCCGTGCAGATCGGTGGCCGTGCCGCATCGAGCGCGGTCAACGTGTCGACGATCGACTGGTCGGGGATGCAGCGCCAGCGGGCGACGGTGAACGGTCCCTCGTCGACGACGATCGGTGTGATGCGCCCCGCGGACACGACGCGGCGCGCCAGCGTGGTGATCCGCGCGAACCACGCCAACGAGTCGGACAGCAACGGCGGCGGGGGGATGTCCGACAGCCAGACGGTCGCCGCCAACGCGTCGAGCCGGACCGACGAGGCGTGGAGGGTGCGTCCCCGGCCGACGTCGATGGTGACGCGCCCGATCGCTCCGTAGCTCACGGGCGAGTCGTGCCAGCCCGGCAGGTCGTCGGTCAACGAGCGAAAGCCGCCGTAGAGCCATGCCATCGATGCCGTGTCGATGCCGTTCCATCCCCATACGTGGAGCGAGCCGCTTCGCCACGTGCCCTGAGCCACGTGGGCGGGGCGGTGACGATCCATCCTCCCGACCTTACCGAGGGGGTGCGCGCAGGTGACCGAGGATCCCGCCAGACCCCGAATCTGTCCGTTCCATCACGCTCAGCGTGATGTGTCGGACACTTTTCGGTCGCGGGTGTCGAGCCAGACGGACTTGACAGCGCCGACGAGCGGCGTCGCCACCAGGGCGCCGGGGACACCCGCGGCGGCACCGCCGATCAGGGCGGCCAGCATGGTCGTCGGCGGCGTGAGGTCCACGGCACGGCCGATCACGGTCGGCTGGATGACGTTGTTCTCGAACTGCTGGTAGGCGAGGAACACGACGAGGGCGATCACGCCGGTCACCGGGCTCTGCGTCGTCGCCAAGATGACGAAGAACGATCCGCCGAGGAAGCCGCCGATCTGTGGGATGAGGTTGGTGACCGCCGCCCACACGGCGGCGAGCGGGGCCAGCGGGACCCCGAGGATCAGGCCGACCGTCAAGATCATGGTGCCGTTGAGTACGGCGACCATCACCGACCCGGCGAAGTACCGGGCGATCGAGCGGTACACGATTCGCCCGACGTGGTCGGCGCGCTCGCGCTGGTCCGCCGGGATCAACCGTCGGACCCGTTCGACCATCGCTTCGCCGTCGAGGAGGATCGACACCGCAGCGATGAGCACGATGAGCGCGGCGCCGATGCCGCTGAGCACCTCACCGGCCACCTCGGAGATCGAATCGGCGTCGATCCGGCTCGGGAGCTCGGCGACGAAGTCCGACACCTTCCCGGCGGCGTCGACGCTCTCGAGGCGATCGCCGATGATCGGCCACGTGTAGAGGTCCTCGACGGTGGCGGGGAGCTCGTCGGCGAAGTCGGACGCTTGCTGGGCAGCCTGTGGCCCGAGCAGGAACACGAGCGCTGCGATGGCGGCCGTGGCGACCAGCCCGACGGCGAGCGTGGCGACGGCACGGCTGACACTGAAGCGACGTTGGACGATACGCACGACCGGGTCGAGGGCCAACGCCATCAATGTGCCGACACCGAGCGCGGTGAGCTCGGCCGGAGCGGCGCGGAACACCGCCAAGATGGCGAGCGCGACGAGGACCCCGGCGCCGACCAGCAACGTGAGGGTGACGTCGACGGGGAGGCTCCCGCCCGCTGGCGTCGATTGATCACCCGGGCCGCGCGCACCGTCGTGCGCGTCGTCGGTGACGGTTCGCTGGGGCACCGGGAAGACGTTACCGATCGGCCGCGCGGTGGGTGACCGGCCTCTGTCGACCTCGCCGCCCGTGGCAGGTCACTGCGCGGGGTCGCGGGGGCGGGGGGTCGGCCTGGTGGCCGGCGGCGAGCCGGCAAGCGGACCGCAGTACGGTCGGTGCGAACCATGATCGAGATGCCGCCACCGTGGAGGGTCGTCGCGCTCGTCGCCGCCCTCGTGTGCGGCGTGGTCGTCGTGACGAACGTCGTCAGCGAAGCGCAACAGGTGTTGGGCTGGACTGTCGCCGCGGCGGTCGTGGCGCTGCTCCTCGCCCCGGTGATCCGGATCCTCGATCGCGCGCTGCCGCGGGCGGTCGCCATCGTGCTCACGTTCGTCGTGGTCGGCGTGCTCGGTGCTGGCGTGTCGTTCCTCTACAACGTGAGCGTGCTCGACCAGGTCGACCAGATCGAGGAGTCCGCACCGGGGATCGCCAGCGACATCGAAGAGCGCGACGACCGCATCGGTGAGATCGCCCGGGAGATCGGGCTCGTCGACAAGGTCGAGGAGTTGGCCGCCCGCATCGGTGACGGTGTCGGCAGCCGCGGCGACGCCATTCGGTCAGCCGCGGTCTCGGCGCCGCCGTACTTCGTCTCGATGATCCTGACGATCTTCTTGTTGCTGTTCGGGCCGCGCCTCGTGCACGGCGCGCTCGACCAGCTCGCCGAGGACCGGCGTCGGTGGCTGGAGCCAGTGCTCAGCGACACCGCGCGGCGCGGGCAGATCTATGTGTGGGCGTCGCTCGTGCAGGCGGCTGTGGTCGGCTTCACGGTTGCCGGCGCGGCCGCGCTGCTCGACGTCCCCGCGATCGGGCTCGTGGCGATCTTCGCCGCCACGGCGGCGCTGGTTCCCTACGTCGGCATCGTCGTCGGTTGGCTCCCGGTGCTCGTGCTCGGTCTCGGCACGGCGTCCGGCGTGGCGGTAGGGATCGCGGCGCTCGTCGCCATCGGATTGCAGCTCGCCGAGTGGCGATGGTGGCGGCCACTCGTCGATCCGCGCTCGGTGCACGTCGGCCCGGCGGTGCCGGTCATCGTCGCCACGCTCGGCTTCGGCATCTACGGGTTGGGCGGCGCGATCTACGCGACGATCCTCGCCGTGTTCGCGTTGGCCCTCCTCGACCAGCTGTCCCCGGGCGAGGCGGACCTTCCGACCCCCATCGACGAGCCCGAATAGGCAACATCCAGGGGACGGGCCCCGACCTGTTGCTCGTTCGGGCGACTCGCTTCCTCAGCCGCCGACGCGGGCGCCGAAGAACCCGCGCAGCGCGGCTCCCATTCGCTCCCGGATCGGCACGGGTGTGACGAGCACGTCGACCATGCTGATCGACGTGTGCGTCTGGCCGCCGCACTCGAGGTGTTCGACCGGGACCCCGGCCTCGGCGAGCGCGGCCGCGTAGGCGTTGCCCTCGTCACGCAGCGGGTCGAACTCGCACGTCACGATCATCGCCGGCGGCAAGCCGGACAGATCCGTCGAGCGCAGCGGCGCCGCCTTGGTGTCGGTACGGTCGGCCGGGTCCGCGTAGTGATCCCAGAACCAGTGCATCAGCGGCACCGTCAACACGTAGCCGTCGTGGTTCTCGATGTACGACGGGCGGCTGAAATCGCTGTCGGTGACGGGGTTGAGCAGGAGCTGGCCGATGATCTGAGGGCCGCCCGCCGCCTTGGCCTGCTGGGTCGTGACGGCGGCGACGTTACCTCCGGCGCTCCACCCGGCGACCGCCAGTTGACCCGGGATCCCCCCGAGCTCAGCGGCGTGCTCGGCGATCCACTGCGTGGCCGCGAAACCGTCGTCGACGGCGGCGGGGAAGCGCGCCTCGGGTCCGTGCCGGTAGTTGACCGACACGATGACCGCGTCGGAGCGCACGCACAGGTCGCGGCACAGCGGGTCGTCGGAGATGTGGCTGCCGAGCACCCATCCACCGCCGTGGAAGTAGGCGACGATCGGGTGTGGACCGTCGCTGGCCGGTCGGTAGAGGCGGTATTCGAGCTCGGCCCCGTCGGCGCCGGGGAGCGTGCCATCGACGATCTCCCCGACATCTGGTCCCGGCGGACGCATCGTCGCCGTTGCCTCCATGAACCCGCGCGCCTCGTCGGGCGACATCGACTCCAACGGTGGCAGACCGAGCTCGGCCATCGCCTCGAGCATCATCCCGACGTCCGGCTTCACCCCGCGGATCACACCGTCGTTCGTGCGCGTCCCACCCGGCCCGTCGAACGTGAATCCGAGGTAGTCGCGCTCGACGACCTCGTCGCAGATCACCCGGTAGCTGCCGACGCCACCGGGATACGGCAGGAACACCTGTGGCTTTCCGGGCACGTTGCGGCCCATGTACCACGAGTTGGCGGTCGGGAGCAGCGTGAGGTCGGCGATGTCGTTGCTGTGACCCACCCAGCGCTCCTGGGCGAGATCGGTCGGCTCGATCGTGTCGAGCCGCTCCGTACGCATGTGCTCGAGCAGGTCCGTGATCCAGTCGACGTGCTGCTCGATCGACACCATCATGTTCGACAGCACCGACGGGCTCCCTGGGCCGGTGATCATGAACAGGTTGGGGAACCCGACCGACATCAAGCCGAGGTAGGTCTGGGGTCCGTGGTCCCAGGCGTCACGCAACGTGGCACCGTCGCGACCGGTGATGTCGACGCCGACGATGGCGCCGGTCATGGCATCGAACCCGGTGGCGAACACGATCGCATCGAACTCGAGGTGCTCGGTCTCGCCGCCGTCGAGCACGTCGACGCCCTGCTCGGTGATCGTGGCGATCGGCGTCTTCTGCAAGTCGACGAGGCGCACGTGGGGCAGGTTGTAGGTGGCGTAGTAGTTCGTGTCGAGACAGGGCCGTTTCGTGGCGAAGTAGTGGTTCGTGGGGCACAACGCGTCGGCGACTGCGGGGTCGTTGACGATCTCGCGGATCTTGCCGTGGATGAAGCGGCGCATCGTGTCGTTCGACTCGGCGTTGATGCCGGTGTCGGCGTACGGGCTCAGGTAGGCGAGCTCGCCGCGCTTCCAGATCTCCTCGTAGGCCGCGTTGCGCTCGTCTTCGGGCACGTCGAGGGCGTTGACCGTCGGCGGCTCGCGGGGCACGCCGATCCCGGACTCACGTGCCGCTTGGCGATACGCGACTGGATCGCGCCGGTAGTCCTCCAGCCGCTCCTCGGCGATCGGACCGTTGTGGGCCGGGATCGAGAAGTTCGGCGTGCGCTGGAAGACGGTGAGCTGGTCCGCCTGCTCGGCGATGATCGGGATCGACTGGATGCCCGATGACCCGGTGCCGATCACGCCGACGCGCTTGCCGGTGAAGTCGACGCCGTCGTGGGGCCACGAGCTGGTGAAGTAGACCTCGCCGCCGAAGCGGTCCGCACCGTCGATGTCGGGGGTCTTGGGAACGGAGAGGCAGCCGGTGGCCATGATGTAGTACGGCGCGGTGAGGGTGTCACCGCCGTCGGTCGTGATCTGCCAACGCTTGGACGGCGCGTGCCACGCCGCGGACGCGACGCGGGTCTCGAAGCGGATGTCGCGGCGCAGGTCGTGCTTGTCGGCGACGTGTTGCGCGTAGCGAAGGATCTCGGGTTGGGTGGCGTAGCGCTCGGACCACGTCCACTCCCGTTCGAGCTCCGGGTCCCAGCTGTAGGAGTAGTCGACGGTCAAGATGTCGCAGCGCGCTCCCGGGTAGCGGTTCCAGTACCACGTGCCGCCGACGTCGTCGGCCGCTTCGAGCACGACGGCCCGGAACCCCGCCCCGCGCATGCGGTGCAGCTGGTACATGCCGGCGAACCCGGCACCGACGATCACCACGTCGAATTCGTTGTCAGCCATGCGGCCCCCTTCGGTCGGTCTCGCTGCATTCTCACAAAGCGGCGGTCGCCCCGTCGATGCGGAGGAGTTACAGCTGACTCCCGATCGATCTCCTCTGCCTGTGGTACCGCGCGTCAGGCGGGCACGAGCCTGCAGGCGGCGGCGGTGAGCTCGACGGAGCGGATCCGTTGCTCGACGGTCGGCGAGGAGTGGGCGAGGATCAGCTCGTCGGCGTCGGCGTGCACGGTGAAGTCGTCGATGTAGGCGCGCACCTGCGTCGGTGTGCCGACCGCGGTGTACTGCATCATCTGGAGGACCTGGCGGCCCTGCGGCGATTGCACGAGCGCGTCGATCTGGTCGTCGGCGAGGTCGCGATCGCCGGTGAGGAACCGGGCGACCCGGTAGCGCCGCACGACCTCGAGCTGCGCCTGTGCGTCGGCCTCGTCATCCGCGGCGATCACGTTGAGCCCGGCGATCACGTACGGCTCGCTCAGTTGATCCGAGGCGACGAACTCGTGTCGGTAGAGCGCCACGGCCTCGCGCAGTGCTCCCGGCGCGAAGTGCGAGGCGAAGCCGTACGGCAGGCCGAGCATCGCCGCGAGGCGGGCACCGAACAGCGACGAGCCGAGGATGTACAGCGGCACGTCCGTACCTGAACCGGGCGTGGCCGTCACGCCCGGCACCCGCGACTCGCCGCGCAGGTACGCCTGCAGTTCGAGCACGTCGTTCGGGAAGTCCTCCGCGGCGCGATGGTCGCGGCGCAAGGCCCGTTGCGTCGCCTGATCGCTGCCGGGTGCCCGGCCGAGTCCCAGGTCGATGCGACCCGGATGGAGCGTGGCCAGCGTGCCGAACTGCTCGGCGATCGTCAGCGGGGCATGGTTCGGCAACATCACGCCGCCAGACCCGAGGCGGATCGTGCTGGTGCATGCGGCGATGTGGGCGATCAGCACACTCGTCGCCGACGAGGCGATCGAGGACATGTTGTGGTGCTCCGCGTACCAGACCCGAACGTAGCCGGCGGCCTCCGCGGCACGGGCGAGAGCGACGCTCCCGGCCAACGCGTCGGCCGCCGTCTCGCCCGGACCGATGATCGCCAGGTCGAGGAGCGACAGCGGCACCGTGGATTGCGACTGGGGGGAGGTCGACTGGGGGGACGTCATGCAACCCCCAACCCCACCGGCACCGATGAGATTCCGTCGCACCTGTCGCGCAAGAACCTCATCGGTGGGGGACGTTGGTGTGCATCGATGAGATTCCGTCGCACCTGTCGCGCCGGAACCTCATCGGTGGGTGGATCGGGGCGAGTGTCGTCACGTGCCGGTGTAGACGGGCGGGCGTTTCTCGAGGAAGCTCTTCACGCCCTCGCGGTGGTCGTTCGTCTGGAACAGCTCGCCGAGGTTGCGGGACACCCATCGGCCGAGCTCGTTCCAGTCCGGGTCGATCGCCTCGCGCAGACCACGCTTCAAGCGTTGGACGGCGAGCGGAGGATTGGCGGCGATCTTCTGGGCGAGCGCGAGCGCGGTCGGGAGTAGTTCGTCGTGGGGCACGACCCGGCCGACGAGGCCGATGCGCAGGGCTTCCTCCGCGGCGATCACGTCGCCCGTGAACAGCAGCTCGGCCGCCTTCTCGCGCCCGACGAGACTCGCCAGGCGCCCCAGCCCGCCGACGTCGCTGACGAGGCCGCGCAGCACGAACAGCTCGCCGAACTTCGCCTTTTCCGACGCGACGCGGATGTCGGCGAACATCGCCAGCTCCATGCCCCAGCCGACGGCGGCGCCGTTGACCGCGGCGATCACCGGCACGTCGGTGTGGAGGAGCGCATCTGCAGCCGGGGTGAGACGGGGCGCGCGGTCGGTGATCGGCGGTGGGGCGTCCCCGCCGCCCATGATCTGCTTGACGTCGTCGCCCGAACAGAACGCCGGGTCGGCGCCGGTGATGACGAGGCAGCGTTCGGTCGTGGTGCGGACGGCGTCTTCCAACGCGGCGTACGTCGACCACGTCAGCGCGTTGCGCGCCTCGGGCCGGTTGATCGTGATGATGCCGACTTGGCCGTCGACGTCGTAGCGCAGCTCAGGTTCGGCTGTGGTCTCGGTGCCCATGTCCCGAACGCTACGCAGCCCATCTCGACGGTGTCGCTCCGGAGCGAATGAGCAACGCTGGGGCCAAGCCCCCGGCCTTGCTCATTCCGCGGCAAGCGTGGCGCGGATGGCGGCGAGGACCTCGGTGTCCATGCGGCGGCGGACCTCGGGTGTGGCGATCGTGTGAGTCATCGTGTAGCGGAGGTCGCTGACCGCAACGCCGGCGTCGGCGAGGCGCGATGCGTACCGCCGGGCCGGTGCTGCGAGCAGGTCTTGGTCGCCGGTCACGAGGATCGTCGGCGCCAAGCCGCCGAGATCCTCGTCGTTCGCCGCGGTCACGTGAGGCGCCGACCAGTCCGCTTCGTCGAGGAGGTAGTACTCGACGATCCGACGCCGCAGCTCAGCCGCTGCGTCGTCGCCGTCGGTCGATGGGGCGCGCGGACCGAGATTGACAGCCGGCTGGAGCAGCAGCACCATTGCCAACGGCGGCAGTTCGCCGTTGCGGCTACGCCATGCCAACCCGGTGCACAAGAAGCCGCCCGAGCTGTTCCCGGCCACGCCGACCCGCGCGAACCGGTCGGCGAGATGACGCACGGCGGCTGCTCCGTCGTCGAGCTGGGCAGGGAAGCGGTGCTCGGGTGCGAGCCGGTAGTCGACGTTGACGATCGTCGCCCCGGTTGCCGCGGCGAGTCGGGCACACGGCGCGTCGTTGATCGCGAAGCCGGTGGCGCCGCCGCCCATCCAGAACGCACCGCCGTGGAAGTAGGCGATGGCGGTGTCGGCGGCGCGGTCGCTCGGCTCGGTGGGCCGGTACCAGCGGGCGGCGACCGGACCGCCGGGCGCGTCGATCTCACCCCACGAGCGCTCGACCCGATCGGGTTCGACGCGCCCCGTTGCCGGCGCGACGAGCTGCCTGAGCTGTTCGGCGAGCGCGATCGCGTCGTGTTCGGCGCGGCGGCGGGCGACCTCGGCCGCCCATGACGCGGTCGATTCCCCGGGCCGCGGCGCTGACGGGGGGAACTTGGGCAGTTCGGACGCCAGTGCCCCCATGTCGTCGACCAGCGCGGCGAGCGCGGCGATCTCGTCGGGGTCGGCGTCGGTCGCCGCAAACGTGGCGACGTCGATGGCCAGCGGATTGGGATCGGAGCTCACGTGGTACCTCGCTGTCGCAGCTCAGGGGTCAACATGACATGTTCGGGCGCGCCCGGGCCGGACTCGAGGTGAGTCGCCAGCAGCCGTGCCGCCACCTCGCCCGTCGCCTGGAACGGCTGGGCAACGGTGGTCAAGTCGAGCGCGGCGGCCAGTAGCCCGTCGTCGTAACCGACGACCGCGAGGTCCTGTGGCACCGACACCGCGTGGTCGGCGGCACCACGCAGCACGCCGGCGGCGATCTCGTCGAAGTGGCAGATGACGGCACTCACGTCGGGGTAGGTCTGGCGGAGGTGGGCAGCCGCCCCGCGTCCGCCGTCGAAGCTCGGGTCGGTGAGGACGAGGGGCATGGCGTCGAAGCCCATCCCCCGTTCGCCGAGTGCGGCTTCGATGCCGCGCAGTCGTAGCAGCCCGGGAGACACGTACGCCGCTGACGATTGCGGGCCGGACACGTAGGCGACGCGGCGGTGCCCGCGGGCGAGGAGGTGCTCGATCGCGGCACGGCCGCCCGCCTCGTCGTCCACGTTGACGGACGGAAACGCCGGAT
Source organism: uncultured Ilumatobacteraceae bacterium (assembly GCA_964592115.1). GTDB lineage: Bacteria > Actinomycetota > Acidimicrobiia > Acidimicrobiales > Ilumatobacteraceae > Sva-07. Next base: position 10,437 of record CAZQCP010000097.1, read on the forward strand.
GCTTGGCGTCGACGAGCACCGTCGGCAGTCGGCGATCCGCCAGGCGGCTGGCCATCTCGTCGCTCAGCGGGATCCCCATCACGATCAGGCCTTCGACCCGCCCGGAGATCGGCAACGCTTTGAGCAGTGGCGACAGATCGGAGTCGACCGGCGAGTGGTCGAACACGACCACGTCGACGCCCGACTGTCCGAGAACGTCGAGCACGCCGACCAGGCGCTCCCGGTACGTCGCGTAGGCACCGAACGGGGCGAGCACGGCGACGCGGTTTGCACCGCGCCGGCTGCGATCAGCAGCAACGCGGTCGGGGACGAAGTCGAGCTCGTCGGCGACGCGCAGCACCCGCTCGCGCGTCTCGGCGCGCACGCGCTCGGGACGGTTCAGCGCGTGCGACACCGTGGTGATCGACACGCCGGCGGCCCGCGCGACCTCGTAGATCGTCACTCGCTTCGGTGCATCGGGGTCAGTCATCGGGATCCTCGGAGAGATTCCAGCACGCGACGGAGCGGCCCGCGTGCAACTGCAAGGTCGGCTGCTCAGCGTGGCAACGGTCGGTCACGCGAGGGCAGCGGTGGGCGTACACGCATCCGCCGACTCCGGGCTCCCCCGTGAGCCGGGGCTGCGCGCGGCGAGCGGACTGTCGCCGCCGCTGCTCGGCCACATCGGGGACGAGCGTCGCCGCCACGAGCTGGCGCGTGTACGGATGCCGAGGGTCCGTCGCCACGGCGGCGGTCGGCCCGTGCTCGACGATCCGCCCGCGGTACATGACCGCGATCGTGTCGCTGAGGAGGCGGACGACGTCGAGGTCGTGGGAGATGAACAGGTAGCTCAGCGATCGCTCGCGGGCAACGTCGCGGAGCAGGTTGAGTACCTGCGCCTGTACCGACAAGTCGAGCGCGGAGACCGCTTCATCGCACACCACGAAGGCGGGTTCGACGACCAGCGCGCGGGCGATCGCGATGCGTTGGAGCTGGCCGCCCGAGAAGTGCGACGGATGCCGGTCGAGCACCGCCGGCGTCAGGCCGACGTCGTGCACAGCACGCTCGACTCGTTCGGTGATCGCTGCGCGGTCGAGCCCGAGGTTGTATCGCAGCGTCTCGCTCAGC
>CAZQCP010000098.1:0-6712 GCA_964592115.1 uncultured Ilumatobacteraceae bacterium
CGGTCCGCGAGGTCGACCGTGTCTGTCGCCTCCAGCGCCTCGGCCACTGCGAGGTCATCGGCGCGACTCCAGCGAGAGAAGATCGACTGGTGCGGATGGCGGCCGCGCCCGACGAGGTCGCCGACCGTGATCCCTTCCGGAGCGATCGGCGATTGGGGTAACAACCCGAGTTGACGGGCGAGCTCCTTGGCACGGAACTCGTCGAGGTCACGGCCGTCGAGCACGACCCGACCGCGTCGCGGGGCGAGCAGTCGCGCCAAGGCGCGCAACAGTGTCGACTTGCCGCAGGCGTTCGGCCCGACGATCGCCGTGACCTCCCCCGCCGGCACGAGCAGGTCGAGCGATTCGATGACGATCCGATCTCGGTAGCCGAGTTGCAGTGTTTCGACCTCGAGTCGATGCGACGACGTCACAGGGAGCCTCCGGCGCGGTTGGTTCGGACGATCAGATAGATGAGGTACGGGGCGCCCAGGATGCCGGTCACCACGCCGACCGGGTAGCGGAGCGAGAAGAGATACTGGCCACACAGGTCGGCGACGAGCACGAGCAGCGCGCCGACGAGCGCCGACGGCACCAGCAGCGAACCGCTTCCCCGCACCAGGCGAGCGGCGATCGGTCCGGACAGGAAGGCGACGAACGCGATCGGCCCAGTGGCTGCTGTCGCGAACGCGATCAGCCCGACGGCGGCGACGATCACCGTCAACCGGGTCCGTTCGACCCGCACGCCGAGCGCGCCCGCGGCGTCGTCGCCGAGTTGGGTCATCGACAAGTTGCGCGACTGCACGAGCAGCGTCGGCACGAGCACGACCATCGCGCACAGCACCGGAACCGCATCTCTCCACCGGCTGCCGTTCAGACTCCCCGTGAGCCAGCGGGTCGCCTCCGCAAGATCCCATTCGGCGGCGTCGGACAAGACGTAGGCGGTGACGCTGTTGAGCATCGCCGCGATGCCGATCCCGATGAGCACCAATCGCGTCCCGGCCACGCCATCTTTGAACGACAGCACGTAGATGACGAGCGCGACGGCGAGCCCGGCGACGATCGCCAGCATCGAGACCGCCGTGTTGCTCAAGGTGAGCGTGACGATCGCGAACGCGGCTGCCGCGCTCGCGCCGGAGGTGATCCCGATGACGTCGGGGCTCGCCAATGGGTTGCGGAGCATCGTCTGGAACGTCACGCCGCCGAGCCCGAAGCACGCCCCGGTGACCAGCGCGGTCACCGCTCGCGGAAGCCGCAGGCGACCAACGGTGAACGTCGCACCTTGCACCTCGTGCCCAAGGATCACCCGCATCACCTCGTTGGGCGTGTAGAAGGTGTGTCCGACGAGCAGAGAGATCACGAACACAGCCACGACCAGCACCGCCAACACGATGATCACGGCCAGCGACCGCCGACGGCGGTGTGCTCGACCAGCGGCGACCACGCGAGCAATCGCTTCGAGGCGCGCCGGCGACGGAGGCGGAAGCATCTCGGTCGTCACAGTTCGCGCACCTTCTGGCGTCGCACGATGTAGATGAACACGGGCGCGCCGATGAGTGCGGTGATGATGCCGACGTCGATCTCTTCGGGCTTGGCGACGATCCGTCCAAGCGTGTCCGAGATCGTGACCAGCGTCGCGCCCGTGACGGCCGACATCGGGATCACCCAGCGGTAGTCGGGCCCGACCACGAGACGGCACGCATGGGGAACGACCAACCCCACGAATCCGATCGGTCCGCAGACAGCGGTCGACGCGCCGCAGAGCATCACCGCGCCGATCGCAGCCAACACCCGGGTGACGGCGACGTTCTCGCCGAGCCCGGCTGCCGCCTCGTCGCCGAGGGCGAGTGAGTTCAGCCCGCGTGCCGACAGCACACAGATGACGAAGCCGACGGCGAGGAACGGCGCGATCGTTGCCAGCTTGCCGTACGTGGCGCCGCCGACGCCGCCGATCTGCCACGACACGAACGTGTCGGCGATGTCGTTGCGCGGCAAGATGATCGCCGTCACGAACGATGCAAACGCGGCCGATGTCGCCGCCCCGGCGAGCGCCAGCTTCAGCGGCGTCGCCCCGCCTCGGCCCAGCGATCCGACGACGTAGACGAAGACCGCGGTCGCTCCGGCGCCGACGATCGCCACCCAGATGTAGCTCGTCGGGTTCGCCATCCCGAAGTAGGCGATCCCGATCACGATCGCCAACGATGCACCCATGTTGATGCCGAGCACCCCGGGATCGGCGAGCGGGTTGCGCGTCACGCCCTGCATGACCGCGCCGGACACCCCCAACGCGCCGCCGACGAACAAGGCCATGAACGTCCGCGGGATGCGCTTGGCCACGGCGGCCTCACCGATCGTCTCCTGCGAGCCGCCGAGCGCTGCCCACACCTCGGACCAGCTGACCCAGCGGGAACCGAGCCAGACCGACCCGACTGCAGCGAGCACCATGGCGACGACGACGATGACGAACCACACGGTTCGTCCCCGTGTCGGACGCCGCGGCGTCGCGGCGCCCGACATCGGAGTTGCGAGTTCGGGTTCGGCGGCGGCGGTCACTCCACCTTGCCGGCTGCTTCGGCGAGCAGCTCGACGTAGTCCGCGAGGACGTAGGAGATCGCCAGCGGCGTCGGGTTCGCGGCGGTTGCGAGCGGCGTGCTGCCGGCGAAGAACACGACCGAGCCACGCTCGAGCGCCGGGATCCGCGATGCAAGCGGATCGGCTTGCAGCGCCGCCAGCAGCTCACCCGACTCGTCGCCGTAGCCGACGATGATGTCGACGTCGTCGAACACCTGGATCTGTTCGCTGCTCACGGACTGGGAGAAGCTGTCGGTGTTCGCCGACGCCTCGGCCACCACGTCGGCGATCCGCATTCCGAGGTCCTCGAAGAATTGCACGCGGGTGTCGTGGGCGGTGTAGAAGCCGATCTCGCTCAGGTCGGTCGGATCGAGGTGACCGGAGAACATCGCCTGCTTGCCCTCGATCTCGGGATGCTTGGCCACCTCGGCGTCGATCTCCGCCTCGATCTCGGCGATCAAGGCCTCGCCCGCCTCCACCTCACCCATGCCGGCGCTGTTCAGCCGGATCATGTCGCGCCACGCGGTGGCCCAGGGCGCATTGGGGTACGCGATGGTCGGAGCGATCTCGCTGAGGGTTTCGTAGTCCTCCTCGGTGAGCCCCGAGTATGCGGCGAGGATCACGTCGGGATTGGTGTCGGCCACCGCCTCGAAGTCGATGCCGTCGGTCTCGTCGAACAGCACCGGGGTCTCAGCCCCGAGCTCTTCCAGCTTGTCGGACACCCATGGCAGCAGCCCGTCGCCATCGGGGTCGCCGAAGTTCGCCGCCGCCATCCCCACGGGAACGACACCGAGCGCCAGCGGCACCTCGTGGTTGGCCCACTGCACCGTGGCGACACGTTCGGGCTTCGACTCGATGACCGTCGTTCCGAGGGCGTGCTCAATCGTGATCGGGAAGCCGGACTCCGCCGAGTCGTCGGTCCCGGGCAGTGCCGTCGACACACCGGCCGACGCATCCGGCGAGGTCGACGCGGCCGATGATCCGTTCGCCGAATCGTCGGATCCGCAGGCGGCCGTGACCATGACGAGGGCTGCAGCCGACAGAGCGGCGAGCTTGCGTACACTCAGCATGAGGGGGTCCTTCCATGTGTAGTTGCGGCAATCCCGCAAAGCGATAGGACACGTTAGTGATCACCATGTGGCATGCCTAATTTCGCGACGGCGAACAGCTGGTAGTCATACGCAAGTAGCGGTCTCGGTCGCCGAGGGTCCCCGCACGCCAGGCCGACAACGACGCATACGGCAACTCGCTGTCACCCGAGGACGAAGGAGCGCTCGACGTCGCCTCAGCGATCGCGGCCGATGAGCCGACCGGCAGTGCGCTGTACCGCTCGGACGGTGTCGTGCTGGGCCGCGCCCTGCCGCTCGAGGAGCCGCTCGACCGGAATGGAGGCGAGGCGCTCGACCGCGACGATCGAGTTCTCGTGGGCGATCCACCACGGTGGGTGGTGCCCGGTGGCGGGCGATGCGAGCACCGGAGCGACGATCGCCCGCTCAGCGAGACGATGGAAGCGCTCATCGGAGATGACGAAGACCGACCGACGCGTCTCTGCGCCGAGGTCGGCGAGCCAGATGTCGCCGTTCGTCGGCGTCACGCAAGGCCCTCGATCAACGCATCCCACTCGGCTTCGGAGGCCTTGCGCTCGGCACGCTCGGCTGGCGTTTCGGCTGCTGCCCATGCCTCAGCGCGGACCCAGAACTGGGCGGCCTCGTACGTGTCGAGCGCGCGCACGACGACGTCCTCCAGGGCTTCGCCCGCGGACGCGTGGGCGCGGATGCGATCTCGGGTTGTTGTCGTGATCTTCATCGTGGTGACCCGGTCGGCCATACCGCGAGTATACGCCCCTTCCCAGCGGTCGAAGGAGCAGCGCGGGTCGATCGATCGATCGTGAAGTTGATCGGGCACGCGTGATCGACACGCGCGTCCGGCAGACGTTGTGCGAGACTCCTCCGCCCGATGCCGTCGACCGAGACTGACGTCGGAGTCGACGAGGAGGTCTGACTGTGCCCGATACGACGTTCCCTTGGCAGGACTCGTCCCGGACCCCGCATGAGCGCGCGACGAGCTTGGTCGAGGCGATGACCGTCGAGCAGAAGATCGACCAGTTGCACGGCGCGATGGAGACGATCGACGTCCGCGGCATCGTGGCGAACGCCGCCGCGACAGGGGCATCGTTCGAAGAGGTCGCCTCACGGATCCGGATCGAACGGCATGTGGCGGCGATCGACGAGCTCGGGATCCCGCGGTTCCGGATCACCAACGGGCCGGTCGGCATCGGGATGGGAGACGGCACACCGAGCCCGCCGGCGACCTCGTTGCCGATGACGATCGGGCTGGCGGCGGGCTTCGACCCGGAGCTGGCGCATCACTACGGCGACATCATCGGATCGGAGGCGGCGACGCTCGGCCAGCACGTGCTGGAAGGTCCCGGCGTGTGCCTGCACCGCACCACCATCGCCGGGCGGAACTTCGAGTACTTCTCCGAGGATCCGTACCTGTCGGGCGTGATGGGTGTTGCCGTCACGAAGGCGATCCAGGCGCATGACGTGATCGCGATGGCCAAGCACTTCGTCCTCAACGACCAGGAACACGAGCGGTTCCGGGCGAGCGTCGAGGTCGACGAACACGTGCTCCGCGAGCTGTACCTGCTGCCGTTCGAGATGCTGGTGAAAGACGCCGGGCTGGCTGCGGTGATGAGCGCGTACAACCGGGTGCGCGGGGTGTACGCGACGGAGTGCCGGCCGATCTTGACGGACATCTTGCGCACCGAGTGGGGCTTCGACGGCTACGTCCAGTCCGACTTCTGGTCGTGCCGCTCGGCCGCCCCGTCGCTCAACGCCGGCATGGACCACGAGATGCCCGACGCCAAGTGGCTCAACGAGGCCAACATCAACGCCGCGCTGGCCGACACCAGCCTCGAGATCGAGACGATCGACCGTGCGCTCGTGCGCCGGTACGCGCAGATGTTCCGCTTCGGCCAGTTCGACCGCCCGTACGCTCCAGGCGAGATCGACAGCGCCGCGCACGGAGCACGGTCGCGTGCCATCGGATCCCAGATCGCCGTCCTCTTGAAGAACGACGGCGACCTGCTGCCGCTCGACCCCGACGTGGGGTCCATCGTGATCATCGGCCAGTCGAGGTTCGTCGATCGCGCTTGCCTCGGCGGCGGTGGCTCGTCGCGGGTGATCCCGCTCTACACCGTGACCCCGCTCGACGGCATGACCGACGTGTTGGCGGACCTCGGCTCGTCGGCGACGGTGACCAAGGTGACCGTCGCCAACGACCTGACCAACCTCGATGAGGCCAAACGTGCCGCCGCCGAGGCCGACGCGGTGGTGCTGATGGCGGGCCTGGTGGCGACCGAGGGCGCCGACCAGCGCGATGCGAACATGCCGCGCAACCAGAACGAGATGCTGTCGGAACTGCTCGGGATCAACCCCAACACGGTCGTGGTGCTCAAGGACGGCAACCCCGTGCTGATGCCGTGGATCGACGACGCTCCCGCGGTGTTGGAGGTCTGGAACCAGGGCAGCGAGGACGGCCACGTCGTCGCCGACCTGCTGTTCGGCGTCGTCAATCCGTCGGGCAAGGTGCCCACGTGCTACCCCCGCTCGGCCGACGACACGCTCTACGCAGGCCATCCGGAGCGGTATCCGGGCACCGACGAGGGCGACGGCTACCCCGTGATCCGCTACTCCGAAGGCCTCGAGATGGGATACCGGTGGTTCCAGGCGCAAGGCATCGAGCCGCTCTTCGGGTTCGGATTCGGACTGTCGTACACGACGTTCGAGCTCTCCGGCGTGGTCGTCGACGCGCCCGGGGGCGTCGACGCGCCGGTGACCGTCACGGCGTCGGTCACCAACACTGGTCCGGTCGCCGGGGCCGAAGTGGTGCAGGTGTACGTCGGCATTCCGGCCGCAGGGCAACCGCCCAAGCGGCTGGTCGGGTTCCAGAAGGTCTTCGTGGAGCCGGGCGCCTCACGAACCGTCACGATCACCATCGACCCGGACGCGAGCCATCACCCGTTCGCAGTGTGGGACTACGCCACCCGCTCGTTCCAGACGGTGACAGGTAGCTACACGCTCTACGTCGGCACCTCGGCGGACGACACGCCCCACACCGCGAACATCGTCAGGGGCTGACTCCAGCCGTCACGTCCCAG
>CAZQCP010000098.1:6812-11505 GCA_964592115.1 uncultured Ilumatobacteraceae bacterium
CGTCCCAGCTGGCGGCTCGAAGTCGAGCGCCACCTGGAGCAGGAGGCGGGCGCCGTAGCCGGTGCACCCTTCGGGGTGCCAGGTGCGGTCGACGTCGTTCTGCGCCTGACCACACATGTCGATGTGCGCCCACGGGACGTCACCGACGAACTCGGCGAGCAGCAGCGATGCGAGCAGCGCGTCGGGCTGCCCGATCGGGGCGCAGTTGGCGATGTCGGCGACGAGCGAGTCGAGCTTCTTGCGGTACGGACGATGGAGCGGCAACTCCCACACGAGCTCGTCGGTGGCCGATGCTGCCGCCTTGACCTGTTCGATCATCGAGGTGTCGTTGCCGACGACCGCGGCGAGGTCGGGGCCGAGCGCACGCATCGCCGAACCTGTGAGCGTGGCGATGTCGACGACGCCGTCGTGCCCGTCCTCGCGGGCGAGAACGAGCGCGTCGGCCATGATCACGCGGCCTTCGGCGTCGGTGTCGATCATCTCCATCGTCGTGCCACCGCGGATGGTGATCACATCGCCGAGCCCGGTCGCCGTGCCCGAGGGCATGTTGTCGGTGCACATCAGGTAGCCGGTGACCTCGGTGGTGCACCCGAGCGCCGGCAACGACGTGATCGCGGCGAGCGTTGCAGCCGCGCCGGACATGTCGTTCTTCATCTGGGCATGCACCCGGTCAGACGGCTTGAGGCTGATGCCGCCCGAGTCGTACATCACGCCCTTGGCGACGACCGCCAGCCGACCGCTCGCTTCGCCAGCCGGGCGGTACGTGAGCTTGATCATTCGCGGCGGCTGTGCGCTCCCGGCGTTGATCGCCAACAGGCCACCGATGCCCATCTCGACGAGCGCCTCCTCGTCGAACACTTCCACGGAGACCCCGTGTGCGGCGCCGAGGGCGACTGCGAGGTCGGCGAACGTCACCGCGCTCAGGTGACTGTGCGGGGTGTTGGCGAGGTCACGGGCGAGCATCGTCGCCGACGCGAAGACGTGGCCGCGCGCCGCTCCGGACTCGGCGAGTTGCTGCTGAGCCGGCGCGGCGACGATCGTGGCACGTCGCAGGGCGACATCGGTCGGCTCGGCGCGCAGTGCGTCGTAGCGATAGCGGGCGAGCAGGATCCCCTCCACCGCCGCGTGGGCGGCCGCGGCTGTCTCGACATCCGGTGGGAGCACGAAGGCGAGCTCGTCGCGTCTGGTCGCGGCGCGAGCGACGTTGGCCGCAGCGTCGCGCAGGTTGGCGACCGTCGGTTGTTCGAGGCCGACCGCAACCGTCACCTGGCCGTCGGCGGCGCCGTGGACGTGACGGTCCGCGGCGCGACCGGCGAAGCCGACCGCGTCGAGCTGGGCGCGGGTCAGGCCGAGCTCCGCAGGAGGATCGCCGGTCGGGCCGACGACGAAGCCGGTGACGGCCCCAGGCGGGATCGTTGTCGAGACGGCGATGTCGATCGTCGATGTGCGCGATGGCGTTGCGTTGAAGTTGTCGGTCCCCATGGCGTGCTCCTCTGACTACGACGCTGGCTGCGACGCTGACTGCGACCTTGACTGCGACGCTGGATGCGACATCTCGATCATCCGATCACCACGCCGAGCATGAGCACGGCGAGCGTGATCGCGGTGAGGATCCCCACGAGCGGGAGGATGAACTTGTAGTAGATCCCGATCGGTACCCGAGCCAGCGCGAGCCCGGCGACGAGGATCACGTTGGTCGGCAGCACGAGCAGGAGGATCGCCCCGATCGAGTTGTACGTCGTGACGACGAGTGAGCGCTCGACACCGGCGAAGTCGCCGAGCGGGGCGAGGATCGGCATCACGAGCGCCATGCCCGCCGAGCCAGAGCCGACGAGGAACGCCAACGGCAGCGTCACGACGGCGAGGATCAGCACGAACACGACGCTGGACCGGCCGCCGACGATGCCTTCCATCGCATCGAGCACCGTGTCGATCGTCTTCGTGTTGGTGAGGATCACCGATACTCCGCGGGCGAACGCCACCAGGATCGCGGGACCGGTGAAGTCGACGACGCCGCGAACGAAGGCGTTCGCGGTCCCCTTCTCGCCGAGCCCGCCGACGAACCCGACGACGATCGCCATCACGACGAACAGGGCGCTGAGCTCAGGCAACCACCAGCCGAGCTCCCAGCTGAACGCTTCCGTGATCGTCTCGTGGGTCACCGGATCGACGATCGTGTTGTGGAGGATCGACCCCCAGGGCACGATCGAGAACACGAGCAACACGAACGTGAACACGACCAGTCCGATCACGACCATCTGCTGCCGCGTCAGTGCTGGTGTCTCGACCTGCGCCGCAGCGACCAGCTCGTCGTCGGCCGGATCGTGCGCCACGAGGGCGAGCTCGGGCGACTCCTTCACGCGCTTCGCGTAGCGGAGCGTGTACGCGATCGTCGCTCCGATCGTGAGCACGAACAGGAGCACGCGCAACAGCAGCCCGTCACCGATCGACACGCCCGCGGCGTCGGAGCCGATCCCGATGCGGAACGGGTTGATGGTCGCCCCGATCGAACCGACGAACGGCGCGATCGTGACGACGCTCACCACGACCATCCGGTCGTAGCCGAGGGCCAGGAACAGTGGGATCGTGAGGGCGTAGAACCCGAGCGTCTCGTCGCTCCAGGAGATGAACGAACCCAGCACCCCGAACAACAGCGACAAGATGACGATCAGCGCCGGACCGCGGGTGCGGAACCGGTGGGCGAGCTTGCCGATGCCGGCATCGAGCGCGCCGGTCTTGAACACGACGGTCATGAAGCCGCCGATCATCAAGATGAACACGATCACCTGCGCCGACCCGAACATGAACCCGCTGTTGAACGGCCCGACGTTCCCCGTCTCGGGATCCTGGATCCCGTAGAAGCCGTTGACGGGCGACAGCACCAGGTCGGTGACGCTCTCACCGAAGGTGAGCGGCGAGTCGATCTCTTCGAACGAACCGGGGATCGGGCGGCCTGAGTCGTCGAGCGCGAACTGGCCGGACGGGATCACGAGTGCCAGCAACCACACACCGATCGAGATCATGACGAGCAAGCCGAGCGGTGTGGGGAACCGCGACTTGTTCGGCTCATCCTCGGTGCCCTCCGCCGACCCGGAGTCCGGTGGCACAGGATCGGCGGCCTCGTGCGCCGAGCTGAGCTCGTCGTCGCGAACGGTTGGGTCAGCAACCTGTTCGACCGTTCCTGCTTCTTGCACGGCAGCGCCTCCCAATCTGTCGATGACCACGAACGCGTGAGCGCGGGCCGTACGACCCGCGGTCAGCAGCCATCTTCCGGGCCCACGTCGTCGCGTCGCTATACCCGATTCGGGTAGTCGATTGCATCCGGGGTCAGACCCCAGATGCAATCAGAGCAGTCCGGCACGGCGAGCTGCGGCGACCGCCTCGTCGCGCGTGCTCGCCCCGAGCTTGCGGTACACGGACTTCAAGTTGAGCTTCACGGTGTTGACCGACAGGTAGAGCCGCGCGCCCATCGCGGCGTACGTGAGGTGTGTGGGGAGCAGGCGCACCAAGGTGAGCTCGCGGTCGGTCAGTCGTACCTGGCTCGTCGGCTCGGCGCGCTTCGGCCTGCGGGCGAACGCGAGTGCGGCGCCGAGCTGTGGATGCAGCCGCTCGAGCGTGCGCGCCGGAAGTGCGCCTTCGACGAGTGTCCGCAGCTCGAGCAACGGGAGGACCCAACCCGTGCTGGCGCACTCGGCGATGACTGCGAGGAGCGCATCGTGGCTGCCCAGTGTGGCGTCGGTCGCCAAGACGATCTCGGCGTGGAGACGATCGTTCGCCGGCCACGCAGACCGTTCCGCCAGCAGCTCCTCGACGTCGACCCCATCGTCGTTGACGAACCGGGCGACGAGGAGTTGCCGGCGCGGTCCGGGCTCGAGCGTGCCGATCAGCCGCCTCACGTCGTCGAGTCGGCCGGTCGCCGCGAGCGCGTCGATCTCGACCGCGAGGATTCGTTGGGCGTACGGCCAGCACGAAGCGAAGTCGATACGTGCGCGCAGGTCGTCGCACAGGTGCAGCGCGCCGAGCGCATCGCCTGCGACGACGGCGACCTGGGCGGACAGGTACCCCGACTGGAGGTGGCACCACGCCGGTCCGAGGACCTCGGCGTCGGCGCGTGCGCGCTGAGCGAGCCGCGCCGCCTCGCTCACGCGCCCGGCCCCGAGCTTGCACCATGCCGCGCTGACCAGCGTGTCGAACCCATGATGGTGCGCGCCGATGCCGTGGTCTTCCATCCATCCCAACGCCGCGTCGAGACGCTCGATCGCGAGCGACAGGTCGCCGCGGAACCAGTCGTGCCAGGCACGGAGCGTCGGCACGGTGACCGACGTGACGATGCCGGCGCTCTCGATCAGCTCGGCGACGCGAATCCACGCATCTGCCTCGTCGCGCTCGCGCGCGGCGAGCAGGGTCCGCGCCGCAAACACCGCGAACCGCTGATCGAACAGTCCCGTGCCGGCGCCATGGCGTGGTCCGGGATGCTCGTGGAGACCAGCGAGCGCTGCTTCGAGGTCGGCGTCGAACAGGGCGACGACGCATCGAAGTTCCCGTAGGCGGGCAGCGAGCCCGTCGGTCTCGACGGGCGCATCTTCGCCCGCGGTGGTGCGATCGATGAGGAGGGCCGCGTGGTCGCACCATCGCCGCGCGGCGATCGTGCCATCGGAGTACAGCGCGACCAGCGCGAGGTCGAGGGCGAGCT
>CAZQCP010000099.1:0-11431 GCA_964592115.1 uncultured Ilumatobacteraceae bacterium
CGGCAATCCCCACCCCGTCCGAGCCGGTCACCCTCGACCAGCCGCTCGAGAACGAGGACTGAGTCCACGATTGCATCCGGGGTCAGACACCAAATGCAACAGCGACGATTGGTGACGCCGGGCTCCACCGTGTGCGGCGTTGCATTTGGTGTCTGACCCCGGATGCAATCAGCCAATGACGTCGACAACCCGGTGATGGCCCGCATCTCGCAGTCTCGGCAAACGATGTACCGCTTCGGCGGCGCCCGTGCGTGTAATCGTGTCGTGGGTGTCGGACCGCGCCAAGCGGGCCTCGGTGACGAGGCGGCGATGATCGCGTGGGACGTCGAGTGGACGCCGGACTTCGAGGACTTCTATCGGGCCCAGTACCAACGGCTCGCGAGTGCCTTGTTCGTGTTGACAGGACGTTGGGCACTCGCCGAAGAATTGACCCAAGAGGCGCTGCTGGCGGCGTGCAGCCGATGGTCTCGGGTACGGGATCTCGACCGGCCGGACTTGTGGGTGCGTCGGGTCGCAATCAACCGCGCCGTGTCGTTGCATCGTCGCGTGGTGGCTGAGGCGGCGGTGCTGCTACGGCTTCGGACCAGTACCGAAGTACCACCCATCCACCTGGGCGACGATCAGCCGCTGTGGAATGCGGTTGCTGCTCTCCCTCGTCGCCAAGCTGCAGCTCTGGTCCTGTCTGCGGTGGATGGCTACACGTTCGACGAGGTGGGTCACATGCTCGGCTGTTCCGCCGAGACCGCCCGCACCCACGTACGGCGCGCCCGCGAACGGTTGCGCAGAGTGCTCTCCGAGGAGGCGACATGACGGACATCGATGAGCGGCTGGCGGCGGCGGTCGAACGACTTCATGAGGTCGAGATACCGATACCACGACTAAAATCGGTGCACCGCCGCCGACGCCGCTGGCGCGTCGCATCCGCGACCGGACTAGCAACGGTCATCGCGGCGGCGACCGCCGCCGCGATGGTCATGCGCGACGGTCCCTCAACGATCAGCAACGACGATCCGCGCACGGTGATCGAAGTCCCAGCCGCCACGACGCCGACCACCATGCCGGAGACGGCAAGTCCTCCGACACCCGATTCGGCGATCACGGATCTCGTCCTGCCGGGCGCGAGGACGTCGGTTCCTGCCGCGCCGATCAGCGCCCGCGTGTCGGGGGTGATCGTGTGGACGGGCAGTGAGGTGATCGTCTGGGGCGGACACACCGACAGCGGCGCCGCCACCGACGACGGCGCAGCGTACAACGTGACGGCCGGAGCGTGGAGAACACTTGCAGCGGCACCGATCGCCGCTCGACACAGCGCGGCAGCTGTCTGGACCGGCGAGGAGATGATCGTGTGGGGCGGAACGAGCGACGACACCGAGCTCGCCGACGGCGCGGCCTACGACCCCCATCGCGATGTGTGGCGTGCTCTGCCATCCGGCGGCCCAGCGGCGTCTGGCTCCCCATCGGCAGTCTGGACTGGCACGGAAATGATCACGATTGGCGGGTCGTACGCCGGTCCGACCAACCCGGGCGCGGCGGCCTACGACCCAGTCCGGAACGAGTGGAGGGAGCTGTCGGCGCCACCGGTGGATCGGGTTGGCCCGGCGACGGCCGTGTGGTTCGACGAGGCCCTCTACGTCTTTGGACTCGAGCGACCGAACTCGGGCTCGGTGGCGGGCGACATCATCGACGACGTCGACGCCCTCGTCGAGAAGGTCGCCACGCAGAGTTACGCCCTCGACCGCTACGACCCGGTGACGGACACCTGGAACCACATGGAACCACCGACGCTTGTCGGGTCTCTGGTCGCGACGAATGAGTCGCTCCTGCTCCTCGATCCGCGACCGGGGGCGACGAGTTCTGCACTCGACCCGGCGACGCTCGAATGGCGCACCTTCGACGGGCCACCTCGCGGCACCCCATACGTCGCGGGTGATGCTGTGTGGACAGGTCGTGATGTTGTGTTCGCCGATGGCGGCGATGTGGCCCTGATCTATCGGCCCTCCAGTGATGAATGGGCCACGATGCGCGACGGCACCAACTGGAACAGGGCAGCAAACATGATCACCGCCGTCGAGGGACTCGTGGCTCGGTGGAGCGGCTTCTCGTTCAACCCGACGGCGACCGTCGACGCTTCCGGCGCGCTGCTTCGCACGCCTGATGATCTGCTACCCGCCGCTCCGCTTGGCCCAGCAGTCGCTGCGGCGGCGGCACTCGCGGATGTCGTCGGTGCTTCCCCGGATGCGGGCTCCATCTCCGTCGACGTCCCGGACCTGGGCTGGACGGTGTCGTTCTCGAACGGGCACGCCTTCGTCCGCGACGAGAACGGTGTCCCGCTCGGAGGCCTCGCCCCAGTCGCTGTATCCGACGACACGACGCTGATCGGTGCGATCGGCGAAACGCCACCACCTTCGGGACGCTGGACGATCGCGATCGTCTCGACCGCTCCACGGCTCGCCGTTCTCCCACAGCCGGACGACGACTGGGTCCTCACCACGCCGACGAGCCGGGTCGAGATCGACAGCAACAGGATCTACATCTATGTCGTCGACGGCGGCGAGTGGACGGACGGGTTCGGCACCACCGCCTATCCTGCGTGAGTCGAGAGGGCCTGTGCGCAGGCGGTCAGTGACCGTGGTCGACGTGGAGGATGTTGCCGGCGGCGTCGTAGGCGGTCACGGTACGCACCGGCCATGCGTCCTCTGGAGGTTCGCTGCCGTCGAGCGTCGGCTCGGCGAGCGGTGCATCGAGCTCGATCTCGGTGACGACGAGCCAGAACTTGTCGTCGAAGCGCCCGGTGAGATCCGTCGGAAAGGCGGTGATCCGTTGCCCGTCGATAAACTCGACCTCGACGCGATCAACCTCCGAGGTCACGATCCCGAACGGGGATGCGGTGATCGTCGCCGAGCCCGACATCCCCGCCCATGGCCCGCCGCCGTGCGCAGTCATCACGCTGCCTCGCGGAATCGTCATCGGGCACACGCCCGCTGAGACGCAGTAGTACCCGTTGACCCCGACCGCGTACATCGAGCGCGGTTCGCCGTTGAAGTCGAAGGTCACGACCGGAAGCCCGTCAGATATCTCGCGTTCGAGGTCGCCCATGGAGATGAGCGCCGTGCTCGGCACGTCCTCGCGGGTGCCGATCGCGGCGCCGGCGAACAGCCGCGCGAAGTCCGCAGCGTCGAGCCGGTCCGCGGAGATGTTCACTTGTACGGGATCGATTCGCGCGTCTGCGAAGTAGCCCCCGTCGTGGGATGTCCGGGTCCACGGGCGGTCGACCAGACCGTCGAACGAGAAGCGGCGGACGCCAAGGTTGATCGTCCCGCCGTCGGGATGTTCGTACGTCACGGATCTCGTCGCGCCGCCCGATCCCTCGATGACGTCGCCCGATTCGGTGAATCCAGCCGGGTGGAGCACCTCGAGCGCAAAGGTGATCTCGTATCCATCCGGCAGCCACGTCGGCAGTACCCAGTCGTCCGGCCCAATGGTCCCGAGGTCGATCCCGAGCGTCGCGTCGAACGGCGGCTCGGTCGTCGTACTTGGTGCTTCGGTCGTCGTGCTCGACTGCGGCAACGTCGTCGCCACGTCGTCGACTTCGACCGGCTCGGATGCTTCGCTCGTCGTCAGCGGCGCGTCTCCCGGTGTCGTCGAATCGGGCGACTGGCGGACTGCGTCGAGTGTGATCAACCCCCCGATCAGCACGAGCACGACCGCCGCCGCGGCCAGCAGCCGGCCCATCGGCCACCCCTGCGGCGGCTCGGCGTCGCCCGCGTGGCGAACCTCGCTGAGCGCAATCGGCGGCGCAGCCTCATCGAGGGCCGACGCGTGGGCGCGCAGCCGTTCAACCAGATCGTGACTCATCACCAACCTCCAGATGTGTACGTAGGCGTTGCATTGCCCGATCGACGTGGGTGCGCAGCGTCGCGAGCGACACCTCGAGCACGTCCGCGGCCTCGCGGAGGCTGTAGCCGTGACCGTGAACCAGCAGCACTGCCGCTCGCTGTTGATCGCTCAGCGCCTCCAACCCCGACGCGAGCTCGGGCTCGAATCGGGGATCGTCGACCACGGCCTCGTGCGGTCGCTCGGGTGTCGGGACGGGACCGCGCTGTCGCTCGCGCTTCGCATACGACTCACCGACGCGGAAGAGGTAGCCAGCAACGTTGTCGATGTCGGCGAGGCGGTCCCGGTGCGTCCACGCCCACTCGAGCGCGACCTGCGCGGCGTCCCGACCGGTCCCTGGGCCGTACCACGCCACCAGCGCGCGGCGCAGGCGAGGCTCGACCGCCCTCGCCAGCGAGTCGAAGTCAGCCTCGTCCATCACCCATAGAGTCCCGCAGGGGTGGAGGTGTGCGACAGAGGATTGCATCCGGGGTCAGACACCAAATGCAACAGCGACGGTTGGTGACGCCGGGCTCCACCGTGTGCGGCGTTGCATTTGGTGTCTGACCCCGGATGCAATCCTCCCGTGCCCCCGACAGGAATCGAACCTGTGGCCTGCTCTTTAGGAGAGAGCCGCTCTATCCAACTGAGCTACGGGAGCGCTGCCGCCAGGATACTCAGCGACTCGGCAACGCCGTCGGCTTGACCATTTCGGCCCGGTCGGTCATCCTCCGGGGATGCCCCCGAGCGGAACCGCCGCCAGCCCACCGAGCGAACCGCGTGTGCTGTGGCACCCTGCGGCAGATGCTGCCACGTCGAGTCGGCTCGGTGAGTTCTTGTCGTTCTGTGCCGAGCGCCGCGGGTTGGACTTCGCCGACTACGACGCGTTGTGGCGGTGGTCGGTGGGCGATGACCCGCGTGACCCGGCCGGTTTGGAGGAGTGTTGGGCGGCGGTGTGGGACTTCTTCGACGTGCGCTCGAGCGCGCCGTACGAGACGGTGCTCACCGAGCGGAAGATGCCCGGCGCCCGCTGGTTCACGGGAGCGCGACTCAACTACGCGGAGCATGCGCTGCGTTCGGGTGCCGACGACGACATCGCGATCGTCGGTCGCTCGCAGTCGCGGGAACGCACCGAGTTGACGTGGGGCGCGCTGCGGGCGCAGGTCGCGGGGTTGCGCGAGTCGTTGGTCGAGCTCGGTGTCGGGCAGGGGGATCGGGTCGCGGCGTACCTGCCGAACATCCCCGAGACGGTCGTCGCGTTCTTGGCAACCGCGAGTTTGGGTGCGGTGTGGACATCGTGCGCGCCCGAGTTCGGTGTGCAAGCGGTGCTCGATCGCTTCGCCCAAGTCGAACCGGTCGTGCTGTTCGCCGTCGACGGCTACCGCTACGGCCGCCACGACGTCGACCGCAGCGCCGAGGTCACTGCGATCCGCGCCGGTCTGCCCTCGTTGCGGCACACGATCCACCTCCCCTACCTGCACCGCGACGGCGAGCCGCCCGCGGACGCGCGCGACTTCAACGACGTCGTCACTGCGAGCGCCGATCGCACTGGCGACATCGACTTCGCCCAGGTCGCGCCGGACCATCCGCTGTACGTCTTGTACTCGTCGGGCACGACCGGTCTGCCCAAGCCGATCGTGCACGGCCACGGCGGGATCTTGCTCGAACACCTGAAGGCGATCGGTCTGCACGGCGACATGGGTCCCGCCGATCGGTTCTTCTGGTTCACCACGACCGGCTGGATGATGTGGAACTACCTCGTGTCGGGCCTGCTCGTCGGCGCCCGGCTCGTGCTGTTCGACGGCGACCCCAACCACGGTCCGAACGACGAGGGGCCCGACACGCTGTGGGCGCTCGCCGCCGACGAAGGCGTCACGTGGATGGGGCTCGGCGCGCCGTTCATCACGGCCTGCCGTCGCGCCGGCATCACCCCCGGCGCCATCCACGACCTGTCGGCACTGCGGGCCGTCGGCTCCACCGGTGCGCCGCTGCCGCCCGAAGGCTTCGCCTGGATCTACGACGCCGTGTCACCCGACGTGCTCCTCTCTCCCATCTCGGGCGGCACCGACGTGTGCTCGGCCTTCGTCGGCGGCAGCCCGCTGACACCGGTGTGGCAAGGCGAGATTCCGTGCCGCTACTTGGGCGCCGCCGTGCGCGCCGTCGACGAGACCGGCCACGAGGTCGTCGGCACCGAGGGCGAGCTGGTGATCACCCAGCCGATGCCGTCGATGCCCGTCGGGTTCTGGAACGACTCCGACGGGTCTCGCTACCACGCCGCCTACTTCGCCGACATCGCCGGCGTGTGGCGTCACGGCGACTGGATCACCATCACCGACCGCGGCAGCTGCATCATCTCCGGCAGATCCGACGCCACCCTCAACCGCGGCGGCGTGCGCGTCGGCACCGCCGAGATCTACCGAGTGGTCGAGTCGATCGACGGGATCGTCGACAGCCTTGTCGTCCACCTCGAATCCGCCGAACCCGACGACCCCGGCCGGCTCGTGCTCCTCGTCGTCACCGCCGACGACGTGAACCTCGACGAAGCGCTCGTGGCCCACATCCGCGCCACGGTCCGCACCGGTCTGTCACCGCGCCACGTCCCCGACGACGTGCACCAAGTCGTCACCATCCCCACCACGCTTTCGGGCAAGAAGCTCGAACTGCCCGTGAAGAAGATCCTCCTCGGCGCCGACCCAGCCACCGTCGCCAGCCGCGACGCCCTCCGCGACCCGACCGCCCTCGACGCGATCGTGGTCCTGTCTCAGCCCAACATCTCGACGGGGACCCCGAGCAATCGGTAGGTGGTCAACGCGCGCCGATCCCGGCTCGCAAGAGTCTTCCCTGCGGCGAGCGCGGCCAAGGCAATCAGACCGTCGTACACAGCACCGCCAGAGACTCCCTTGTCCGCCAGAACGGCAGGCGCGGATCGGACCGACTTGGCGTCGAGGACTGCTGCCGGGTCGAACCGTTCGCGCAGCAATCGCACGGCGTCGTTCGCGTCGACGCGGGCGTCACCCGGCAGGCGCGTCAACACTGCGTACGTCTCGTGAAACGCGTGACCGGCAAGCGCAATAGATCGATCACCGACGAGCGAAACCACGCGACCGTGCTCCGCATGAGATGTCACGAGCAACGGAATCGCAACGCTGGTGTCAACGAGCAGGTCCGTCATCGACGGCCGGCATCGACGAGCGCAATGACGTCGTCGTCGGTGATCGGCGTCTCCGCGACGGCGACCAGTCGGCCGTCGCGCTCTGTGAGGCGAGCGGTGCGACTGACCGGAGCGACGTGCAAGCCATCGCCATACTCGCTGACATCGACCTTCGTCCCTGGCACCAGTCGCAACCGGTCACGGAGAGGCTTGGGCAGCACGATTCTGCCCACCTCGTCGACGGTCGCTTCCACAGGGAAGACGCTACCAGTTTGATCCCAGATCGAGCTCGATGCGCCCGAAGCCACGTAGCCACACGCCAGAAACGGATCGTTGGGCGGAGTCAGCCGACGGGGAGGCCGAGGTGGCGGGCGATGATCAGGCGCTGGATCTCGCTCGTGCCCTCGCCGATCTCGAGGATCTTCGCATCGCGGTAGAAGCGGGCGATCGGGTTCTCCTCGATGAAGCCCGATCCGCCGAACACCTGGGTGGCGACTCGGGTGGCGGTGACCGCTGCCTCGGTCGAGTAGAGCTTGGCGATCGCCGCCTCGCGTCCTAACGGTCGACCCTGGTCCTTCAGCGAGGCCGCGCGGTAGGTGAGGTTCGTCGCGTTCTCCACCGCCACGTCGACATCGGCGAGCGCGAACGCCACCGCCTGGTTGCGTCCGATCGGCCCGCCGAACGCCACCCGCTCCTTCGCATACTCGACCGCCATCTCCAAGCAGGCCCGGGCACAGCCGAGGGCGAGGGCGGAGATCGCCACCCTGCCGTCGTCGAGGATCGACAAGAAGTTGGCGAACCCCGCGCCGGGCGCGCCGAGCAGGTTGGCGTCGGGCACGCGGCAGCCGTCGAGCACGAGCCCGTGGGTGGCGCTGGCGTGCCAGCCGAGCTTGTCGTAGGCGGGCTCGACGATCAGGCCGGGTGTGCCGGCCTCGATCACGAACGCCGAGATGCCGTCGTCGGTGCGGGCGGTCACGGTGACGATCGACGTGATGTCGGTGCCCGAGTTGGTGATGAACGCCTTCGACCCGTCGATCACCCAGTCGTCGCCGTCGCGGCGCGCCCTCGTACGAGTGGCGCCGGCGTCGCTGCCGGCGTCGGGCTCGGTCAGCCCGAACGCGCCGAGCGCCCGCCCGGCGACGAGGTCGGGCAGCCAGCGGCTGCGCTGGTCGTCGTTGCCGAACCGGAAGATCGGGTTGGCCCCCAAGCCGACGCCGGCCGACAGCGTGATCCCCATCGACTGGTCGATGCGGCCGATCTCCTCGATGGCGATGCACAGCGACACGAAGTCACCGCCACCTCCGCCCCACTCCTCGGGGAACACGAGGCCGAACAGGCCGAGGTCGCCCATCTTGTGCACGACGTCGACGGGGAAGACGTGCTCGCGATCCCAGCGTGCGGCGTGCGGCGCAATCTCCGACTCGGCGAAGGATCGCACCATCGATCGGAAGGCGTCGTGTTCGGGTGTCAGCTCGAAGGTCATGAGGCGGGCTCCGTTTCCGGGACTGCAGGAGTGGTGGTGATGGCGGCGTCGGGGGTCGGGTCGAACTGGGCGAGCGTCTGGCGCAGCTCCACTCGGTCGCCGACTGCGACGGGGATCTCGCGGACGGTGCTGCCGGTTGCGGCGCGCAAGGTGTGTTCCATCTTCATCGCCTCGACGACGACGATCGGCTGGCCCTCGACGACCGTGTCGCCGGCGGCGACCATCACGGCAACGACCGTGCCGGGCATCGGGCTGACGAGCGCAAGGCCATCGGCCCCGCTGCCTGCGTGCCGACGACGCCGCACTGCTGACGGGCGCAGACACCAAGCGGCGCCACCGGACCCGAGCCACACTCCGTCATCGTCACCGACGGCTACGACCAAGTCGGTGACGCCGGCGGCGCACTCGATCCGCACGCGGTCGCCTGTGCGTTCGAGCCGTACGGGCACCGCGCGGCCGTCGACCGTGGCCTCCCAGCCGTGACCGTCACGTGTGCACAGCACACCGACGGTCGACTCGATCCCGTCGGCGTCGACGAGGCGTTGTTCGATCGTTGCGGGTGGTCCGATGCGCCATCCGTCACGCCGGCCCCACGGCCCTGGTCGCGCCGACTCGTCGAGTAACACGAACGCGGCGGCGACGTGCACCATGTCGGGCGTGCGCGTCGTCGGGGGCGCGTGGGAGGCGACGATGCGCTCGACCAGGCCGGTGTCCATCACGCCCGCGGCGACATCGGTGTCGCGAAGCAAGTCGCGCAGCAGCGAGACGTTCGTCGTGACGCCGAGCACCACCGTGTCAGCGAGCGCCGCGTCGGTGCGGCGCCGGGCCGAGTCGCGGTCGGGTCCCCAGGCGATCACCTTGGCCAGCATCGGGTCGTAGTCGCTGCCGACGACGGTCCCGGTCTGGAGCGACGAGTCGACGCGCACGTGCGGGAGGTCGACGGGCTCGTGCAGCGCAACGACCGTCCCGCCGGTCGGGAGGAACCCGCGGTCGGTGTCCTCGGCGTACACGCGGGCTTCGAACGCGTGACCACGCGGCGCGAGGTCGGCCTGGCCGAACGGGAGCGGTTCGCCGGCGGCGATGCGCAGCTGGTGTTCGACGAGGTCGATGCCCCACACCATCTCCGTCACCGGATGCTCGACCTGGAGCCGGGTGTTCATCTCCAAGAAGTAGGCGTCATCGGCGCTCGCGCCAGACACGATGAACTCGACGGTGCCGGCGTTCACGTACCCGCACGCTCGGGCGGCGGCGACGGCCTGCTCGCCGAGCGCCACACGCTGATCGTCGGCGAGGAAGGGCGATGGAGCCTCCTCGATCACCTTCTGGTGCCGGCGCTGCAGGCTGCACTCGCGCTCGCCCAGGTGGACGACGTTGCCATGGGCGTCGGCGAGCACCTGCACCTCGATGTGGCGGGGTCGCTCGACGTAGCGCTCGATCAACAGCGTGTCATCGCCGAACGCGGTCCGCGCCTCGCGGCGCGCGGCGGCGATCTCGTCGGCGAAGTGAGCAGCGTCGGTGACGAGACGCATCCCCTTGCCACCGCCGCCCGCCGACGGCTTGATCAGGGCGGGCACCCCGATCTCGCTGGCGGCAGCCTCGATCAACTCGTCGTTGTCGAGACCCGCGCCCGACACGCCCGGTACCACGCGGACACCGTTGGCAGCAACGGTCTGCTTGGCGCTGATCTTGTCGCCCATCGCCTCCATCGCCGCGACCGGTGGCCCGACGAACACGATCCCCGCGTCGGCGCACGCCCGTGCCAGCGCGACGTTCTCGGACAAGAAGCCGTACCCGGGGTGCAGCGCCTGCGCGCCAGAGCGCAGCGCGGCGTCGATGATCCGGTCGACGTCGAGGTAGCTGTCGACCGCTGCCGCCGGCCCGATGTGCACCGCCGCGTCGGCGTCGAGCACGTGGCGGGCAGCTCGATCGGCGTCACTGAACACGGCGATCGAGCGGATGCCGAGGCCGCGCAACGTGCGCGTGATCCGCACGGCGATCTCTCCCCGGTTGGCGATCAACACGCTGTCGAACATCACGTCACATCCGGAACACGCCGTAGTTGACCGGCGCCAGCGGCGCCTGGCCGACCGCCTGCAACGCCAGCCCGAGCACCATGCGCGTCTGACCGGGTTCGATCACGCCGTCGTCCCACAGCCGCGCCGTCGAGAAGTACGGGTGCCCTTGCAGCTCGTATTGCTCACGGATCGGGCGCTTGAACTCGTCCTCGTCGTCAGCGGACCACTCGCCACCGCGCCCTTCGATCTGGTCGCGGCGCACGGTGGCGAGCACCGACGCCGCCTGTTCACCACCCATCACCGAGATGCGCGCGTTCGGCCACATCCACAAAAAGCGCGGCGAGTAGGCGCGACCACACATGCTGTAGTTGCCGGCACCGTACGACCCCCCGATGACCACGGTCAGTTTCGGAACACGGGCGGTCGCCACCGCGTTGACCATCTTCGCTCCGTGCTTGGCGATGCCGCCGGCCTCGTACTCGCGCCCCACCATGAAGCCGGTGATGTTCTGGAGGAACAGCAACGGGATCTTGCGGCGATCGCAGAGCTCGATGAAGTGCGCACCCTTCAACGCTGACTCGGAGAACAGCACGCCGTTGTTGGCGACGATGCCGACCGGGTGCCCCCAGATGTGGGCGAACCCACACACGAGCGTGTCGCCGTAGAGCTCCTTGAACTCGTGGAAGCGACTGCCGTCGACGATCCGGGCGATCACCTCGCGCACGTCGTAGGGCGTGCGGGCGTCGGCGGGGATCACGCCGTGCAACGACGCCGGATCCACTACGGGTTCCACCACCGGCTGCACCTCCCACGGCGGCGCCGGCGGCATCGGCAACGTGGCGACGATCTGGCGAACGATCGCCAGCGCATGGCGGTCATCGTCAGCGAGATGGTCGGTCACGCCCGACA
>CAZQCP010000100.1:0-11412 GCA_964592115.1 uncultured Ilumatobacteraceae bacterium
CCTCCTCGCCGGCTGATAACGAACGTTGGCACGGGGATTGCATCCGGGGTCAGACACCAAATGCAACGGAGGCACGGCGGAGACCGGCGTCACGGATCGTTGCGGTTGCATTTGGTGTCTGACCCCGGATGCAATCCAGCGTTCGTTTCAGGTGGTGGCGACGAGGAAGGCGAGCGTGCGGGCTTCGTCGCGCCAGGCTTCGTAGCGCCCGGTCGGACCGCCGTGCCCGGCGCCGAGCTCGGTGCGCATGACGATCGGTGCATCACCCGTCGCGACATCGCGCAACCGGGCGACCCACTTCGCTGGCTCATGCACGCTCACCCGCGGGTCGTTGAGCCCGGCGGTCACGTACAGCGCGGGATAGTCGGCGGGCACCGTGTTGTCATACGGCGAATAGCCGAGCATGTACGACGCGTACGGTTCGGCGCGCGGATCGCCCCACTCCTCCCACTCCGTCACCGTCAACGGCAACGTCGGATCGCTCATCGTCGACACGATGTCGACGAAGGGCACCTCGGCCACGACGGCGGCGAACAGGTCGGGACGCTTCGTCATGCACGCGCCGACGAGCAACCCGCCTGCCGATCCACCGCGGATCGCCAACCGGGTCGCGTCGACGAACCGATCGGCGACGAGGTGCTCGGCGCAGGCGATCGTGTCGCTGAACGTGTGCTCCTTCGTCAACAGCTTGCCGTCGAGGTACCACGTGCGGCCGAGCTCGCCGCCGCCACGAGGGTGGGCGAGCGCCCAGACGAAACCCCGGTCGAGCAACGACAGTCGGGCGACCGAGAACCATGGCGGCAGCGATGCCTCGTACGACCCGTATCCGTACAACACGCCGGGTGCCGTGCCGTCGAGCGGAGTGTCGACGCGGTGCACGATGTCGACCGGCACCTTCGTCCCGTCGCTGGCGGTCGCCCACACGCGGCGCGAACGGTACGAATCGAGCGTCACGTTCGGCGTCGGCACCTGCTTGAGCAGCGCACGCTCGCCCGTGACGACGTGCTCGTCGAAGATCGCCGGCGGCGAGCCGAGCGACTGGGTCGAGAAGCGCAACACGTCGGTCGTCCACTCGGGGTTCGACGCTGGCTCGATGTCGTGAGGATCTGGCCCGAGATCGACGACGCGCTCGTCGCCGTCGCGAAAGACGAGTCGCAAGCGTGGCTGGGCGTCGCTCCACTCGTGCACGACGAGATGCGTGGCGAACGCATCGATGCCGAGGATGCGACGGCGTGGCTCGTGGGGGATCAACTCGCTCCACGAGTCGACGGTGCTGGCGCGTACGTCGCCGCCGGCGACGAGGACGCGGAAGTCGACGGCGTCGTCGTTCGTGTGCATCACGAAACGGTCGCCCCAGTGGTCGATGCCGTACTCGACGCCATCGCGACGGGGGAGGACGACGGCGGGGTCGGCCGTCGGCGACGAGGCGGGGATCAACAACGTCTCGGCGCTCGTGCGGCTCGCCGTGTGGATGACGATCCACTCGTCGGACCGGGTCGTGCCGATGTTGACGAAGAAGCGCTCGTCGGCCTCGTCGAAGACCTGCACGTCGTCGGACGGGGGCGTGCCGATGCGGTGCCGCCACACCGTCGCGGGCCGTTCTTGCGCGTCGGGCGTGACGTAGAACAGCCACTGCCCGTCGCGCGACCACGCCACCCCCGCCTGGGTCGTGTCGTCGATGACATCGTCGAGGTCGCGCCCGCTGGCGAGGTCGCGGACGCGGAGCGTGTAGTGCTCGTCGCCCGCCGTGTCCATCGCCCACGCGAGGAGCGTGTGGTCCGTCGACACGTCGAACGCGCCGAGGTCGAAGTACTCGTGGCCCTCGGCTTCGACGTTCTCGTCGAGGAGTGTGTCGCGTGTCGCTGCCTCGAGCGACGGCCCACGCTGGTGCACGGGGTAGCTCTGCCCTTCGTTCGTGGCGGTGACGTACCACCATGGACCGAAGCGAACGGGCACGGAGAGGTCGGTCTCTTGCACCCGCGAACGGATCTCCTCGAAGATCTCCTCGATCGTGTCGCGGTGCGGAGCGAAGAAACGGTCGGCAGCGTCGTTCTCGGCGCGGAGGTAGGCGAGCAGCTCGGGGTCGTCGACGTCACGCATCCACGCGTATTGATCATCGACGTCGCCGGTCGGTCGATGCCACGTGTGGGGGCGCCGCGGGGCGCGCTGGGTGAGCGTGGTCTGGGGCATGCTCGAAGGGTCGGGCGGGGTCGTCTGGTCGTCGGACACGGTGGCGCCAATGTAGACAGCAACCGGTACCGTTTGTGTCCGATGCGCGTGTGGATCGATCAGGACCTGTGCACTGGCGACGGGTTGTGCATCGACCACTGCCCCGACGTGTTCGTCCAGCTCGAAGATGGCATCGCCTACGTCGCTGAATCGGGCGGAGCGCTCAACGACCCCGGCGGTTCGGGCAGTCTCGCCGTCGTGCCGCGGCGCCTCGAGAGCCTCGTGATCCACGCCGCGGAGCTGTGTCCCGGCGAGTGCATCTTCGTCGAGCTCGACCCGCCCAGCGTCGTCGACCCCGATGGCGAGATCGATCTCGCCGACGTCGCCGCGTGAGCGGCCCGGGCGCAGGGGTGATCTGGCGCTGGGAATTGTTACTATGGGCGTAGTGGTAATTCACCTCGGCGATTGCCGACATGCACGCCACGCGAGCGGAGGACCCCGATGACCAGCTTCGATCTCGATCTCAGCAAGTACAGCCTCGGCTGGGCCGACGAGGGCGTCGAGTACGCGTTCACGCCGGAGAAGGGCATCAACGCGGGCGTCGTCGACCAGATCTCGTGGTGGAAGGGTGAGCCGCGCTGGATGTCGCAGATGCGCCAGCGCTCGCTGCGGCTCTTCGACAAGAAGCCGATGGCCGAGTGGTTCGCGGTGAACATGCCCGACATCGACTTCCAGGACATCTACTACTACCTGCGCCCCGCCGGCGAGCAGGTCGACGAGTGGGACGAGCTCCCCGAAGAGATGATGCGCACGTACGAGAAGCTCGGCATCCCCGAAGCCGAGCGCCAGTACCTCGCCGGCGTCACCGCCCAGTACGAGTCGGAAGTCGTCTACCACAAGAACCGCGCCGACCTCGAAGAGCAGGGGATCTTGTTCTGCGACATGGACACGGCGCTGCGGGAGTATCCCGAGATCGTGAAGAAGTACTTCGGCACGGTCATCCCCCCGGGCGACAACAAGTTCTCCGCGCTCAACACAGCCGTGTGGTCGGGCGGTTCGTTCATCTACGTGCCGCCAGGCGTCGAGGTGTCGATGCCGCTGCAGGCGTACTTCCGCATCAACTCGGAGAATGCCGGCCAGTTCGAGCGCACGCTGATCATCGCCGACGAAGGCGCCCAGGTGCACTACATCGAGGGCTGCTCGGCGCCGGTGTACTCGAGCGACTCGCTGCACTCAGCCGTCGTCGAGATCGTCGTCAAGCCGCACGCCCGCGTCACGTACACCACGATCCAGAACTGGTCGCCGAACGTCTACAACCTCGTCACGAAGCGGGCGCGTGACGAGGCGTACGGTCATATGGAGTGGATCGACGGGAACATCGGCTCGAAGCTGACGATGAAGTACCCGTCGGTGTACCTGGTCGGTGAGGGCGCGACGGGCGAGGTGTTGTCGGTGGCGTACGCCGGTGAGGGCCAGCACCAAGACGCCGGGGCGAAGATGATCCACGCGGCGCCGAACACGAGCTCGAAGATCGTGTCGAAGTCGATCTCCAAGGACGGCGGCATCACGACCTACCGCGGTCTCGTGCGCGTCGACGAGGGTGCGACCGGGGCGAAGAGCCACGTCGAATGCGACGCGTTGATCCTCGACGAGGACTCGGTGTCGAAGACGTTGCCGTACATGGAAGTCGGCGAGCGCGATGCGCAGATCGGTCACGAGGCGACCGTGTCGAAGATCGCCGATGAGCAACTCTTCTACCTGATGAGTCGTGGGCTGTCCGAAGAGCAGGCGATGGGCATGATCGTGAACGGGTTCATCGAGCCGATCACACGCACGCTCCCGATGGAGTACGCCGTGGAGTGGTCGCGCCTGATCGAGTTGCAGATGGAGGGCTCGGTCGGCTGACCGAACCCTCCATCGAGAACACGCTGCCCGACACCGACGGTGTCGTCAGCCCGGCGCCACGGTCGTGGTCGTGGTGGTCGTCGGCGTCGGGTCGGTCTGTTCGACCGGCACGTAGTAGCCGAAGACGTCGACGATGAAGTCCGTGCTGCCCGCCTGATCACCGCAGTACACGCGGACCTGGCGGTCGGCGTCGATCGGCACGGTGATCGAGTTGGCCACCTGGGTCGCGTCGTCGGGCCAGTTGACGACCGACGTCGCGGTCGACGTGACGTCGCCGGCGGTGACCGACAGGTAGTTGCCGGCGGTCATCGCCGCGGCGGTCAGGTTGATGAGCGCGGCTGTTGCGCCCTCGGGCACGATGTTCTCCGCGGTCACGGTGCCGTCGGCGCTGTGGCCGTCGGCGATGCTGACCAACCGGTCGGTGTTCGGCGCCAGCGGGCTGTTCTCGGCGTAGTTCGGCTGGCGTGAGTCGTACGCCCGCTCGGGCGAGATGGGGAAGAAGGTGGTACCGGTCGGGGCTGGCGTGGCCTGGCCGACGAAGCTGCCGCCGAACGCCCTGACGGTGTCGGTCGACACGAGTGCGGCTCCCACGGCTGCGCCGGCACCGCCGAGTGCGATCCTGCTGAGGAGCGTCCGGCGATCGTGCACACGGGCTCCGGTGGCTTGCGTGTCCTGGTCGTTCGTTGTCGTGTCGCGAAGGTGCGCTGTCGGGTTCATGAGTCTCCTGGGGGTCGTGGGGTCATCCTGGATCCGCCCGGTCGTCACGGGACCGTAACATTCCGATCCAGCGGTTGTCGGTCGCCCGGAGCCGTGTCTCGGCCCCGGCGTGGGTGCCGCCACGCGAAATCCCACGGCGAACGGCGGGCAGCGGCACCTGTGCTCGTACACTTTCGCCGTGCCGATGCGGACCGAGTGCAAGAACTTCGAGAGTCGCTCGTACCCGAATGGTGACACCGTCCGCAAGTGCAACCTCGACCTGGCGCCCGACGCGCCGTGGCGATGCCCGGACAACTGTGCCAGGTACGAGCGGCGTCTCGCCGACGTGGCGTGGACACACGGCACGCTCGTCGTGCCACCGACGCCGCCCGAGCCAGCCGGCCTCGACGACGGGTCGGCGGCGGCATTGCTCGACGAGGCGGAGGCGATCTTGAACGCTGCGGTCCCGACGATCCGCGCCGAGGTCGAAGCGGAACATGCCGCCAAGCCCGGCCTGCTCAAGCGCCTGTTCGGCCGCAAGCGCTGACGGCGAGCGAGCAACGGTGGGGCCTCGGCCTCAGCGTCACCTGTTCGGGATTTGCACTACGCGCGTAGGGGAATTTCGGCTGGTCGAGCGGTAGCGTGATGGCGTGTCTGCGTTCACCCCTGACGCGGTGCGCGCCTTCGACTCGGACTGGCAAGAGCTGCGACTCGCGGCGGCCGATCGGTTCGCGGCCGCATCGCTGCCGGACCCGTCCGAGGAGATCTGGCGCTACAGCCGCATCGACCAACTCGACCTCGATCGCTTCACGCCGTCGCGCTGCGTGACCGATGTCGCGCTGACCGCCGAGGCGTCGAGCTTGCTCGTGACCGACGTCGAGCCCGAGCTCCTCGCCGATGAGACCCCCGACGTGTTCGCCGAGCTCAACCGGGCGTTCATGACCCCGACGGTGATCCGCGTCCCGGCCGGGACGGTCCTCGCCGATCCGATCGTCGTCACGCACCGTGTCCGCGGCAACGGCATGGCGGTCTTCCCGCGACTCGTGATCGACGCGGGAGCGGACAGCGAGGTCTCGGTCGTCGAACGGTTCGTTGCCGACGATGGCGCCGCCGACGACGAGGTGCTCGTCGTGCCCGTCTTGCAGGTGCGCGCCGCCGACGCAGCCCGTGTGAAGTACCTCGCGGTCAACGAGACCGGCCCGCACACGTGGCAGATCGGCAACCAGCAGGCACTCGGCCTGCGCGACTCCACGACGCTGCTCGCCACCGTCACGCTCGGCGGCGACTACGTGCGAGTGCGCACCGAGGCCCGGCTGTCGGGCCGCGGCGGCAACACGAAGCAGGTTGCGCTGTACTTCGCCGACGGCAACCAGATGCACGACTTCCGCACGATCCAGGATCACGACGCCCCGAACACCACGAGCGATCTGCTGTTCAAGGGTGCCGTGCAAGACCGCGCTGCCAGCGTCTACACCGGGCTGATCAAGGTCCGCCGCCACGCCGGTGGCACCGTGGCGTACCAGACGAACCGCAACCTCACGCTGTCGGAAGGGGCGTGGGCCGAGAGCGTGCCGAACCTCGACATCGAGACGAACGACGTCAAGTGCAGCCACGCATCCACGGTCGGCCCGATCGACGAGGAGCAGCGCTTCTATCTGGAGAGTCGTGGTGTGCGGCCAGAGGTCGCCGAGCGGCTCGTGGTGCTCGGCTTCTTCGAAGAGGTCATCGCCCAGCTCCCCGTCGGCGCGATCGCCGACGACCTGCGCCAACGCGTTGCCACCAAGCTCGACATCGGGCCGGCCAACGCGCTGAGCGACACGGCGGTACCGGCGTGAGCTCGGTCATCGTCTGCCCGCTCGACGAGTTCGTCGACGGCACAGCCCGCAAGGTCCACCTCGACGGTGTCGCCGTCGCGGTCGTGCGCATCGGCGATGATGTCTATGCGATCGGCGACGTGTGCAGCCACGGCAACTACTCGCTCTCGGAGGGCGAGGTGTGGAGCGACGATGTCGAGCTGGAGTGTCCGAAGCACGGCAGTACGTTCAGCCTGAAGACCGGTGAGGCGATGACGCTGCCGGCGACGCAGCCCGTGCCGGTGTTCGAGGCGAGGGTGGTCGACGGACAGATCGTCGTCAGCGCCGAGCGCAAGGAGGATTCCGCATGAGCACACTCGAGATCCGCGGATTGCGCGCCGGTGTGGCCGGCAAGGAGATCCTCACCGGCATCGACCTCACGGTCAGTTCCGGTGAGGTCCACGCTGTGATGGGCCCGAACGGCGCCGGCAAGAGCACGTTGTCGGGCATCGTGATGGGCAAGCCGGGCTACGAGGTGCTCGCCGGTACGGTCACGCTCGACGGCGTCGACGTGCTGGCGATGCCGGCATGGGAGCGGGCTGCGGCTGGCCTCCATCTGGTGATGCAGTACCCGACCGAGGTGCCCGGCGTGATGCTCACCGACGTCCTCGCCGAAGCGCTGGCCACGCGGGGGCGTTCCACCGACGGACTCGACGAGGCGCTGCGGACGGAAGCGGCGCGCATCGGCTTCGAGGAGCGCTTCCTCGATCGCCCGCTCAACGTCGACTTGTCGGGTGGTGAGAAGAAGCGCAACGAGACGCTGCAGCTGGCGATCCTCGCCCCGAAGATCGCCATCCTCGACGAACTCGACTCGGGTCTCGACATCGACGCACTGCGCGACTGTGCCCGCCGCGTGGAGGCGATGAGCAACGAGTCGAGCGAGGGCAACGAGCCGCTCGGCGTGCTGGCCATCACGCACTACAACCGGCTGCTCCACGAGCTGAAGCCCGACCGGGTGCACATCCTCGCCAGCGGCCGCATCGTCGCCAGCGGCGGACCCGAGCTCGCCGCGACGCTCGAGGTCGAGGGCTACGCCGCCTTCACCGACGGTGCTGCCGACGCGGACCCAGACGACGGTTCGAGCTCCCTCGACGACCTGTTCGCCCTGTAGCGACGAACGCGTGAACATGTTGCGTGCTCAACACGCAACATGTTCACGAGATCGGCGTCGTGGTGGGCGGCGCGGTCTCCTGCCAAGCGCGGGCGAGTGGCCGGTACATCAAGGCGAGCAGCGCGGTCGTGACCACGACCGACACGGCGATCGACACGAACGGCCGGTCCTCGATCACCGAGGCGATGAGGTAGCAGGTGATGCACGTGAATGCAGCCCAGATCGTGCCGCCGATCGCATCCCAGAGCAGGAACCGGCGATACGGGTAGCGGGTGATGCCCATCGTGGCGCCGATGGCGAATCGCAAGCCGGGAACGAACCGGCCGAACACGATCATCGACGGCGCCGTCCTGTCGAGGATGTCCATCGCCCGGCGGACCTTGTCGTTCTTCTGCGCCTGTTCGACGCGGCGCTCGAACGTGTTGCGCAACACGGTGCGCGACAGCCAGTACAGCAAGCTGTCGCCGACGATCGCACCGAGCGCACCGGCAAGGATCAGCCAGCCGAGCACGATGTCGGAACCCTCTTGGGCGGCGAGGTTCGACGCCGTGGTGAGCAGCGACTCGCTCGGGAACACCGGGATCACGGCGTCGAACACGACGAAGGTGAAGATCGCGGCGTAGAGGTGGTCGATGTCGGCGACGTCGATCCCCGAGACGAACGTGATGAACGCCGGTGCTGCCCAGATGACTGCGAGCCCGCCGAGTACGACGAGCAGGATCGTCCGGAACCGGGGAAGGTGGTAGTGGTGCTCGGCGGCAGCGTCGGATGGCTCGCCCGCGGGCGCGTCTGGTGACACCGTCGAGGGCTGGGTTGGCTGCGCGTCGGTCACGGTGGGCACTTTCGTAGCACACCCGGACTCGCCACAGGTGCGACTCCGACCGGGTCCGGCGTGGGCGGTGTCGCGTACGGTCGCAGTGATGTCGAGCGTCACCGCGGGGGAGTCCACCGAAACCGGCAGGTTCCCCGGCTGGTGGGTGGTCACCGGGTGCTTCATCGTGTTGATGGTGTCGAGCGGCCTCGGCTTCTACGGGCTCGCTGTCTACCTCAACGCGTTCAGCAAGGAGAAGGACTGGCCGCTGAGCACGATCTCACTGGCGACCACGGTCTTCTTCATCGTCGGTGGCGTGCTCGGTGTGACGGTCGCCCGCTGGATCGCGCGCATCGACGTGCGCATCGTGATCATCGCCGGCGGTGTCGTGGGCGGCGGCGCGCTGGCCGTGCTCGGCCGCGTCGAGCAGCAGTGGCAGCTGTTCGTGGTGTACGCCGTGTTCGCGTTCGGGTTCGCGGCGGCCGGGTTGGTGCCGACGACCACCGTCGTCACCCGCTGGTTCCACACCCGCCGATCGGTCGCGTTGTCGATCGCCTCGACGGGGCTGTCCGTCGGCGGCATCGCCATCACCCCGTTCGCCAAGCAGCTCCTCGACTCACGCGGGCTCGCCGGTGGGACGCCGTGGTTGGGGCTCGTGTTCGTCGTCGGGATCGTGCCCGCGGCGTGGTTCCTCGTGCGACCCGACCCGGAAGCGGACGGTTGGTCGCCCGACGGCGTGCGCCGCGTCGCGGGTGAGGCACGGCCGGCGCTCACGGGGATGCCGTACGAAGAGGCGGTCCGCACCCGCTTCTTCATCTGCGTCACGATCGGGTTCGTGCTGGGGTTGGGTTCCCAGGTCGGCGGCATCCAGCAGATGGTGAAGCTGGTAGAGGATCGCACCGACGCCCGCACCGCCCAATTCGCCGTCACCGCAGTGGCGGCAACGTCGGTGGTCGCCAGGCTGATCGGTGGGCAGGTGGTGCAGCGCGTACGAATGGCGACGATGACGGTGGCACTCGTCGCCACCCAATCGGTGGCGCTCGTCCTCCTCGCGTTCGCGGAGAGCACATGGCTGATCTTCGTGGCGATCATCTTGTTCGGCGCCACGATCGGCAACATCTTGATGCTGCAGCCGTTGCTGATGGCCGAACGTTTCGGCGTGCGCGACTATCCGAAGATCTACAGCCGGTCACAGCTCTTCGGTGTCGTCGGTACCGCTGGTGGGCCACTGGTGCTCGGTCTGCTGTACGACGTCGCTGGCTCGTACCAGATCCCCTACCTCGTCGCCGCGCTGTGTTCGATCGCCGGCGCGTTCGTGATGTCTCGCGGTGGTCCCGCTACGGTCGCCGCCGATGGCTGAGAGCGAAGAACAGCAACACCGCAACGTCACCCGAGTCGTCGACGCTGGCCGCAACGCCGGTATCGACGTCGTCCCCCGACGCTTCCCAGAAGGCACGAAGACGGCCGCGGATGCGGCGGCAGCGATCGGTTGCAAGGTCGACCAGATCGTGAAGAGCCTGATCTTCGGCGTCGACGGCGAGGTCGTGCTGGCGTACGTCAGTGGCGCCAACCAGCTCGACGAGTCGAAGCTCGCCACGGCCGCCGGTGGCGAGCGGTGCGCGCGCGTCGACGCCGACGTCGTGCGAGAGACCACCGGGTTCCCGATCGGCGGCGTGCCACCGTTCGGGCACGCGACGGCGCTGCGGACGTTCGTCGATCCCGACCTGCTCACCCACGACGAGGTGTGGGCCGCCGCTGGCACGTGGCACGACGTGTTCCCGCTGACCCCGCAACAACTCGTCGCCGCCACCGGTGCCACCGTCACCGACCTGCGACGCGACGTGAGCCCGTGATTCGCCGCCGACGTTCCTCGCCGACGACCACGTCGCAATGGGACGTCGTGCTGCCAATTCTGTTCCCGCATGGACTCGACCATTCGGCCCTGGCGCAGATCGACGAAGTGGTCAATGGCCAGGCGCCCTCGAGCGGACTCGTTCGTCGAGTGCTCGGGGCACTCGATCAGCAGCGATTCCCGTCCGCGGTCACCGTCCGGTGGTCTGATGGCGATCTCGAAGTCATCGACATCGGTGGGGCGCGTCTCGCGCTCGACCGAGCCGACGCTTCGGTCTCGATCCAGATTGCGGCAGGTGAGTACGAGCCCCACGTCGTCGCGATGCTCCGCGCCCACCTGACGCCAGGCGCGACGTTCGTTGACGTCGGCGCCAACGTTGGCTACCACACCGTCATCGCGGCGGGCGTCGTCGGTCCCACAGGTCGGGTCATCGCCGTTGAGGCCAACCCCGAGAATGCTCGGCTGTTGAAGCGGAGCGTGACGCTGAACGGTTTCGAGCATGTCGATGTGCTCCCGATCGCGCTGGCTGCGTCTTGGGGGAGCTTGGAGTTCGGGAGCCACATCGGTTCGAACGGCGGTTTCGTCGACTCCGGCGCCGACCATCGAGCGGAGGGTCGCGCGACGATCGTGCCGACGATGCCGCTCGATGCACTCGAGCTCGGGGCGCTCGACGTCATCAAGATCGACGTCGAAGGAGCCGAGGCGTTGGTGTTGGACGGTGCGCTCACGACGATCCAACGTTGCCGGCCGACGATGATCGTGGAGTTCTCGATGGAGATGACGAGCAGAGTTGCTGAGCGCGACCCCCGTGCACATCTCGGCCGGATCGAGGAGCTCGGGTATCGCATCGCGATCATCGACCGTGCGACCGCACGCCCTGTGGAGGTCGCCTCCGCCGACGCCCTGCTCGATGCATGGGGGTCGGAGCTCCGGATCGAGGACCTCTGCAAAGACGACGTCGGCGCCGACCGGGTCGAGCGAGCCCGTCATCATGAGCATGGGGATCCCCGCCTCG
>CAZQCP010000101.1:0-11371 GCA_964592115.1 uncultured Ilumatobacteraceae bacterium
TAGACAGCCATCGCCCGAACCGTACACACGGGTCAGATTGCATCCGGGGTCAGACACCAGATGCAACGGCGCTGATGAAGTTGGCCTGTCCGACGCTGGTGCGTTGTTGCATCTGGTGTCTGACCCCGGATGCAATCTGACCCCAGACGACTCGTTGGAGTTCTCCCACCCTCACCCGGTACCGTTTGCGCAATGTCCCGACGGATCGACATCGAGCTGACGAGCGCGCGCGGCGACGGCTCATGGACCTGGCGCGCGGCAGGCGCCCGCAAGCCCAACGGCGTGGTCGACGGCGGTCTGCTGCCGTCGGGTGCTGCCGTCGGCGACGTGTTGAAGGTCGAAGTGGAGCAGATGCTCGACGGGATCGAGGTGCAATCCGTCGTCAAGGGCCGGGAGAAGGCCGAAGATGCCAATGTGCTCGAGCTGCTCCCGAGCGACAAGCCGTTCGAGGCCGTGATCGAGACGCGCGCCCGACGAGATCGCGGCCCGCGCCGCGACGGCCGCGGGCGAGACGGTCGCGATGACCGCGGCCGCCGGGGCGAGCGGCGCGACCGTGACGGAGCAGCAGATGGCCGCGGTGACCGCCGCGAGCGGCGCGGCGAGCGCACCGGTGGGGAGCGCTCCGCCGGCGACGGCGAACGCCGCGGACGCCCGCAACGCAACCGGCCACACTTCGAGGCGCCGCCCGAGATCCCGCAACGGCCCAAGCCGAAGCGTCTTCGTCCGGGCAAGGCCCGCCGCAGCGAGGTACTCGCCGACCTGCCCGAAGAACAGCGACCGATCGCCGAGATGGCGCTGCAGGGCATCCCCGCGGTGCGCGCCCGCGTCAAGGAGGAGAACGTCAAGCTCGCCGCCGACGGCAAGCCCACCATGCCCGAAGCGACCGTCGTCAAGATGGCCGAAGATCTCCTGCCGCGGCTGCGTGTCGCCGAGTGGCTCGACCGGGCCGAGGCTGCGCAGCGTCAGCTCGAGCATCTCGATCTGCGTGACCTGCGCAGCGTGGTCGCCGCCAGCGACGACTCGATCGTCGCCCGCGACGAGTCGACTCGTGAGCTCGCCGGCGAGCTGAAGTCGGCGCTCGTCCGCAAGCAGGAAGAGGAGCTCCAGCTGTGGTTCGGTGACATCGACGCAGCGATCGGTGTCGGCCGTGTGATCCGGGCACTGCGCCTGTCCTCCCAGCCGCCAAAGGCAGGGGTCGTGTTCCCGCAGGAGCTCGCTCGCCGACTCGGCGAGGCGACGACCACCTCGCTCCTGGCCGACGATCCTGCCGACCGCTGGATCGCCGTGCTCGAAGCCGCCGCGTTCTCACCTGTCCGTGCCCTCGTCACGCCGACAACCCCGCCGTCGACGATCACCGACGATCTGCGCGCCACCGTCACCCGGCTC
Organism: uncultured Ilumatobacteraceae bacterium; assembly: GCA_964592115.1. Classification (GTDB taxonomy): domain Bacteria; phylum Actinomycetota; class Acidimicrobiia; order Acidimicrobiales; family Ilumatobacteraceae; genus Sva-07. Next base: position 1,387 of record CAZQCP010000101.1, read on the forward strand.
GGGCCCGCGCTCCCCCAGATCGCGGCGTTGCTCGGCGTCGAAGTGCCCGCGGGCGCGTCGATGCCCAAGCCGCTGCGCCCCCAGACACCGCGCCGCGACGCCCGCCAGGGCGCCAAGAAGCAGGACAAGCCGCCGACTCGGGGCGACGCGAAGGCACCGCAGCCGAAGTCCGAAACCAAGTCGGAGCCGAAGCCAGACACGGAGTCGAAGGAGTCGAAGCCGACGGAGCCGGAGACGAAGCCAGAGACGACGGAACCGAAGCCAGAGACGACGGCCACGCCAGCTCCCGAACCTGACGTCGCCGCGTCGGGCGAGGCGCCCGTTGCAGACGCGGCGCCGGTCGAGTCGGCACCGGAGGCAACGCCGGCCACCGGCACAGGCGAGGACGACAACACCGACACCTGAGCCGGTTCGCCGACGATCGGCCACGCGTCGTACCATCGGCGCCCATGTCCGACACCGTCACGTACGAAGCCCGCGGCAACGTCGCCGTCATCACCCTCGACCGGCCCGATGCCCGCAACGCGGTCAACGGCGACGTCGCCCAAGCGATGGAGGCCGCCATCGACCGCCTCGAAGGCGACGACGCGATCTGGGTGGGCGTCATCCAGGCGAACACCGAGGGCCAGAACAACCCCGTGTTCTGCGCCGGTGCCGATCTGAAGGCGATCAATTCGGGCCAGGGCGCGTCGCTGAACACCGCCAAGGGCGGCTTCGCCGGGTTCACCTACCGCGAGCGCAAGAAGCCCGTCATCGTCGCCGTCGACGGCCTCGCCACGGCCGGGGGTTGCGAGATCGTGTTGGCTGCGGACTTGGTCGTGGCAACGACGCGTTCGGCGTTCGGTCTCGCCGAGGTCAAGCGCAACCTGATCGCCGGCGCCGGCGGTCTCTTCCGCCTGCCGCGAGCGATCGGCCGAACGGCAGCGATGGAGCTCATCCTCACGGGCGAGCCGCTCCCCGCCGAACGTGCCTACGCCCTCGGCATGGTCAACCGTCTCGTCGGCCCGGGCGAGGCGACCGACGAGGCGCTGCGTCTCGCCGCCCAGATCACGGCTGCGGCCCCACTGGCGGTGTGGGAGAGCCGCAAGGTCGTGCTGGCCGCGGCGACGGAGAACGACGACACCCTCAAGGCGATGACCGACGCGGCGATGGGCACCGTCATGCGCTCCGAGGACATCAAAGAGGGGCTCACCGCGTTCATCGAGAAGCGCGCCCCGCAGTGGACGGGCCGCTGAGCGCGCCCGGCCAGCTCAGAGCCAGCGGAACGTGGTGATCAGCCGGGCGACGATGCCGGCGCGCTCGTAGAGGTTCTTCGTGTGCCGGTCCCCCGGCAGTGCCTCGCCCTCGACCGCGACGGCGCCCACGCTGCGTCCGCGTTCGATCGCCGCGGCGAGGAGTCCGTCACCGAATCCGAGCTCACGCGCCTCGGGCGTCACCCACACTTGGTCGATGCGCAGAACGTGATCGATGCCGACGAGCGCGACCATGTAGCCGACAGCCACGTCGCCGATGTGGGCCACGACGACGTCGGCGACACGATCGCCCCATGCAGCGCCGACCTCGGGGTGTTCGACGAGCCAGCGGTCACCGCCGCGCTGATCGGCGACGGCGTGGCGAGCTTCGCGCTCGAGCTCGGCGAGTTGCGCGGCGTCACCCGGTTCGGCCGCCCGCACCGTCGGATCGATCATGCCTCGGTGTCCTCGCGCAGCTGGTCGAGCTTGCCGAGGATCGTCCGCCGATGCCGACCAGCCCGTTCGTACACCTCGATCGCGTCGCGCTCGTGCTGTTCGAGGTCGCCGAGCGCGGCGACCACGTGCGCGGCGGGCAACAGGTCGTAGTCCGGCAACGGCAAGTCCTCGGCCGCTGGGATCGTTGCCGGCTCGCCGTCATCGCCGTCGTGCTCACGAGGTGGTGGGACCGATGACTCGGGCGCCGCCGTGTGGACATCGATGTTCGTGTTGCGAGGTTCGATCGGAGGTTCGCCGTCGTCGAGCTGACGGCGGACCTCGGCGACGAAGCGTTCGGCGGCGCGGCCACCGGCGCCGCAGGCTCGACCGATCTCTCGACGGACCCGTCCGATGACGTCACCGGCGACGCCGAGCGGACCCATGGCTTCAGCCGACGAAGATCGGGCAGTCGTCGTCGCCCACGGGGCAGTTCGGAGCGCTCGATCGCACGAGCAAGAAGCACGACGAACACAACTGTTCATCGGCCTGCTTCGGCTGGAGCCGTTCGCCGCCTTCGCCACGAACGTCTGGTTCGTCGTCCTCCTCGTCGTCGACATCGTCGTCGTCTGCGGCGACGAGACGATCCTTCAGGATCTTGTCGAGATCCTCTTCGACGTCGTCGTCGGCGAGCAGCTCGTCATCCTCGTCGTCTTCCTCTTCGGCACGCTTCTTGCGCTTCGTGCGTGGAGCAGCCGTCGCCGCGGAGTCGTCGTCGGCTTCATCATCGTCGTCGTCGACGACGTCATCGTCGTCATCGTCGCTCGGGATGTCGTCGTCATCTTCGAGGTCGAGGTCGTCCGGGTCGAGATCGATCGCTTCCTCGTCGGCGTCCGTCTCCTCGGCGGCAGCCTCTTCCACCAGCTCCTCGTCGGGTTCGTCAATGTCGTCGTCTGCCATCTCGTCTCTTCGAACTCGTCGTGCGGCGCTGAACCGAACAATTGGGCGGTTGCGGCGGGAGCATAGGCCGACCCTTGCCGCTGACCGGAAAGCATGGGTGTGACAGGCGTCACATTGCCGTCGCGCTGTGCTGCGGGAGAGCAGGCATCGAAGTTCTGTGTCAGCGCATAGGTTGAGTTCGGACGTATGCGCTGACGCAGACGGTCGGTCGGTCGTTTCAGGACCCTCGGCGGGCTTCGGCGCGGCGTTCGGATTCGAGGCGTTCGAGCTCGGGAGCTTCGGTGGTCATGTGCGACATCGCCGCGGCGATCGACCGGTGACCCGCCTGCTCGCCGATCAGGCGGTGCATCTCGAGTGCCACACGGCGATAGGACGGGTGTCCCTGGCTCGACGAACGCAGTTCGAGCATGTGGATCGCCTCGCGGGCGTTGAACTGCATCACGTAGCGCAAGCGGTACGCCATCGACACCGCGTACGACGCCTGTTGGGGATGGTCACCGCGCAGCGCGTCGTAGAGCTCCGCCGAGCGTTCCATCGCCTCGTCGAACAGACCGTCGAGACCGGCCTCGCTCACGAGATCGGGACGCGTGTAGCCGTGGTTCGGCGTGAGGCGCTGCCACTCGATCGTCAACATCCGATGCCGCTGCATGTCCCGGAACGCCCCGTAGTCGGACAGCACGTCGAACCGGTAGAACGACCGCTCGAAGGCACGGCCCGGCTTGTGACGCCGGTTCTCCCGTTCGCCGACGTAGGCGCGGATCAGCGACACCCGTTCGTCGGCACCGAGCGCCCTGACCCGATCGAGCAGCTGGTGCTCCGGCAGCGCCGAGTGGCTGTAGCAGATGGCGGCCAGCAACTTGTCCTCGGCGTCGGGATCGAAGTCGACGAGCTCGACCTCGGGGGCCGGTTCGACGGGCAGGCCACCGAACAGGCCGTCGACCACGGCCGCCGTGTCGCTGGCAGTACCCGCCAGATACTCGCTCCACCGGCCACCTCGATCTGGCAGGTCGACCCGGCGCAGGAAGCTCGGGATCACCTTGCGCAGTTCGTGCAGCATCAGGTCGGCGTACTCGCGGGCCTCGGGCAACGGGTTCGCCCGCATCCGCAGCAGCAGTGCCTCGAACGCCTGCCCGGTGCCGTAGATGCCGACGTTCGACGTGGCCGCCGCCGGCAAGATGCCGCGCACCGCATCGAGGGCCTTGGCCCGCGTGGCGGTGCGGTAGATGAACTCGCTGTCGTCGGGACCGCGGGTCACCGTGGCTCGGACATGCTCGGTGACCGCTTCGAGCGCCTGGCTGTAGGCGTCGAAGATGCGGTCGATGTCGCCCACGTAGCGCGTGCCGAGCGGCCCGGCGAGCACGGCCGGATCGCGGTAGTAGCGGTACCGTCCCCCGAGACGGGTGTCATAGGGGATGTAGCGCGTGCTCTGCTCGAGGTAGCTCATGAGGCGCCCCCACTCGAGCACCTTCGTCAACAGGTTCGAGGCCTGCTCGCAGGCGAGGTGCACGCCGCCGAGCTGGGCCACCGAATCGTCGCCGTAGTCGAAGAAGACCCGCTCGTAGAGCTCCTCGGCGCGGTCGAGCCCGACCGTGGCGTCGACGGAGTGGTCACCACTCACGTCGAGATCGCCGACGAACTCGTCGAGGAACAGGCGGCGCAGCGACTTGGCGCTGCGGCTGTACCGGGCGAAGAGCGCTCCCTTCACGACCTCGGGCAAGTTGACGAGCGCGAACACCGGACCGTCGAGGTTGGTGAAGTAGCGACGCAGAATGTCGGCCTCGTCCGCGGTGAAGGACTCGGGGACGTACACAGCCACGGCGCACCACTCTACGACGGCCGGTTCGCTCGCTTCGGGATCTCGGGAGGGCGCTGACCAGCGAGGATCCCAGATCCTTCAGGCGTACACGACCGCCGCGTCCGGTTCGACACGGATCTCCATCCGCCGGGCCGCACCGACACGGCGACCGTCGACGCGGACCGCCATCGGCGCCGCGAACTGCCAGTCCGCGCGTCGCAGCGACCGAGTGGTGATGTCCGGATGGGGCACGTGACCGGCGTGCCTCGCCCGCCGCCGCGCCGCCAGCCGGGCCCGCACCGACATCGATGACGCGACCTCGAACACCTCGATCCGTCCGTCGTTCGGATGTCCGCGGGGTGCAACATCGAGCCCGCCCAGGAACTCGGCGTTCATCGCGATGACCACCGGACCGCGCCACCACCCGCCGCGCCACCACGGCGAGTGTGCCGTCACGTGGGCGCAGGCCGTGTGGGCAGGTCCACCATCGACGGTGACCACCATGAGGTCGATCGGGAGCTCGTTGAGCTCGGCACGGTCGGCGAGCGGTGGGTTCCCCAACGTGCGCGCCAGGTCGCCGCCGCCCACAGCGACGGGCGGGCCATCACGCTGCGCAGCCAGGACCGCGGCGACGATGTCGGCATCGCCGGCGGCGACGATCAGAGCGTCGGGCCGAGCGACCGATCGGCCCCAGGCATCACCGGGACGGATCGTCACGGGGTGCCCTCTCCCCCGCTTTCAGTCGTCGGCGCCGCCGCGGCGCTGTCGGCCACGACGCCGCGGAACGCTGACCTGGCAGCTTGCTCGGCCGTCGCCCGCGTCGTGGCGTCGGGGGCGATGAGGGCCAGTTGGCGGAGCAGGTCGACGAGCTGCTTCATCGTGCGCACGAAGTCGCCCCCGGTGAGGTCCTGCTCTTCGCCGACGACCTCGGCGAACCCCTCGCCGGCGACCCAGGCGTGGGCGACGGCGGAGAACGTCGGATCCGGTCGGCGGTGCTCGGGGAGCCCACGCGATCGCTCGGTCGCCGCGAGGTCCTCGCTGATCGCCTCGATCTGGCGCCACCGAGCGCGCACGTCCGTCGAGGAGAACCACGCTGCTGGCGGTGCATCTGGGCTGCGATGCTCGTAGACGATCGTTGCCACCAACGCCGCGAGATCGGGCGCGCCGAGCCCGTCGAGCGCCCCGGAGTGGACCACCTCGGTGACCAGCAGGTCGGACTCGTGGAACACGCGAGCGAGCATCTCCCCCGATGGGGTCAGCGTCCAGTGCTGTCGATCGAGGTAGCCGAAGCGTTCGAGCACGTCCAGGACTCGATCGAACTGCGTTGCGAGCGAGTTGTTCTTGTTGCTCACCCGGCGCTCCAGGTCGGCGATCTCCCGCTCGATCCGGCGCGCCTGCCCGGCGGCGGCCACCTTGGCGCGCAGGTCCGGGTCGGCGGCCACCGGATGCTCGTCGGCGCTCGGCCCGACGTTGCCTGCGCTGCGTCGGCGGCGCGGGCGTTCGAGCGATGCTGACCGGATCCGGCGGGCGACGTCGCGGCGGTACTCGCGACGGTTCGGTGCGTACACCGAGGGCATCGGGATCGAGCCGAGCACCTGCGGCGCGGCGTCGAAGTCGTCGGCGGCCAGATGCAACAGCTTGGACGACGGCATCACCACGGTCAGCCGCACGCCGGTCTTGCGATCCGCCTTCGCCACGACCGCTCCGGGACCGCGTTCGGTGCCCTTGTTGACGCCGATCACCGCCCCAGGCCGCAGGTCGCCCAGCGCTGCCTCCAGCGCCGTCCGGCGGCCGTCTCGCTCGCTCTCGTCGGCCATCCGCTCGTTGTCGCGCAGCGTGACATAGCCGGCGATGTCGCCGTAGTCGCTCGCCGCGCTCTCCCACAGCTCACCAGCCGCTCGGCGTCGACGCTCCAGTCGGGCCTCCAACCGCACCACGTCGCGGTCGGCTTGGAACTGGGCGAACGACAGGTTCAACAGGTGGTGGGCTTCGTCACTCGTGTATGTGCGCACGAGGTTGGCGGCCATGTTGTACGTCGGGTGGAACGCGGAGCGCAGGTGGAACGATGTGCTCCCGGCGAGCTCGGCGACCTCGTCGAAGCGCACCCACGGCGACCACAACACGACCGCGGTGCCACGCTCGTCGATGCCGCGACGGCCGGCGCGACCGGTCAATTGGGTGAACTCCCCCGGTGTGAGCCGTTCGTGGCGCTCGCCGGTGAACTTGGTCAACTTCTCGATCACGACCGATCTCGCCGGCATGTTGATCCCCACGGCGAGGGTTTCGGTGGCGAACACGACCTTCACCAAGCCCTCCGTGAAACAGGCCTCGACGACCTCCTTCATCGGCGGGACCATCCCGGCATGATGTGCAGCGACGCCCGCCAGCAGCTGACGCGTGAACTGCTCGTAGCCGAGCACGTCGAGGTCGGCGGCATCGAGTGCGCCGAGGCGCTCGTCGAGGATCGTCTGCACGCCGATCCGCTCGTCGACGTCGTTGAGGTCGAGTCCGGCGTCGACGCACGCTGCGGCCGCAGCGTCGCACTGGGCGCGCGAGAAGATGAAGTAGATGGCCGGCAACAGTTGCCGCCGCGCCAGCAGCTCCACAGTTTCCACCCGGCTCGGCGGAGCGAGGACGCGCCGCGCCGCGCCGCGTGTCTGCTCACGGTTGTCGCGGCCGGACCGGCGACCGCGGAACCCGCCGCGCACCGCCGACTCGTCGAGCTGCAGCGCCTCGCGGTTGGCTCGCCCGCCGGTGAACACGGGCAGCATCCGCAGGCGGTCGTTCGTGCGGTCGCTGACGAGGTACTCGCTGTCGAGCTGCACGGGCCGACGCCGCTCGACCACGGCACTCGTCGGCCCACGAGCGGTCGTGATCCACTCGGCCAGCTCGTCGACGTTGCTGACCGTGGCCGACAGGCACACGAGCTGCACGTGTTGGGGCAGGTGGATGATGACCTCCTCCCACACCGGGCCGCGGTAGGCGTCTTGGAGGAAGTGCACTTCGTCGAGCACGACGAGGCCCAGGTCGGCGAGCTGGCGTGAACGCCCGTAGATCATGTTGCGCAGCACCTCGGTCGTCATCACCACCACCGGGGCGTCGCCGTTGATCGAGTTGTCGCCGGTGAGCAGGCCCACGGTGGCGTCGCCGTAGCGCTCGCCGAGGTCACGGAACTTCTGGTTCGACAGCGCCTTGATCGGCGCCGTGTAGAAGCTGCGCTTGCCGGCGGTGAGCGCGCCGTGGATGCCGTACTCGGCCACGACGGTCTTGCCGCTCCCGGTCGGGGCGGCGACCACGACGTGCTCACCGCGGTCGAGGGCGTCGAAGGCGTCGGTCTGGAAGCGGTCGAGCGGGAACGGATAGCCCCGGACGAAAGCCTCCCGCGCGTCGCTCACCTCACGTGTCCGCTGGACGGCGGCGGACGACGAGCCAGCCGATCAGGATCGAGAGGAAGTACAGGAGCGTCATCGGCACGGCGAGCATCGACAACGTGATCGGGTCGCCCGACGGAGTGATCACCGCGGCCAACACGGTGATGCCGACGATCGCCATCCGCCAGCTCGCCATCAGCCGGCGCGGGGTGACGACGCCGACGAGTTGGAGGAAGACGAGCAACACCGGGAGCAGGAATCCGGCGCCGAAGGCGGCGATCATGAGGCCGATCAAGTTGACGTAGCTCGACACCGAGAAGATCTGGTTGACGTCCTCGCCGGACCACGAGATCAGGAAGTCGAGTGCCCGGTCGACCGTGACGTAGGCGAGCGTGCCACCGGCGACGAACAACACCAGCGACGACAAGATGAACGGGATCGCGTACCGCTTCTCCTTCGGGTTGAGTGCCGGCACGACGAACCGCCACACCTGCCACAACAGCACCGGCATCGCCAGGACGATCCCGCCGTACATGCCGACGCGGAGGCGCGTGGCCAGCCCCTCGGTCGGCGAGAACGTGTTGAGCTCGGGGTCGCAGAAGTCGGCCGGCTTCGAGTTGCACAGGTCGACGTAGGGCTGTTTCAAGAACTCGAGCACCTGGTCGTAGAAGGCGACGATCAGCACCATCCCGACGGCGACGGCGAGCGCCGAGCGGATGATGCGGACGCGCAGCTCGCCGAGGTGCTCGGTGAGCGTCATCGTGCCGCCGGTGACCTCCTCGCCGGCCGTCATGGTCCTGGCCGCCGCGTCATGAGGTGCTGTCGGTGTCGCTCGCAGCAGGTCCGGACGGGACCACGGGGTCGATGGTGGTCGGATCGATGGTGGGTGGCTCGGCGGTCGGGGCCGGTTCGGGTCGGTTCGCAGGCGCGTTGTCCGCCTCGTCGCGCAGGCGCTGCTCCGCTTCGGCTTCGGCCATCAACTTGTTCGGATCGGCGGCGTCACGCATCATCGTGGCCGTCTCGCGCATCTCCCGCATCGGCTCGTCGAGGGCCGACTTCAGTTCCGACTGGAACCCACTGCTCATCTTCTTGAACTCGGCGTAGGTGCGGGAGAACTTGCGTACCGCATCGGGCAACTTCTCGGGTCCGAGCACCACCAGTGCCAGCAGCAGGATCACAATGATCTCGCTGCCCTGCAGATTGAACACGGCCGCAGTCTACGGGCCTGCCATCATGACCAAGAGTGCAGCAACGGCTTCCATCCTTCCTCGATCCACCCCTGACGTTCGCCCATCGCGGCGCCCGGGCACACGCCCCGGAGAACACCATCGAGGCGTTTGAGCTGGGGTTACGCCTCGGTGCGAGCGGTCTGGAGAGCGACGTCTGGCTCACCGCCGATGGTGTTCCGGTGCTCGATCACGACGGCGTGGTCCGGCGCGGCGTCCGCAAGCGTCCGATCGCCTCGTTCACCCGTGATGAGTTGCCGGCGCACATCCCGGCGCTCGCCGACCTCCTCGACGCGTGCGGCACCGACTACGCCCTGTCCCTCGATCTCAAAGACCCGGAGTCGGCGGAGGCGATCGTCGACGTCGTCCACCGCGTCGATCCGTCGATGGTCGAACGGGTGTGGCTCTGCGAGGCCGACCTCGACCGGGTGACCGCACTGCGCTCCCGGTTCGACGACCTCGGACGACCCGTGCGACTGCTGCAGACGACGCGGCTGGCCAAGATCACGGGAACGCCCGAGCAGCGCGCCGCCGTGCTCGCCCGCGAGCGCATCGACGGCATCAACCTCCACCGCACGGACTGGACCGGTGGCCTGGCGACGCTCTTCCACCGCTTCGGTCTGGTCGCCTTCGGGTGGGACATGCAGCTCGAACACGAGATCCGCGACGCCTTGCGGATGGGCCTCGACGCCGTCTACAGCGACCGCGTCGACACCATGAGCGACGCCTTCCGCGCCGAGATCGGCTGAATTGCATCCGGGGTCAGACACCACATGCAATCCCGCTCCCCGCTGTAATTGCATCCGGGGTCAGACACCACATGCAATCCCGCTCCCCCCGCTGGGATTGCATCCGGGGTCAGACACCACATGCAACGGCACACATGATGTTGGCCGGCCTGGCGCTGGTGCGTTGTTGCATGTGGTGTCTGACCCCGGATGCAATCCCCGGGTGCAATTACAGCCAGCG
>CAZQCP010000102.1:0-11313 GCA_964592115.1 uncultured Ilumatobacteraceae bacterium
CCCACCGTTCGGGCACGCGACGGCGCTGCGGACGTTCGTCGATCCCGATCTGCTCACCCACGACGAGGTGTGGGCGGCCGCCGGCACGTGGCACGACGTGTTCCCGCTGACCCCGCAACAACTCGTCGCCGCCAGCGGCGCCACCGTCACCGACCTGAGGAAGGACTGAGCCCTTTCATGAAACCGACGCTCGCCCGCATCACCGATGAGATGCGTTCGCTGTACCAACCGGCGTTTGACCCGATGCTGTCGTTTGCTGCGCAGGGAAGGCACGTGGACGCGACTGAGTATCAGCGATGGCTCCCTCTGATCGACGAGCCGCACGGTCGCCACCGCAAGGTGTGGGAGTGGTGCTACATACTCGAAGCGCTCGAAAGGCGCGGTTTGCTGCGCAGCGGAGTATCTGCGGTGGGATTCGGTGTCGGTACCGAGCCTCTCGTCGCGGTGCTCGCGTCCCGCGGATTACGCGTCCTGGCGACCGACCAGGCGTCAGAGGACGCTGGGGCCTGGAGTAACACCGGGCAACATGCGGCTGCGATTGACGCCGTTCGCCGCCCCGACCTCTGCCCGGCCGAACGATTCGACGAACTGGTGACGTTCCGCTCGGTCGATATGCGTTCGATCCCATCCGACATCCGCGAGTTTGACGTCGCGTGGTCGTCCTGTTGCTTCGAGCACCTCGGCTCGCCGAACGCTGGATTCGACTTCGTGATCGAGTCGATGCGGGCGGTGCGGCCCGGCGGTACAGCAGTTCATACGACCGAGCTCGACTGTGGTGGTGGCGCACTGCTGGAGACTGGCACGGTTGCACATGGGGACTATGTGTGCTTTTACCGGCGCGAGGACCTACGTCGGCTCGTCGCGCGGCTGCGGCGCGCGGGGCACGACGTACGGTGCAACTATCGGGTCGGGACGGCACACCCGCTTGAGAGAGATGTCGACACCCCTCCCTATTCGGGTGATCCGCACATCAGACTCGCTGTAGGCGATCGTGTCATCACGTCGTTCGGACTATCGATCACTCGGGGCTCTTCCTCGCGTCGATAGCGGCTCTTCGCTTGCCCCGGCGCTCAGACCATCTCGACGAGCCAATAGCTGCTCCAGATGCAGAACAGCCCGAGCTGCAGACCGGCCATCGAGCCGACGAGTACGGGTCCGACGCGCCGTGGCCGAGCCCACAGCGCGAGCGCGGTCGCCAACGGGAAGGCGACGGCTGCGTAGCGGGGCGCGGCCGGGATGATCTGGACGACGGTCGTTGCCGACAACAGCATGACGACGCAGTAGGTGGCGTCGACGAGGTCGAGCGAGCGGGTGATGGCGAGCACGAGCGTCAGCAGGAGGAGAGCGGCGACCACGAGGTACTGCCAGCGGTCGAGGTTCGTCACGAGGTTGCCGATCGGGTTGCCGACCGTGTTGCCCCACCCGTAGCGCTGCGTGAGAAACGGCGCCCGTGGCGTACCCGTCAGCACCCAGGCGAAGCAGAGATAGGCGACGTACGCGAGTCCGCAGATCGCGGGTGCCAGGAACGGTGTCGCCCGCTCACGCCACGCCGTCGGTCGCCGCTGCCAGACCTCGCACGCCGCGGCGACGGCCAGCGGTGCCACCATCAAGACGCCAGTCATCTTCGTCCACACCATCACCGCGGCGAGCGCGCCAGCGAGCGCCCACCTCTTGTGGCGCAGCGCCAGCAACGAACCGGCGGCCGCGCACACGAACAGCGGCTCGGTCATCGGCACCGAGAGGAAGAACGCGAATGGAGCGCAGACGTTGAACGCGATCGCCCAGCGGGCGTCGAGTTCGCTGTGGCCGTCGGTGACGACGATGCAGCGCACGAGATAGAGGAACACGCCGAACAGCACGAGGTTGACGAGCAGCATCAGCGTTCCCGCTTCGATGCTCGTGACGCCGTGGAGGGCGGCGATCGACACGGGGAACAGCGGTGGCCAGGAGAACTCGGTCCATGCTCTTCCGCCGTCGGGTGTCACGACGTTCGGTTCGACCGACGTGCCGACGTCGGGCCAGTGTCGCGAGAGGTCTTCGTAGTGGAGGGCATCCCAGCTGTACCACTGGTGCACGATCACCCAGGACGAGATGTCGTGACGGGCTTCCTCGACGCGGACGTAGGCGGGGTTGTCGGCGGACGCGGCGCGATCGCCGTCGAGCACGTTGGACGCGACGAGGCCGGCGACCGAAAGCACGAGTCGGCTGGCGAGTACGAGCACGACGATGACGAGCACGGTGCGGCGCCGATCGGCGCGTGCGCGCTGGGCGCGGTGATCGGTCGACCCAGAACGTCCCACGGCGCTCGAACGTTAGATTGCGGGCGCAGTCAGGCGTGGTCGAGGGCGTCGGCGAGGGTGTTCCAGCCGAGCACGGCGCACTTGATGCGCACCGGGAACTTCACGACACCCTGTAGCGCCTCGAGGTCGCCGAGTGTGATGTCGTCGTCGCCCGGCTGGATCTCGATGCCGTCGATCCCCATCATCGACTTGAAGCGGCGGATGAGCGCTCGCGCCTCGGACACCCGCTTGCCGATCACCGCTTGGGTCATCATCGACGCGGACGACTGCGAGATCGAGCAGCCCTGGCCGCCGATCTTCACGTCGCTGACCACGGCATCGTCGCCGTCGCCGTCGACCAGCAGGTAGAGCGTGATCTCGTCGCCGCACAACGGGTTGTGACCGCGCGATTCGACTGCGGGAGGCGAGTCCAGCTCACCACGGTTCCGCGGCGTGCGGTAGTGGTCGAGAATGATCTCGCGGTAGAGGTCTTCGAGGCCCGGCATCAGAATCCGAAGATATCGGTCGCTCCGTCGAGCGCATCGGCCAGCGCGTCGACGTCGTCGGTTCCGTTGTAGAGGTAGACGCTCGCCCGGGTGGTGGATTGCACGCCGAGCACCTGCATCAACGGCTTCGCACAGTGGTGGCCGGCGCGCACGCAGACGTTGCGTTCGTCGAGCACCTGGCTGACGTCGTGGGGGTGCAGGTCGCGGAAGGCGAAGCTGATCACGCCGCCGCGCACATCGACGTCGTCAGGTCCGTAGATGCGAATGTCGTCGCCGAAACGGGCGTTCAGCGTGTCGAGCGCGTAGCGGGTGAGGTCGCGCTCGTGGGCGCGTACCGACTCCATGCCGAGCTCGGTGAGGAAGTCGACGGCGGCGTGCAGCCCGACCGCCTCGGCGATCGGTGGAGTGCCGGCTTCGAACTTGGCGGGCACCGGCGCGGTGGTGAACCCGTCGAGGGTCACCGTGTCGATCATGTTGCCGCCGCCGAGGAACGGTGGGATCGCATCGAGCAGTTCCATCCGTCCCCACAACATGCCGATGCCGGACGGCCCGCACATCTTGTGGCTGGAGAAGGCGACGAAGTCGGCGTCCCACGCCTGCACGTCGGTCGGGTTGTGGGGCACGAACTGGCAGGCATCGACGATCGCCAGCGCACCGGCATCGTGGGCCGCGGCGCACAGGTCGGCGACCGGGGTGATCGTGCCGAGCACGTTGCTCATCGCCGTGAATGACAGTGCCTTGGCCCCGTCGAGCAGGCGGTCGAGATCGGTGAGATCGAGCTGGCCGTCGGCCGTGAGCGGGATCCAGCGGAGCTCGATGCCGCGCTCATCACGCAGCATGTGCCACGGCACGATGTTGGCGTGGTGCTCCATGTGGGTGAGCACCACTGCATCGCCGGGTCGGAGCTGGGTGCCCCAGGTGCGAGCGACGAGGTTCAGCGACTCGGTGGCGTTCTTGGTGAACACGATCTCGTCCGAACGGCGGGCGTTGATCAGTCGGGCGACGGCGCCGCGGGCGCCCTCGTAGGCGTCGGTCGCTTCGGCGGCGAGGCGGTACGAACTGCGGTTGATCGGTGCGTAGGACTGTTCCAGGAAATCGCTCATCGCGTTGATCACCTGGCGTGGCTTCTGTGACGTGTTGCCCGAGTCGAGGTACACGATCGGCGTGCCGTCGATCTCGCGCGTGAGGATCGGGAACTCCTTGCGAACGGCGTGCAGGTCGAAGGTCATCGGTCGAAGGTCATCGCCGAGTTCCGTCAGGCCCCGGCGTGCTCGGGTCGGAACGCCTCGTAGCCGTCGCGCTCGAGCTGCTCGGCGAGCTCCATGCCCCCGCTGGCGACGATCCGCCCGTCGACGAGGATGTGGAGGTGGTCTGGCGTGACCTCGTCGAGGAGGCGCTGGTAGTGGGTGATCAAGATGACGCCCATGCTCGGCCGCTCGACGCGCACCTCGCGGATGCCGCTGGCGACGATGCGCAGCGCGTCGATGTCGAGGCCCGAGTCGGTCTCGTCGAGGATCGCCAGCTCCGGTTCGAGCACGGCCATCTGCATGATCTCGTTGCGCTTCTTCTCGCCGCCGGAGAACCCCTCGTTGAGGTACCGGTCGACGAAGGAGGAGTCCATGCCGAGGCGCTTCATCCACTCCATGGTCGCGAGGCGCAGTTCCAGCACGGAGAGGTCGACGCCCTTGCGTTGGGAGAGCGCCTGGCGGAGGAACTGGATCACCGAGACGCCGGCGATCTCTTGGGGGTACTGGAAGGCGAGGAACATGCCCGCCTTGGCGCGCTCGTCGACCGTCCAACCCGTGATGTCGCTGCCCTGGAACTCGATGGTGCCGTCGACGACTTCGTACTCGGGCGAACCCATCAGCGTGCTGCCGAGCGTCGATTTGCCCGAGCCGTTTGGACCCATGATCGCGTGGACCTCGCCGGGAGCGACCGTGAGATCGAGCCCTTGCAGGATCAGCCCATGGTCACCTTCGGCGGGTCGGACCTTCAGGTTCTCGACCCGGAACAACACGTCGCTCACGACCCCGATCCTACCCGCCCGTCGAATTATCCCTATCCCCATAGGAGAAATCCCGCGCCCACGCGCCGCCCAGCCACCGATGAGGTTTGCGTGCACCTGTTGGGCGCGAATCTCATCGGTGGGGGTGAGGTTCGGGCATCGATGAGGTTTGCGTGCACTTGTTGGGCGCGAATCTCATCGGTGGGGTGCGACATGGTCAGGTGGCGGTGTCGATGTGGCGGGCGACGAGGTTCTCGAGGGCTTCTTGGCGGCCGCTCACGCGGGTCGGCTCGCGGTCGTCGGCGAGCTGGGCGTCGTGGAGGCCGGCGAGCGTGTGCTTGCCGTCGAGGATCTCCTGGCCGAGCGTTCCTTCCCACGCCGCGTAGCGCTGCGTGCGCCGCCGGTCGAGCTCACCTTCTTCGAGGATCGAAGCGGCGACGACGAGCGCGTGAGCCATCGTGTCCATCCCACCGATGTGGGCGTGGAAGAGATCGTCGGGGGAGATGGACTGGCGGCGGAGCTTCGAGTCGAAGTTCAGCCCACCCGTGGTGAACCCGCCACCGCGCAAGATCTCGAGCATGCCGAGCGTCATCTGCTCGACGGACACGGGGAAGCGGTCGACGTCCCAACCGAGGCGGTCGTCGCCGGCGTTGGCATCGATCGAGCCGAAGATCCCGGCATTGAACGCGGCGGCCACCTCGTGGGCGAAGTCGTGCCCGGCGAGCGTGGCGTGGTTGACCTCGATGTTCACCTTCACCTCATCGGCGAGGTCGTACTTCTGCAAGAAGGCGTGCACGGCAGCAACGTCATAGTCGTACTGGTGCTTCGTCGGCTCGAACGGCTTCGGCTCGATGAGGATCGTGCCGTGGAAACCGATGTCGTGCTTGTGCTGGACGACCATCGAGAAGAACCGTCCGAGCTGGTCGAGCTCGCGCCACATGTCGGTGTTGAGCAGCGTCTCGTATCCCTCGCGCCCTCCCCACAACACGTAGTTCGCGCCACCGAGTCGATGCGTCGCGTCCATGCAGTGGGCGACCTGGGCCGCCGCGTAGCGGAACACTTCCGGATCTGGGTTCGTGGCCGCGCCGGCTTGGAAACGGGGGTTGGAGAACATGTTGGCGGTGCCCCACAACAACCGCACGCCGGTGCGTTCCTGGTGCTCGGCAGCGACGTCGACCATCTCGTCGAGGTTGCGGCACGATTCGCCGAACGTCGAACCTTCCGGAGCGATGTCGCGATCGTGGAAGCAGTAGAACGGCACGCCGAGCTTGGCGAAGAACTCGAAGGCCACGTCCATCTTGCTTCGAGCCGCGCGCATCGGCTCGACGGTCGGGTCGATGGTCGCCAGCCACGGTCGGTCGAGCGTGCCGGCGCCGAAGATGTCGAATCCGTCCCAGTTGAACGAGTGCCAGTAGGACACGGCGAAGCGCAGATGGTCCGCCATCGTGCGCCCGGCGACGACGCGGTCGGCGTCGTACCAGCGAAACGCCAACGGGTTGGCCGAGTCGGGGCCTTCGTAGTCGATGTGGGTGATCGCCGGGAAGTACGGCTCGGTCATGGTCATCCCCCTCGGATGGTTGCTCGCGGCGACATCTGTGGTGCGAGCGGCGAGTCGAGCTCGGCACCTGTTTGTTGACAACTATGACAATCCCCGCCCTACAGTGCAACCGGATCCGCTACCGATGTGTCGGATCATCGCCGCAACGGGGACCAGAAGGGGGTGACGACGTGGCCGGGATGCGCATGAGACCGACGGGTGTCCGGTCGCGCGCGTTGCGTCAGACGAACCTGTCGATCGTGCTCGAGCTGCTCCGTCTCGAAGGTCCGGCGAGCCGCTCCGATCTCGGCTCGGCGACCGGACTCACGCGCAGCGCGATCAGCGGTCTCGTCGGCGAGCTCGTCGAGCTCGGCCTGGCGATCGAGGAACGGCCGCTGCCCGATGGACGACCGGGTCGTCCATCGCCCGTCGTGCGCATCGATGCATCGCGCTTTGCCACCCTCGGGATCGAGCTCGGCGTCGACGATCTGAGCGCCGCCCTCGTCGGCCTGGACGGCGCGGTCATCCGCGTCGTGCGCGTGCCCCGAGCGCGCGACCGCGTGCCGTTGGAGGCGACGATCGCCGACATCGCCGACATCGTCCACCGGCTCGGTTGCACGAGCCCGCTCGTCGATGGTCGGCGCCTGTTGGGGATCGGCGTTGCTGTGCCGGCGGTCGTCCGTGAGCCCGGTGGCATCGTCGTCACGGCGCCCAACATGGGCTGGGCCGAAGTCGACCTCGGACCGATCCTGTGCAGCGCCTTGGGCCTCGAACTCCCTGTTCACGTGGGCAATGACGGCGATCTCGGCGCGTTGGCCGAGTCGCGGTTCGGGGCCGGCATCGGCGCAGCGACGATGGTCTACGTCGCTGGCGAGGTGGGCGTCGGTGGCGGCTTGGTCGTCGACGGCAGCCGCGTCGCCGGCCGGTTCGGGTACGCGGGAGAGATCGGCCACATCCCCGTCGACCCGCAGGGTGCGCCGTGCTCGTGCGGTTCCTACGGGTGCCTCGAGACCGTACTGGGTGAGCGGGCGTTACTCGAACGTGCCGGGCTCGACCCGCACGGCGGCAGCCGGCAGGTCACCCGGTTGCTGGCAGCGGCCGATGCCGGCGACCCGGTCGTGCTCGACGCGTTGGCCGTCGAAGGGCGGTGGCTCGCAGCCGGTGTCACCGCGCTCATCAACATCTTCGACCCCGAGATCGTCGTGCTCGGCGCACTGCTCGGCCGCATCTTGCCGTACGTGCAGCGGTCGATGGATGCCGAGTTCGAGCGGCGCCGGTTCCGTCGAGTCGAGCGGACCGTGCCAGTGGTGCGTGCCGCGTTCGGGGCCGAGTCGTCGCTCGTCGGCGCCGGTGAGCTGGCGTTCGGGCCGGTCCTCGCGGACCCCGCGTCGGTCCGCTGAACCACGTCGACCATCGCCCGAATACTTGACAGTCGTCGTGACGCCAGGCACACTGAACTCGGCATTTGTCCACAGCGATCACAAACATCGTGGGAAATGCCACGGAACGGGTGATTGCGCCCGCTCCGAACGTCACACTCCAGAGGGGGAGCACCACATGAAGACATCGACCCGATCCGTGGTCGGCCTGGTCGCCGTGCTGGCACTGGCGACCGTCGCCTGCGGCAGCGACGACGACTCCGGCGGCGACAGCGGCAGCAACGACACGTCGGCGCCGGCCACCGACGCGCCCGACAGCGGTTCCGAAGGAGGCGGCGGTAAGGCGGGGTTCATCCTGCCCGACTCCGCGTCGTCGGCCCGCTGGGAGGACTTCGACCGGCCGCTGATCGAGCAGGCCTGTGAGGAGGCCGGCATCGAGTGCCTCATCCAGAATGCCGAAGGCGACAAGAACAACATGGCGACCATCGCCGATCAGATGATCGCCGACGGCATCGGCGTGCTGGCGATCGTCAACCTCGACTCCGAGTCGGGTGCCGCGATCCAGGAGAAGGCCGCGGCAGCCGGTGTGAAGAACATCGACTACGACCGCCTCACGCTCGGCGGCCACGCCGACGTGTACGTCTCGTTCGACAACGTCGCCGTGGGCACCGCCCAGGGTGAGGGGATCATCGAGTGCATGGGCGGCGCCGGCAACGTCGAGGGCAAGAAGATCATCCAGCTCCACGGCTCGCCGACCGACAACAACGCGACGCTGTTCAAGCAGGGCTACCAGGCCGCCATCGAGGGTTCGGGCATCGAGACCGTCGGCGAAGAAGCGGTGCCCGACTGGGACAACGCCCAAGGTGGCGTGATCTTCGAGCAGCTGCTCACCGCAGCCAACGGTGACATCGACGGCGTGCTCGTCGCCAACGACGGGCTGTCGCTCGCCGCGCAAGCGGTGCTCGGCGACGCCGGTCTCACCGTGCCGACGACCGGCCAGGACGCCACGCTCGAAGGCCTGCGGGCCATCTTGTCGGGCACTCAGTGCATGACCGTGTACAAGCCGGTGGTCGAAGAGGCGACCGGAGCGGTCGCCGCCGCGGTGGCCCTGCTCAACGGTGATGACATCCCGACCGATGCCACCATCGACAACGAGAACGGTGAGATCCCGTACATCCAAGCCGAGGTCCAGTCGATCTTCTTCGACGACGTGAAGATCCCGGTGGGCGACGGATTCGTCGACCAGGCCGAGGTCTGCGCCGGGCTCGAAGCAGAGTGTGCCGAGGCCGGCATCGAGTGACGCGGCGCACACACCGCTGAGCTCGGTGTGACAGCGTGGTGCCGGTCCGGGCCGACCGCGGACGTCGTCTGTGACGTACGTCCAGCATGGTCGGACCGGACCGGCACATCCGCGTGGAGGGGGAACACATCGCATGACTGACGACATCGCGGCGCCTGCCGCCCCGACCAGCGATCTCGGGCCACCGCTGCTCGAGATGGTCGGGATCAACAAGAGCTTCGGCCCCGTGCACGTGCTGCACGACGTCGACTTTCGCGCCTACCCCGGAAAGGTCACCGCGCTGATCGGGGACAACGGCGCCGGCAAGTCGACGCTGATCAAGTGCCTCGCCGGCATCTACTCGCTCGACGGAGGCGAGATCCGATTCGCCGGCGAGCCCGTCACGATCGGGGGCCCGCGTGACGCCGCAGAGCTCGGCATCAAGGTCGTGTACCAGGACCTGGCGCTGTGCGAGAACCTCGACATCGTGCAGAACATGTTCCTCGGCCGTGAGATCACGCGGCGCGGCGTGCTCGACGAACGGGCGATGGAGCAGTCGGCCCGTGACACGTTGGCATCGCTGTCGGTGCGCACGGTGAAGAGCGTGCGCCAAACCGTCGCGTCGCTGTCCGGTGGCCAACGTCAGACCGTGGCGATCGCCAAGGCGGTGCTCGGCAACTCCCGCCTCGTCGTGCTCGACGAGCCGACCGCGGCGCTCGGCGTGGCCCAGACCGAGCAGGTCCTCGAGCTCGTGGCGCGCCTCGCCGCCAGCGGCGTCGCCGTGGTCATCATCAGCCACAACATGAACGACGTGATGCAGGTCGCCGACCGCGTCAGCGCGATGTATCTCGGTCGTCTCGCCGCCGACGTTCCCAACGACGCCTCGATGTCTCGCGAGATTCTCGTCCAGCTGATCACGTCGGGCCATGCGAGTTCGATCGGCATGACCAACGGAGTCGCGGAGGTGGCGCAGTGACCGACACTCGCGACAACGCACCGCAGTCGCACGTCCCAGGCGTGACGGGCACACCTGACGACGCGATCGGCGGCCTTGACGCCGAGCATGCGCTCACCGACTTCGCCCTCGACGACACGCGCACCGATCTGCGCGGCGCGCTGCGGGCATCGATCGGCCGCATCCGCGGCGGCGATCTCGGATCGCTGCCGGCCGTGTTGTCGATCGCCGTGCTCGTGTTCATCTTCGGCTACGCCCGTCCGAACAGCTTCCTCACGCGCCTCAACTTCGCCAACTTCCTCGAACAGGCATCGTCGGTGATCGTCATCGCGATGGCGGTCACGTTCGTGCTGCTGCTCGGCGAGATCGACCTCGCCGCTGGCTATACCGCCGGCGTCGCGGGGGCCGTGTTGGCGACGCGCCTGCAGGAGAGCTGGCCGCTGCCGTTGGCGATGCTGATGTCGCTGATCGTTGCCGTCGCGCTCGGTTCGTTCACCGGGGTGATGGTCGCCAAGGTCGGTATCCCGTCATTCGTCGTGACGCTCGCCAACGTGTTGCTGTTCCAGGGCGTGTTGCTGTTGCTCGTGCGCGAGGGCGGCAGCGTGCGGATCTCGAACGAGATCATCAAGGACATCGTCGGTGGCGCGCTGAGCCCGGGGCTGTCGTGGGTCGTGGCCGGAGTCGGCGTCGGGTTGTTCGCGCTGTCTCAGGTGCGCCGCCAACGCCAGTCCTATGGCGCCGTGCCGATGTCGCTCGTGGTGTTGCGGGTCGCGATCGCGGTGGTGTTGATCGGGGCGGTCACGTTCGTCCTCAATCAGAACCGGGCCTTCCCGAACGCTCCGGCGCCGATCAAGGGCATGCCGATCGTGATCCCACTCGTGGCGATCCTCGTCGTCGTGTTGACGTTCGTGCTCAACCGCACCTCGTACGGACGGCATCTGTATGCCGTCGGAGGAAACGCAGAAGCGGCGCGCCGCGCCGGCATCAACGTGCCGATGCTGCGCCTGTCGGCGTTCGCCGTCACCGGGCTGATCGCCGGGATCGGCGGCTGGTTCCTGGCCTCGCGAGTCAACTCGGTCGACTCGAACACCGGCGCCAACGACACGTTGCTGCTCGCGGTCGGCGCGGCCGTCATCGGTGGCACGTCACTGTTCGGCGGGCGGGGACGGATGATCAATGCGGTGCTCGGTGGTCTCGTGCTCGCCCTCATCCCGAACGGGCTCGGCCTGATCGGCAAGTCCGAGCTGCTGGGCCGTGAGATCGACTTCTCCAGCTCCGGAGTGAAGTTCGTCTGCTCGGGCCTGGCCCTGCTCGTCGCTTCCTCCGTCGACGCCCTCAGCCGCAAGCGCGCCGCCTGACCAACGAACGTTGGG
>CAZQCP010000103.1:0-9726 GCA_964592115.1 uncultured Ilumatobacteraceae bacterium
GCTGTCCAGCGGCCGTCGTGACGGCGCGATCGGGTCGGCGCATTAGCGTGCGCGCATGGGGTTCGTGGCGAGCTCGGAGGCGGCGCGGTACCTGCCGTTCCTCGACGCGCCGAGCGCCTCATTCCGCTGGCGGCTCGGCGTGCGACCGCTCGACCTGCACGAATGGATCGAGCTGGGACCAGGAGCGGAAGCCGCGATCGCCGCCAAGACCCGGCTCAGCGAACAGCACCACGACACGGTGTTCGCCGCACTGGACGGGACCGAGGATGCGGCGGGCGAGGTCGCCGACGCGCTCGTTGCCCATCTCCGTCGTCGCTGGCCGGACCGCTACGGGCACGTCGACTGGGACCGCTCACTCCATCCGCTCGACGCCGCGGCGCGCCTCGTCCCCGAGGATCTCGCGCTGATGACGGCCGACCCTGCCCGCGGCGGCCAGCTCGTGTTCGCCGCCGGTTCGGTGTGCTTTCCCAACCGCTGGGACCTGCGCTCCAAGCTCGGCCGCTCGCTCGTCGACGTGCACGCTCCCGTCGCCCAGCTCAATGACCAACTGGCGGGCCCGATCGACGGGTTCTTCGAGCGGCTGACGCCCGAGCGCAGCTTCTGGCGCCTCGGCTGGGGAATCCTCGACACCGCTGACTGGTACACGCCCCTCGACGGCACCGCCGCGCCGCGCCCGTCCGACGCCCGACCGCACGATCACTTCTTGCGCGTCGAGCGCGAGACGCTGCGCCGATTTCCGCGCACCGGTTGCGTGCTGTTCACCATCCGGACGTACGTGTGCCCCGTCCCGACGGTGGCGGGCAACCCCGAGGTCGCCGGGCGCCTCGCCGACGCGCTGGCTTCGATGCCGGCCGACGTCGCCGAGTACAAGGGGTTGGCAGACAGCGCGGCGGGGATCGTCGAGTACCTGCGCGCCGGCGGCACGGGGTGATGACGGCGTGATGCGGGTGCGATAGGGGCGCGATGAGCAACGGTCAGGGGCCGGTCCCCGAGCCGTTGCTTATCGGGGAGTTGACATATACTGACTCAAGATTTCTGATACGGACAGACGGAGAGGAACCCCGAGGAGATCATGGCCATCGATCCGAAGAAGTGGACGCTGAAGACCCAAGAGGCGGTCGCCGCCGCGGTCGACCAGGCCAAGGAGCTGTCGAACCCCGAGCTCACGCCCGACCACGTGCTCGGGGCGATGATGCGCCAGGACGGCACGATCGTCCCGGCCGTACTGGCCAAGCTCGGCCAGGCACCGTTGATGGTGCGCAACCGCGTCGACGAGGCGATCCAGAAGCTCCCCAAGGCGTACGGCGGCGCCGAGCCGCGCATGAGCCGCGAGCTCACCAACGTGTTCGAGAACGCGACGACCTACCAGAAGGATCTGCGCGACGACTTCCTCTCCGTCGAGCACCTGTTGCTGGCGATGAACGACCGCCTCGACGTCGGTTCCGAAGAGCTGCTCGCCGCGCTGCGGGACGTCCGCGGGTCGCACCGGGTCACCGACCAGAGTCCCGAGGAGAAGTTCGCCGCGCTGGAGAAGTACGGCCAGGATCTCACCGAGCTGGCGCGCTCCGGCAAGATCGATCCCGTCATCGGGCGCGACGAGGAGATCCGGCGCTGCATCCAGGTGTTGTCGCGGCGCAGCAAGAACAACCCGGTGCTGATCGGCGAGCCCGGCGTCGGCAAGACGGCGATCGTGGAAGGCCTCGCGGCGCGCATCGCCGACGGCGACGTCCCCGAAGGCTTGAAGAACAAGCGGCTGATCTCGCTCGACATCGGTTCGATGCTCGCCGGCGCCAAGTACCGCGGCGAGTTCGAGGAGCGACTGAAGGCCGTGCTCAAGGAGATCACCGACGCCGCCGGCGAGGTGATCACGTTCGTCGACGAGCTGCACACGATCGTCGGCGCCGGCGGCGCGGAGGGAGCGATGGACGCCGGCAACATGATCAAGCCGATGCTCGCCCGCGGCGAGCTGCGGATGATCGGCGCGACGACGCTCGACGAGTACCGCAAGCACGTCGAGAAGGACGCGGCGCTCGAACGCCGATTCCAGCAGGTGTACGTCGGCGAGCCGTCGGTCGAGGACACGATCGGCATCTTGCGCGGCCTCAAGGAGCGCTACGAGGTGCACCACGGCGTGCGGATCCAGGACTCGGCGCTCGTCAGCGCGGCGGTGCTGTCCGACCGCTACATCACGAGCCGCTTCCTGCCCGACAAGGCGATCGACCTGATGGACGAGGCGGCCTCGAAGCTGCGCATCGAGATCGACTCGCTGCCGACCGAGATCGACATCGTGCAGCGCCGCATCCTCCAGCTCGAGATCGAGCAGGTGGCGCTCGACAAGGAGACCGACGCGGCGAGCAAGGAGCGGCTCGACGCGCTCCACGATGAGCTCGCCGAACTGAACGCGCAGATGGCCACCATGAAGCAGCGGTGGGAGCAGGAGAAGCAGGCGATCGACGCGATCCGCTCACTGAAAGAGGAGCTCGAGGGGTTGCGCACGCAGGTCGAGCGGGAGACCGACCTCGCGGCGGCCGCCGAGATTCGTTACGGCCGCATCCCCGAGCTCGAACGGCGCATCGAGGAGGCGACCGGCCACCTCGCCACGCTGCAGGCCGGCGAGGCGATGCTCAAAGAGGAAGTCGACGCAGAAGACATCGCCGAAGTCGTCGCCAAGGCCACGGGCATCCCGCTCAATCGCTTGATGGAATCGGAGACGTCGAAGCTCGTGCACCTCGAACAGCTCCTGCACGAGCGCGTCATCGGCCAGGACGCGGCGGTCACCGTCGTCGCCAACGCGATCCGCCGCAGCCGCGCCGGACTGTCCGACCCCAATCGTCCGATCGGATCGTTCATGTTCCTCGGTCCGACGGGTGTCGGCAAGACCGAGCTCGCCCGAGCGCTCGCCGAGTTCTTGTTCGACGACGAGCGGGCGATGGTGCGCATCGACATGGGCGAGTACATGGAGAAGCACTCCGTGTCCCGCCTGATCGGCGCGCCCCCCGGCTACGTGGGCTACGACGAGGGTGGCCAGCTCACCGAAGCCGTGCGTCGTCGCCCGTACTCGGTGGTGCTGCTCGACGAGATCGAAAAGGCGCATCCCGACGTGTTCAACACGTTGCTGCAGCTGCTCGACGACGGTCGCTTGACCGATGGACAAGGGCGCACGGTCGACTTCACGAACGTCGTGTTGATCATGACGTCGAACCTGCCGGGTGAGCCCGCCGAGTTCTTCAAGCCGGAGTTCATCAACCGTGTCGACGACATCATCCGCTTCCGCGCGCTGACCGAGGACGATCTTGCACACATCGTGAAGATCCAGCTCGAGTCGGTGCGCAAGCGGCTCGCCGACCGGCGCATCGAGCTCGACGTCGACGAGGGCGCGATGGCACAACTGGCGCGGGAGGGGTTCGATCCCGCATTCGGCGCGCGTCCGCTGAAGCGTGTGATCCAGCGCGAGATCGGCGACAAGGCGTCGATCCTCATCCTCAACGGCGAGGTCGGTGACGGCGGCACGATCGCCGTCCGCGCCGGCGGCCCCGACGAGGGTCTGCTCGTCACCGCCGGCTGACATTGCATCCGGGGTCAGACCCCACATGCAACAACGGGCCAGCGCCGGGCTGGCCAACATGACGTGTGCTGTTGCATGTGGGGTCTGACCCCGGATGCAATGTCACATTGGTGCCTGGCACCGGTGTGACATCGGAGCGCTCGATTGCATGTGGGGTCTGACCCCGGATGCAATTCCCGGCGCGTCACGCTTTGCCGGGACGTAGGTGAGGCGGAACGTCGGCGGGGTCGCGTGCACGAGGTCGAGGCGGCCGCCGTCGGACTCGGCGAGGCGGCGGGCGAGGGCGAGGCCTCGGCCGTGGGGGGCGCGCGGGTCGTCGTTGCGGTCGAACACGCCGTCCGCGGCACGCGGTGAGATGCCGGCGCCTTCGTCTTCGATCGTGACCGACGTGTCCTGCACGAGCACGGCGACCGTGCCGCGCCCGTGGCGGAGCGCGTTGTCGAAGAGCACGGCGAGGATCTGACCGACGAGTCCTGGCGTGGCGACGACGGGTACGACGGGCCCGGTCGTCACGACGACCTGCCGGCGGTGTCGGGCGAACCGTTGCTGCCAGTCCGCGATCTGATCGTCCACGAGGGCGACGAGGTCGACGTCGGTGCGCTCGCCCGTCGAACCCTGGCGAGCCACCTGCAGCAACTCACCGAGCGTCGTGTTCAGCTCGTGCACCTGGCCGAGCGCGCTCGCCGCTTCGGCCGCCACCTCGCCGTCGCCGACCCGCTCGAGCACCTCGAGCCGCATCGCTATCCCGGTCAGGCCGGTCCGCAGCTGGTGCGTCGCATCGGCGGTGAACCCGCGCTCGGCCGCCAGCATCCGATCGACGCGGTTGGCGCTGAGACGGAGCGCACGGGCGATCGAGTCGATCTCGTCGATTCCTGACACGGATGGGGTACTGGCGCTGAAGTCGCCGTCGCCGAGTCGGGTCGCGCTCCGCGCCAGCCGTTCCAGCGGCCGCGCGAGTTGGCGGGCCTGGATGAAGGCCAGCAGGGCAGCGGCGACGATCGCGACCGCGGCGATCACCGCCAGGCGCGGGAGTTGATCGGCGAGACGGTCCCCAGCGCTGCCGCCTGTCGCCGCGGCCTCGGTCTCGGCGGCGTCGTGGAGGATGAGCAGCACCGGCACCAGGAGCACGACGAGGACGATCGTGACGACGGCGATCGTCGACAGCACGAGCCGCCGGCGCATGTCAGTGCTCGCCGGGCTCGAAGCGGAATCCGACGCCGCGCACCGTGACGATCTTCGACGGCGGGTCGGTGTCGTCGAGGATCTTGCGCCGCAACGTCGACGTGTGGGTGTCGAGCGTGCGCGTCGATCCCCACCAGTTCTCGTCCCACACGGCCGCCATGATGTCCTCGCGGCGCAACGTCACACCGGGCTGGCGCATCAACAGCGTGAGGAGATCGAACTCCTTCGTGGTCAGTTCGATCTCGCGGCGTACGGCGGCAGCGTCGGTGACGAAGCAGCGCCGCGCTTCGACGTCGAGCTCGATGCCGGCACCGGTGAGCCTGCCACTCGATGTCGCTCGTCCACGGTGTTCGACGGCACGCAGTCGGGCACGGATGCGGGCGACGAGCTCGGCGAGCCGGAACGGCTTGGCGACGTAGTCGTCAGCGCCGGCGTTGAGCCCGACGATGACATCCATCTCCTCGGCACGCGCGGTCAGCATCACGATCGGGACGTCGGGGAGATCGACACGGATGCGCCGACACACGTCGAGGCCGTCGATGTCGGGAAGTGTGAGGTCGAGCAGCACGAGGTTGACGTCGCCGGCGGCGGCCTCAGCGAGGGCGTCGGCGCCGGACTCGGCGTGGCGAACCTCGAAACCCTCGCCGCGCAGCACGCGCACGAGCGGCTCGCTGATCCGGACATCGTCTTCGACCAACAGGACCGTGGCCGTCACGAGCGCGGTGGCTGACGCCGGGACGCGGGTGGACGACGTGGACGGCACACGCCCTCATCGGCACGACGCACCCGCACCTTGAACCCCGCGCGGTGAGAGGTGGGACCGAAGTCACACACGGGCCGGTTGAACTCGTGTGCTGCGCTGGTTGTCACCAATTACGATACCGACCCGTTCCGTTTCGAAATAGGCGATGGCAAGGCAGCGAATGAACACCTCCGACCAACAGACCGCGACGATGTCGGCACTCCACGACGAGATCGATCCGCGCGTGCACGAACGGCGATGGCTGATCCTCGCCGTGCTGTGCATGAGCTTGCTCATCATCGTGATGGACAACACGATCCTGAACGTCGCCATCCCGTCCCTGATTCGTGAGCTCGGCGCGACCAACAGTCAGATCCAGTGGATCGTCGACAGCTACGTGCTCGTGTTCGCCGGCCTGTTGCTCACCACCGGGAGCCTGTCGGACCGCTTCGGTCGGAAGGGCGCGCTGCAACTCGGCATCGTGCTGTTCGGCATCGGGTCGGCGGCGGCGGCGCTGTCGTCATCGGGGACGGAGCTGATCCTCACGCGCGCGTTCATGGGCATCGGTGGCGCCTTGATCATGCCGTCGACGCTGTCGATCCTCACCGACGTGTTCCGCGACCCACGCGAGCGCGGCCGGGCGATCGCCGTGTGGGCCGGCTTCTCGGGGCTCGCCGTCGCCATCGGCCCGATCATGGGCGGACTGCTCCTCGAGCACTTCTCGTGGTCGTCGGTGTTCTGGGTCAACATCCCGATCGGCGCGCTCGCGCTCGTCCTCGGCGCCTTTCTGATCCCGAAGTCGCGCGATCCGCACAAGCGCCCGATCGACCCGCTCGGTGCCGTGCTGTCGTTCGTCGGCCTCGCGTCGCTGCTGTTCGGGATCATCGAGGGTCCGTCGAAGGGTTGGACCGACCCGCTCGTGGTCGGAGGATTCGTCGTGGCGACGCTGGCGATCACGAGCTTCCTCGTCTGGGAGCGGCATACCTCGCATCCGATGCTCGACCTGTCGGTCTTCCGCAACGCGCGCTTCAGCGCCGGCAGCAGCACGATCACGATCACGTTCTTCGCGTTGTTCGGGTCGCTGTTCTTGATGACCCAGTACTGGCAGCTCGTCCACGGTTACACCCCGCTGCAGGCGGGCGTACGTCTGCTTCCGCATGCGGCGACGATGATGATCGTCGCACCGCTGTCGGCGCGGCTCGTGGAGCGAATCGGCACCAAGCGTGTCGTCATGACCGGGCTGACGCTGGTCGCCACCGGTTTGATCCTGCTGTCGACGATCGCTCCGGCGTCGCCGTACCCGCAGGTGATCGGGTACTTCATGGTGATGGCGGCTGGCATGGGCATGACGATGGCGCCCGCGACCGAGGCCGTGATGGGCTCGCTCCCGCGGGCCAAGGCGGGCGTCGGCTCGGCGATCAACGACACGACACGCCAGGTCGGTGGCGCGCTCGGTGTGGCGATCATCGGCACGATCGTCAGCAGCGTCTACGCCGCCCAGATCAGCGCGGGTTCCGGCACGTTCGGGCTCAGCACCGCGCAGCTCGCCACCGCCGAATCGTCGCTGGGCGGTGCCCAAGCGGTCGCCCAGTCGCTCGGTGCACAAGCTGGCAGCTTCGCCGACGTCGCCAGCGAAGCCTTCGTCGATGCGCTGTCGATCGGCTTGCGCATCTCGGCGTGCGTCATCCTCGGCGCGCTGTTCGTGGCGTGGCGATTCCTGCCCGCCCGTGCCGCGGGCGAGTACATCGACGAGCTCGTCTCCGTCTCGCACAGCGAGAGCCTGGGCGAACTGGTCGAGCAACCGGTGCCGGTGACCTCAGCCGGTCAGCCGATCCCGGCACCGAATCCGGCGGTCGGTCCGACACTCGGTCCCGCGACGGACCCGGTGCGGTCTCACGACCCGGTACCGACGCCGGGGAGCTGACGCGATCGTGTCTGCTGCAGCCGCCGCCGATCTCCCGGTGATCGGGAGTGCCGGTCCACCCGACGATCCCGACGATCCCACCGCTCTCGGCCGTCCCGAGCCTGCGCCGCCGCGCCGGGGTCGGCCCCGATCGGCGGACGCCGACCAGCGAATCCTCGACGCCACACTCGATCTTGCTGCCGAGGTCGGCATCTACAAGATGTCGATGGACGACGTCGCCCAACGTGCCGGCGCGTCCAAGGCGACGATCTATCGGCGCTGGTCATCGAAGGAAGCGCTCGTGCTCGACGCGATGCGGCACGCGATCCAGGCATTCGATCGCATCGATACCGGGAGCGTCCGTGGCGATCTCGCGACGTACCTGCGCGAGCTGTCGCGCAAGATGACGCGTCGGGGGGCGACGGACCTGTTGCCGCACCTGATCGAGTCGGCCGCCTGCGATGAGAGCCTGCGAGCGTCGCTCGACGAGTACGTGCAGCACCGGCGCCAGCCGTTGACGACGATCTTCGAGCGCGGCATCGAGCGTGGCGAGCTGCCGGCCGACACCGACGTCGGCTTGCTCGTGGACTTCACGATCGGGCCGATCATCTACCGCCACCTGCTCACGCACGCCCCGCTCGACCCCCCGTTCACCGCCGCCCTCCTCAGCCACATCCTCGGTTCGTCAGCCGAATAGGCAACGCCTGGGGTCGTCCCCTCCCGTTGCCTATTGCCGGCGGCGGAGGGCGTTGCCGTGGGCGGGGAAGCCTTCGTGGTCGGCGAGGGCCAGGACCGACGGCGTCATCCGAGCGAGAGCGCCGGCATCGGCGCGGGCTACCGCGGTGCGCTTCAGGAACGTGTCGGCGGTGATGCCCGACGACACGTGGGCGAAGCCGGATGTGGGCAGCGACGCCGGACACCCGATCACGAAGTTGGCGGCGCTGAACGGGGTGTGTTGGCCGACGAGGATCTCGCCGGCGTTGACGAGGGCATCGACCACCGCTTCGACCTGGTCGTCGGCGACGGCCACCTGGAGGTGTTCCGGCGCGAACTCGTTGGCGATGCCCACCGCGACGTCGAGCGAATCGACGAGGACCGCGCCACCGTTGGGACCGAGTGAGGCGCGCGCCGCGTCCGCTCGACGGGCGGGAAGTGTTGCCAGCTGCTCGGACAGCGCGAGGTCGACGGCGTCGACGAGATCGACCGACGGCGTCACGAGCACCACCGTGCTGTCGGTGCCGTGTTCGGCCTCGATCAACAGGTCGGCGGCGAGCAATGCCGGATCGGCGGTGCCGTCGGCCACGACGAGGCTCTCGGTCGGCCCGAGGAGCATCATCGTGGCAACGCCGTGGCGCTGCATCTCGACCTGGGCGATCGTGACGGCAGGGGAGCCGGGTCCGACGATCTTGCGCACCTTCGGGATCGTCTGCGTTCCGAAGCCGAGCGCCGCGATCCCCGCCGGACCGTTCACGCGGAACACGTCGCGCAACCCCAGCTTCCTGCAGACCACGAGCACCGCCGCGTCGACCTCGCCGCCACCGCCCGGCACCGGCGGAACGACGAGCGAGATCGATGGCACACCGGCGACGACCGCCGGCACGGCGAGCTGGTAGGCGACGCTCGGGTAGCTCGCCTTGCCCGACGGCGTGAACAGACCCGCCGACGTGATCGGGGTGATCTTCTCGCCGACGCGCAGGCCGGGCTCGCTCTCGATCGACCAGTCGGCGGCCCGCTCCATCTGCGCCTCGTTGAACGCCCGGAGGTGCACGATCGCATCGTCGATCGCGGCGTCGACGTCGTCGCCGATGGCGGCCTGTTCGAGCTCGTCGGCGGTGATCCGCAAGCCGTCGGGCTCGACGTCGATCCCGTCGAAGCGCGCCAGCGCCTCGCACACCGCCTCGTCGCCGCGCTCGCGGACGTCGTCGATCAGGCCGCCGATCGAGCGGCGCAGCTCGGGGTCGAAGATGTCGTCGATGCCCCGGCGCATCAACGCGTCGCGTGCGGCGACATTCATGTCGTTCCACACCTGTCGCCGCAAGATCGCCATGCGGTGGACGCTACCGGCAGCGCGTCGCGCGGGAACCGTGGGTTCGCGCGCTCCGACATTGCATCCGGGGTCAGACCCCACATGCAACGGCCCACGTCACGTTGGCGGGCCTGGCGTTGGTGCGTTGTTGCATGTGGGGTCTGACCCCGGATGCAATGTCGCACGTCACGTTGGCGGGGCTGGCGTTGGTGGGTTGTTGCATGTGGGGTCTGACCCCGGATGCAATGTCGCGCGTCACGTTGGCGGGGCTGGCGTTGGTGCGTTGTTGCATGTGGGGTCTGACCCCG
>CAZQCP010000103.1:9826-11271 GCA_964592115.1 uncultured Ilumatobacteraceae bacterium
GTTGTTGCATGTGGGGTCTGACCCCGGATGCAATGGCAGTAGAGTTCGACCACGTGCCAGTCACCGTCGTCGTCGGAGCTCAGTGGGGTGACGAGGGCAAAGCCAAGGTCATCGACCTCTTGTCCAAGGAGCACACGTACGTCGTGCGCTACCAGGGCGGCCACAACGCGGGTCACACCGTCGTCGTCGACGGGGAGAAGTACGCCCTGCAACTCGTGCCGTCGGGGATCCTCTACGAGCATGTGATCCCGGTGATCGCCAACGGCGTCGTCGTCGATCTGCCGACGCTGTTCTCCGAGGTCGACATGCTCGAAGCGCGCGGGGTGTCGTGCTCGGAGCTGAAGGTCTCCAGCCGCGCCCACCTCATCTTCCCGTGGCACCAGGCACACGACGCGATCGCCGAAGCGATGCGCGGCGACGACAAGATCGGCACCACGCTCAAGGGCATCGGACCCGCCTACGCCGACAAGGCCCGCCGCGTCGGCCTGCGCGTGGGCGACGTGTTGGACCCCAGCCGCTTCGCCCGGCTCGTCCGCGAGCGCGGCATCGCCGAGAACGCCGTGATCGAGGAGGCCGGTGGCGAACCGCTCGACATCGACGACATCGTGGAACGGTTCGTCGAACTGGGCAATCGGGTTGCGCCCTACGTCGCCGACACGGTCGGCTTGTTGCACGGCGCCCTCGCCATCGGTGCCCACGTGTTGCTGGAAGGCGCGCAGGCGACGTTCCTCGATCTCGACCACGGCACGTATCCGTACGTCACGTCGTCGAACCCGACAGCCGGTGGGGCATGTGCCGGCACCGGACTCGGGCCGCGCGACATCGACCGCATCGTCGGCATCACCAAGGCGTACACGACCCGCGTGGGCGCCGGACCGTTCCCGACGGAGCTGTTCGACGACGATGGTGACCGCCTCGTCGACATCGGCCGCGAGTTCGGCACCGTCACGGGCCGCCGTCGACGCGCCGGCTGGCTCGACTGCGTGATGCTGCGCCAGGCCGTTCGGCTCAACAGCCTGACCGAGCTGGCGCTGACAAAGCTCGACATCCTCGATGGCTTCGAGTCGATCAAGGTGTGCACCGCGTACCGACTCAACGGCGAGCTGCTCGATCACTACCCCGATCGCTCGGAGCTGATCGCCGACGTCGAACCCGTGTACGAGGTGCTGCCGGGCTGGGGGAGCGCGCTGAGCGAGACCCGTGAGCCGGGCCAACTTCCCGACGCCGCAAAGCGATTCATCGAGATCGTCGAGCGCGAGGTCGGCGTGCCGGTGCGGGTGGTCGGCGTCGGCGCGGAGCGCGACGACTACCTGGTCTGGGTGTCGTGATCCCCCGCTACTCGACGCCCGAGATGGACGCCGTGTGGTCCGACACGACGCGCTTCGGGCGATGGCTCGAGGTCGAGTTGTTGGCAACGGAGGCGCACGCCGCGCTCGGGATCGTTC
>CAZQCP010000104.1:0-1492 GCA_964592115.1 uncultured Ilumatobacteraceae bacterium
TCGACGCCATCGGCACGGCGCGCATCTCCGGCGCGGTGTACGACCGGGTGTGCCGCCTCGCCGTGGACTACCAGTCCGTCGACGATGAGCGCCAGATCACCGAGCGCACAGCGGTGACGCTCCCCCCCGAGTGGGTCGCCAAGGTCGTGGAGCTGGTCCGCCGGACCCGCACGCACCCCGACCTGCGCGTCGGATCGTCGGTGCGCGGCGCGATCGACATGTGCGCCGTCGCGTCGTCGCTGGCGAGCGTGCGCGGCCTCGACGTCGCCTCGCCGCAGGTGTCGCTCGACGCCGCCCTCGTCGCCCTGTCGGGTCGGGTGCGGCTCCGTGAGGGCGCGTCGCGCTCGGCCGAGGACATCGTGCGCGAGCTGTGGAACGACGTCTTCGCCCCGCGTGCCGACGGGTCGGCGGCGGGAAAAGCGATCGCCCCGAACGGGGCGACGCCGGCGTAGGCGGTCCGCCACCCGCCACGAAGGAGGGCGACGACGCCGACGAGGAGGTCGCCAAGGCGCGCCGCAAGACCACGTCTCGTCGTTCGCTCCAACAGCAGCCACACTTCGACGAGGTCTCACCCGACGTCGGCGAGCTCGACGAGGACGCGCTGCGATCGGCGCTCGACGAGGACCCCGACGACACGCTCGCCCTTCTCGCCGATCTCACGGGTGCCACCGACCCCGCGCTGCGGGCGCTCGCCCGGCGTCTCGCGGGGCACCTGTTCCTCGATCTGTGCCGCCGCGGTCCTGCCGCCCCGCGCGGCGTCGGCCAGCTGCGGACGCAGCGTTACCGTCCCGATGGCGGCGACCTCGACGTCGACGCCAGCCTCGACGCCGTCGTGGCCGCTCGTGCCTCCGGCGAGGCGATCGATCCCGACGAGTTGCGGATCCGCGCCTGGGCGACACCGGGGACGGCGATCTGCCTACTCGTCGACCGCAGTGGATCGATGACGGGGCGACCATTGGCGACCGCTGCCGTCGCCGCGTCGGCCGTCGCCTGGCGCAGCCCCGCCGACTACTCGGTGCTGTCGTTCGGCAAGGACGTCGTGGCGGCCAAGTCGCAAGATCTCGCCAAGTCGAACGAGGCGGTGATCGACGCCGTGCTTGCCTTGCGCGGCTTCGGGCTCACCGACGTGACAGGCGCTCTCCGGGCTGCGGCCGAGCAGCTCGGGCGTTCCCGCGCCGGTCGCAAGATCACGGTGCTGCTGTCGGACTGCCGCTCGACGGTGCCTGGCGACGCGCTCGCAGCCGCCCGCCGGCTCGACGAGCTGGTCGTGGTCGCACCCGACGAAGATGCCGCCGAGGCCGAGGTGTTCGCCCGCGATGTCGGCGCCGCGTTCACGACCGTCACCGGCCCGAGCGACGCCGCCGACGCGCTCTCCCGCGTCCTCGACCGCTGAGATTGCATCCGGGGTCAGACACCAAATGCAACGGCACGGGCATCGGAGCCAGGTCACCGGCGATGCGCGGTTGCATTTGGTGTCTGACCCCGGATGCAA
>CAZQCP010000104.1:1592-11222 GCA_964592115.1 uncultured Ilumatobacteraceae bacterium
GGAGCCAGGTCACCGGCGATGCGCGGTTGCATTTGGTGTCTGACCCCGGATGCAATCCGGATGCAATCAGCAGGTGATGCTGGGGTCGGGGACGACGCCGTAGACGTTCTCCTCGGCGACGACGGTGGGCACCGTCGTCCCGGGCCCGTCGGTGGTTCCCGCGTCACCGCTCGACGGTGGCCCGGTGTCCGAAGGTGCCGGAGTCGCGGGCACCGACGTCGCGCTCCCTTCGCCGAGCACCTGCTCGGGAGCGTCGGTGAGCGTCGCCTCGCCGCGGAACACGGCGAGCACCGCCTGCATGTTGTCGCCCTTGATCGCCGGCTCGAGCACGTCGTTGCCGTTGATGATCCGCCGGACGGCATTGATCTGGTACGTCGTGATCTGCGTCGGGTCGACCCGGCTCATCACGCCGGCGAACTCGAGCATCTTGCGCGTCGTCAGGTCCTGGTCGTTGGTGACGTATTCCGTCAGCGTCTCGATCAGACCGCCTGCGACGCTGGGATCGAAGAAGCCCCGCGACAACAGGCGCGACACGGTGCGGCGGAGGAAGTCCTGCTGGCGCGAGATGCGTCCGAGGTCCGAGGTGGGATCCTGCTTCCAGTTCCCCGACTCGTCGAGATACTCCAGCTTGCGGGAGCGGACGTAGGCCAGCGCATGGTCGCCGTCGAACGTGAAGCAGGCGGGCTCGGTCACGTTGAGCCCCGTGTTCGGGTCGCGGACGAGCGTGTCGAACGGCACGGCAACGCCGCCGACGGCGTCGACCAGTGTGCGGAAGGCGCAGAAGTCGACCTGGACCCAGTGGTCGGCAAGGATGCCGAAGTTCTGGTAGATCGTGTCGATCAGCTTCTGTGGGTTGTCGCGCTCGTAGGCCTCGTTGATCCGTCCCGAGCGCGACGTGCCGGCGATGTCGACCCAGAGGTCGCGGGGGAACGACAGCACGGCGACCTGCGACGTCGCCGGGTTGACCCGCCACATCATGATCGTGTCGCTGCGTTCGCCGAAGCCGCTGCGGTCGCCGAACGCGGGCGCGTACGGCGAGTCGGGGTCGACGCAGGAGTTGTTGTCGGCGCCGGTGATCAGGAAGTTCTTGGCCCCGGGCTCGGCGTCGGGGAACGTCGCAGGTGGCGCGGTGTCGACGGCCCCATCGGCGTTCGCGCCGTCGATGATCAGGTCGGGTCGGCCCTCGCCGCCGGTCGGGTCGATGATCGCCGGACCGAGGTTCCGATCCTCGACGATCCGCTGTCCGGCGTACAGCGCGCCAGCCGCACCGAACGATCCCAACGCCATGACGAACGCGGCGACGATCAGCATCCGCTGCGGCCACGTGCGACGCACCCGCTTCGCCTTCGCCTTCGCACTGACGTCGGGGTCAGCGATCAGCGGAGGTGATGTCGACGGCGGAGGGAGTGGAGGCGGAGGCGTGGTCGACGCGGGGTCGTCGTCGGGCGCGTCGTTCATGACCGTTGGACGTTACCGGCAGGACCGAGCGGTGTCGGCTCAGGCCAGCGTGACCGTCGTCGACAGCGTGTCGCCGTCGACGAGCTCGAAGAGGCGCACCGAGCCGGCGTCGACGAGGTCGGCCCGTCCCGCTTCCAGTGCGACGTGGAGTGCTGCGGGCGCGCTGACCACGAGCGCGGCCACCTCCGCCCGCTGGCTCTGTTTGGCCTCGGTCTTGGCGCGGCGAACCTGGGCGAGCACCTCGACCGTCGCGTCGGCGAGCGCCGGGTCGCCGACTGGATCGGATCCGGCAGCGCGCAGCGGCGTCGGCCACGATGCGCGGTGGACGCTCGTGTCGTGCCACCAGCTCCACGCCTCCTCTGCGGCGAACGGCAGGATCGGCGCGAACAACCGCTGTAACACATCGAGCGTGTGGCGCAGGGCGCGCTTGGCCGAGTCGGCCGCGTCGGGACGCGACTCGTCGTATGTGCGACCCTTCACCAGCTCGACGTAGTTGTCGCAGAACCACCAGAAGAACGCCTCGGTGCGCTCCAGGGCGCGGGCGTAGTCGAACCCGGCGAACGCCTCGGTGGCCTCGGCGACGACATCGTCCAGCTTCGCGAGCATCGAGCGGTCGATGGGGTCGCTGACCGTCTCGGCGAGCGTGCCCCCATCGAGGGCAGCGTTGCCTGCGGGCGCGCCGAACTGGAGCACGAACTTGGTGACGTTGAGCAGCTTGTTGGCGAGCTTGCGCCCGACCTTCATCTGCTCCTCGCTGAAGGCCGTGTCGACGCCAGGCCGCGCCGAACCGGCCCAGTACCGCACGGCGTCGGTGCCGTACGCGTCGAACAGGCCCATCGGAGTGACGACGTTGCCCTTCGACTTCGACATCTTCTTGCGGTCGGGGTCGAGGATCCATCCCGACAGCGCGGCGTTCGTCCACGGCGCGCAGTCGAACTCGTGATGGCTGCGGGTCATCGTGGAGAAGAGCCATGTGCGGATGATGTCGTGGCCCTGCGGACGCATGTCCATCGGGAACACGCGCTCGAACAGGCCGTCGCCGTCCTCCCAATGCCCGGCGATCTCCGGCGTCAGCGACGACGTCGCCCATGTGTCGAAGATGTCCGGATCGCCGACGAAGCCACCGGGCTTGCCGCGCTGTTCCTCGCTGTAGCCGTGGGGCGCGTCGGTCGACGGGTCGATCGGCAGCACCGACTCGTCGGGCAGGAGCGGTTCGTCGTAGCGCGGCTCACCGCGCTCGTCGAGTGGGTACCAGACCGGGATCGGGATGCCGAAGAACCGCTGGCGGCTGACCAGCCAGTCGCCGTTCAACCCCTCGACCCAGTTCTCGTAGCGGTGGCGCATGTGCGCGGGATGCCACGTGACCTCGTGCCCGCGGGCGACGAGCGCGGCGCGCAGATCGGCGTCACGACCGCCGTTGCGGATGTACCACTGGCGTGAGGTGACGATCTCCAGCGGGCGCTCGCCGCGCTCGTAGAACTTCACCGGGTGCTGGATCGGGCGCGGCTCGCCGAGCATCGCTCCGACCTCGCCGAGCTGCTCGACGACCTTCGTCTGTGCCTGCTTGGTGGTCAGCCCGGCGATCGCTGCGTACGCCGCGGCGTCGACGTCGGTCGGCGCGTCAGCCAAGATGCGCCCGTCACGCCCGATGATCGCCCGCAGCGGCAGGTTCAACTCGCGCCACCACGTGACGTCGGTCGTGTCGCCGAACGTGCAGATCATGGCGATGCCGGTGCCCTTGTCGGGCTGCGCCAGTTCGTGGGCGACGACCGGCACCTCGACGCCATACAGGGGCGTGACCACGGTGGATCCGAACAGCGGCTGGTAGCGCTCGTCGTCGGGGTGGGCGACGAGCGCGACGCAGGCAGCGAGCAGCTCGGGGCGCGTCGTGTCGATCTCGATCGCGCCGTTGCCGTCGGCGCGGGCGAAGGCGATCTTGTGGTACGCGCCCGGGCGCTCGCGGTCTTCCATCTCCGCTTGGGCCACAGCGGTGCGGAAGTCGATGTCCCACAGCGTCGGCGCCTCCTGGCTGTACGCCTCGCCGCGGGCGACGTTGCGTAAGAACGCCCGCTGGCTGGTGCGCCGTGAGCGTTCGTCGATCGTGGCGTACTTGAGCGTCCAGTCGACCGACAAGCCGAGCCGCGTGAACAGCTCCTCGAAGATCTTCTCGTCGATCTCCACGAGCTCGTCGCACAGCTCGAGGAAGTTCGGACGCGAGATCGGGATCGCCCGGTGGTTCTTCGGCGGCTCGCCGCGGAACGGTGGCTCGAAGCCGGGCGTATAGGGCTGGCTCGGGTCGCACCGCACGCCGTAGTAGTTCTGGACCCGGCGTTCCGTCGGCAGGCCGTTGTCGTCCCAGCCGATCGGATAGAAGACGGCCTTGCCGCGCATCCGCTGGAAGCGGGCGATCGTATCGGTGTGCGTGTAGCTGAACACGTGGCCGACGTGCAGTGACCCGCTGACCGTCGGCGGCGGCGTGTCGATGGAGAACACCTGGTCACGACCTACCGACGCGTCGAAGCGGTACGTGCCATCGAGCTCCCACTGGGCGGACCAGCGGTCCTCGATGCCGTCGAGCGTCGGCTTGTCGGGGATGTTCGCCATAGAGCGATGAGGCTAACGAGTCACACCGGGGACGGGCCCCGCTGTTACTTGCCGGGGGTGAGGGAGGGGGTGCTCGTAGACTCGTCGGTCGTGCTCCACCTCTACGACACCGCCACGAGATCCGTGCGCGAGCTCGCCCTGCGCGAGCCCGGGAAGGTGAGCATCTACCTGTGTGGGCCGACCGTCTACGGCCCGCCGCACCTCGGCCACGGCCGGGCGACGCTCGTGTACGACATCCTGCGCCGCTATCTCACGTGGACCGGACTCGACGTGCGTCTCGTGTCGAACATCACCGACATCGAGGACAACATCGTCAAGCGGGCGGTGCGCGAAGGGCGGCCGTGGGACGACATCACCACGAAGTGCGAGCGCGTGTGGTTCGAGGCGATGGCCGGCATCAACGTCGAGCGGCCGACCGACGTCCCCCACGCGACCGAGTACGTCGATGAGATGGTGGAGATGATCGGCCAGCTCGTCGACCTCGGTCGGGCCTATGTGACCGAGGACGGGGTCTATCTCTCGGTGGAGACCGTCGAGGGGTATGGCCTGCTCGCCCACCAGTCGCTCGAGGACATGCGCTCCGGGGGCGGCGATCGTGATGTCGTCGGCGCCGACAACAAGCGGCACCCGGCCGATTTCGCGCTGTGGAAGTTCGAGTTCGACCCACCGACGCCGAGCGAGCCGCAGTGGGACTCCCCGTGGGGGCCGGGCCGTCCCGGATGGCACTCGGAGTGCGTCGTGATGAGCCTCGACCTGCTCGGCGAGGGCTTCGACCTGCACTGCGGTGGCCAGGACCTGCGCTTCCCACACCACGAGAACGAGCGCGCCCAGGCCGTCGCGCTCGGCAAGCGCTTCGCCAACCACTGGATGCACAACGGGTTCGTCGTCGACGCCGAGGGCGAGAAGATGTCGAAGAGCCTCGGCAACGTCTCGAACCTCGTCGATCTCATCGAGCTCTACGACCCGCGGGCCTACCGCATGGTGCTGTTGCAGTCGCACTACCGCAGCCCGGTCAAGATCACCCAGGACAACATCGACGCCGCGGTGAAGTCGCTCGCCGGCCTCGACGCGTTCGCTGCACGGACCGCTGGGGTCGCGGGCGCCGGGGCCGATCCCGACGCCGATGTGCTCGCCGAGTTCCGGGCGGCGATGGACGACGATCTCGATACGCCACGGGCGACCGCCCTGCTGTTCGACACCGTGCGGCGCGCCAACGCCGCGCTCGACGCGGGTGATTCGGCGGCGCCGTCGCTCGTTGCCGCCGCTCACGAGATCGCCGACACGTTCGGCCTCGTGCTCGGCGCTGCGGCCGACGTCGACGATGCGCAGCTTGCCGCAGCGACGGTGAAGGCGAAGGCGCTCGACGACGCGCGGGCGGCGAAGGACTACGCGTCCGCGGACGCGCTGCGCGCCGAGTTGCAGGCCGATGGGTGGACGGTCGAGACGACCCGCGACGGGACGTCGCTCCGACGGTGACCGACACGCTCGACCCGGTCGCCGGGGGTGAGGCGGGTGAGGTAGGTCGGGCGGGAGCCGGCGCGGCGGGTGCGGCCTGTGGAAAAGAAGCAACGGCTGGGGCCCGTCCCCAACCGTTGCATGAGTTCCCGGCGATGGGGTACCAGCCGTCGCTCGATGGGCTGCGGGCGCTGTCGGTCGGGGTCGTGTTGCTTTACCACGCCGGGTTCTCGTGGATGCACGGCGGGTTCTTCGGCGTCGAGGTGTTCTTCGTCGTGTCGGGATTCCTGATCACGTCGCTGCTGCTCGACGAACACGAGCGGACGGGCGGGGTGTCGTTGCGCCACTTCTGGCACCGCCGCGCCCGCCGGCTGTTCGCCGCGCTCGCCGCGGTGCTCCTCGCCGTCGCCGTCTGGACCGCGCTCTGGGGTTCGGCCGAACAACGCTCCCAGGTTCGTCGCGAGGTCGTGTGGTCGATCTTCTACGTCAACAACTGGGGCCAGATCCTCGGCAACGTCCCGTACTTCGCGGGTGACCCGTCGATGCTGCGCCACCTGTGGAGCCTCGCCGTCGAAGAGCAGTGGTACCTGATCTGGCCCCTCGTGTTCATCGCCCTCATGCGGATCCGCCTGCCGCGCCACACGGTCGGCGTGATCATCGTCGGCGCCGCGGTCGTCGTGTGGATCTACATGTGGTGGATCCAGGCTCGCCTGCCGACGCCACTCGGTGGCCCACCCGGCGCCTTCGACGGTGTCGACCGCACCAACTTCTTGTACCTGTCGACGATCACCCGCTCGGCCGGACTGCTGCTCGGCGCGGGCGCCGCGTTCTGGTGGCGCCCGTGGCGTGCCGCTCGCGCCGCGGACGCACCTGCCGGTCGCATCCTCGATCCCGTCGGCGCCGCGGCGGTGGCGATGCTCGGCTGTGCCGCTGCCGTAGCCGTGCTCACCGAGCCGTACATCTACCGGTGGGTGCTGCCGCTCGTGTCGCTCCTGTCGCTCGTGGCGGTGATGGTGGCCGTGCACCCGGCCGCTGTCGGGTTCCGGCGCATCATGAGTTGGCCGCCGCTCGTCGAGGTCGGCAAGCGCAGCTATGGCCTGTACCTGTGGAGCTGGCCGATCTTCGTGGTCGTCGGCGCCACCCACGGGTCGGTGTGGCGGTTCGTGTGGGCGATGATGTTGTCGGTCGCCGTTGCCGAGGCGTCGTATCGCTGGCTGGAGACGCCCGTGCGCATCGGCATCGTCGGCCGCTGGTGGAAGGACCGGTCGACCATCACCTACTGGCCGCTCGGCGCTGGGGCCTTCGTCGGTGTCGCGCTCCTCGTGTTCTACGTCAACGTCGACGAGTTCAACCGATTCGAGGGTGGTGGCGACGCGGTGTTCGATGTCGACGCGGCAACCGGCCAGCCAGTCGATCTCGTCGACGATCCAGCGGACGCGGCGGCAACGGAATCGGTCGCGCCGAACGATGCGGCTCTCGCCGACACGACACCGGTCGTGACCGATCCACCGGTCGCTCCTGCACCGTCGGCGAACGTCGCGATCGTCGGCGATTCACAGGCGAACGCGCTGGCGATCAACCTCCCCGACGGCATCGAGGGTGTGTTCCCGCGGGTCGTCAACGGTGCCGTCGACGGGTGCAGCGTGTACGACGCCGGCAGCGTGCGCAGCACTCGGTCGTTCCGCAACAACTTCTCGATCTGCCAGGACTGGCAAGAGGAGTGGGCCGAAGCGGCGTCAGGCACGGACGTGGCGCTCGTGGTGATCGGCGCGTGGGACGTGTTCGACGTCGTCGTCGACGGCACGACGTACACGTTCGACACGCCACAAGCCGACGCGCTGTTCATGGACAACGTGCGCTCGGGCGTCGACGCGATGCTCGCCGAGGGCGCCGCGGTCGGCTTGTTGGAGGTGCCGTGCATGCGCCCGAAGGACGTCGAGGGCGCTGGCGTCCCGGCGCTCCCCGAGCGTGGCGACGACGCCCGGATCGCCCACCTCAATGACCTCCTCCGTCAGGTCGCCGCCTCGTACGGGACCGGCCCGGAGGCCCGAGTGCAGTTCGTCGACGGTCCCGATGCGTGGTGCGCCGACGAGGCGATCGCCACCGACCTCGGCTACCGCTGGGACGGCGTCCACGTGTACAAGCCCGGCGCCAACCTCATCTACCAGACCGTCGCCGCCGACCTCCTCCGCCTCGCCGCCCTCTGACCGCGCGGGCGCGCCAGGACCGCGCCCCATCGGTGAGCTTCGCGTGCACGTGTCGCGCAGGAATCTCATCGGTGGATGGGTGCTGCTGTGACTGGTGAGTTTCGCGTGCACGTGTCGCGCAGGAATCTCATCGGTGGGCAACGTCAGCGGGGGTGGGCGGTGCAGGGGGCGCCGGCGCAGACGTCGACGAGCTCGCGGTCGAAGAGGAAGGCGGCCTTCTGGCGTCGGACATCGACGTCGTTGCGCGGATCCCCGTGCGGATCGCGCGAGGTGGACGGTGGCACCGGCTCGACCGGGATCGGATCGGAGCCGGAATCCCAGACCACGAGTGCGGACGTGGCGTCGTCGTAGTCCAGCGTGTCGATGCCCCATCCGGGCTCGACCTCGCGGCTGCGGTCGTCAGCGGTCACCGGCCGATGGATGGGGATGCCGGCCGTGCGCGCCGCGATCATCGCTGTGAGCTCGGACACCTGCCAGTCGCCGAACGCCACGTGGAGGAGCACGTCGGTCGCCGTGCTGCCGGGCAGTGGGTCGTCGACGAGGTGATGCACGTACCCCGCCCCTTCTGCTCGATCCCACACCATCTGGATGACGCCGAGCGCCAACGCCCGGTCGAGCGCACTCGGGTACGACGGCACGAAGATCGTCTCGAACGCGTCGAAGTCGACCGAACGGGGGAGCAGCGTCGAGTAGTTCATCCCGACGACACCGAGCACGGCGCGCTCGATGTCGGGCGACAGCGCAGCGAGCGCCATCCCCATGATCCCTCCCTGGCTGTTGCCGTCGTAGACGACCTCGGACCGGTCGTACAGCGGCCGACCCGCCCGCGGTCCGCTCTGCCACTGGAAGGCCGGCTCGACGACGAGGCCGTTGTCGGCAAGCATCAGCCGGGCGAGGACCATCTGGTTGACGAACCCTTGCAGCATCCGGTCGGTGAAGGCGGGAAAGCTCGACAGGTCCGTGAGTGCGGCGATGGCAGTCGGGATGTCGTCGTCGCTGAAGCCGGCCCACTTCGTCGCGCAGTACAGCGCACGGTGCTCGTTCGACATCGCCACGATGTTCCCGGCGTCGACCTCGTGGTGCGACCCGAGCAGGCCGTGGCCGTACAGGACGGCGTGTGCCGGTGTCCGGCCGGCAACGACGCTGTCGGCGACGACGCACGCGAACGGCGACTTGAGGATGTCGTGGGCCATGGGCAGACCGTCGCCACCCCGCGCCAGCGTCTCGCCGGGCCCGCCGTCGCCCGTGAGGTAGTTGGGCACGCTGTAGGTGCCCTCCACGAGGCGAGCGATGCCGGGTTCGGGCGCATCGGTGACGTCCGTGATCTCGTACTCGGGCGCGAACCGGCCGAGACCGCCGAGGGTCTCGTCGCGCATGTGCAAGATGTCCGCGGTGACGGAGCCGGTGCTCGCGGTCGTGAACGTCCAGGAGAGTTGCAGGTCGGCGCGGTCGACGCCTGCTGCGGCGAGCGCGGCGAAGCCGGCCTCCATGTCGCCGCGACGGCCCTCGATCTCCGGGAACTGAGTGGCGAGCCGATCGCGATGGGCGATGAACGTGGCCGATGGAACGACCGGCTCGCCGACCGTGGTGACGAGCCCGCGCAGCCCGACCACGTACGTCGTGGCTGGATCGAGGCTCACCGCTGGGTGGATGACCAGCAGCCGCTCGTTCGGTTCGGCGGCGTCGACATCGGGTTCGGCCCAGAGCGGGATGCGCTCGCCGGTCGATGTGTCGACGAGCACGACCGTGGCGTCGTCGTCGAGCGACGCGCCGAGGTCGGTCCAACTCGGGAGCGCGGAGCCCACCGGGTCGAGATCGGCAACGTGGGTGAGGATCGGTGTGTTCGTGCTGAAGCCATCTGCCTGGTTCCACACCGTCGGATCGATGTGCACGCCGGATGCGTTGG
>CAZQCP010000105.1:0-11186 GCA_964592115.1 uncultured Ilumatobacteraceae bacterium
ATCGGACCGGGGCGGATCAGGGCGACCTCGACGACGAGGTCGTAGAACCGGCGCGGCTTGAGGCGGGGCAACGTCGCCATCTGCGCCCGCGACTCGATCTGGAACACGCCGACGGTGTCGGCGCGGCACAACATCGCGTACACGTCGTCGTCTTGAGGAAGCGTCGCCAGGTCGATCTCGTAGCCGCGGTGCTCACGTACGAGATCGACGGCGTAGTGCAGCGCCGAGAGCATCCCGAGCCCGAGCAGGTCGAACTTCACGAGGCCGGTGCGGGCGCAGTCGTCCTTGTCCCACTGCAACACCGACCGCCGATCCATCCGCCCCCATTCCACCGGGCACACCTCGACGACGGGCCGATCACAGATCACCATCCCACCCGAATGGATGCCGAGATGACGTGGCGCGTCCTCCAGCTGCCCGGCGAGATCGAGCACCTGGTCAGGCACGGTGCGGTCCGGTTGGGCGGCCGTCGACGCGACCGTCCCCCACCCGTCGACCTGCTTCGCCCAGGCGTCTTGTTGCCCCGGTTCGTAGCCCAGTGCCTTGGCCATGTCACGCACCGCCGAACGCGCCCGGTACGTGATGACGTTGGCGACCTGCGCCGTGTGATGGCGGCCGTAGCGCTCGTAGACGTACTGGATCACCTCCTCGCGACGGTCGCTCTCGATGTCGATGTCGATGTCCGGCGGCCCGTCCCGCTCCGGTGACAAGAAGCGCTCGAAGAGCAGGTTCAGCGACACGGCATCGGCAGCGGTGACCCCGAGGGCGTAACAGACCGCCGAGTTGGCGGCGCTGCCGCGCCCCTGACAGAAGATGTTCGACCGTCGGCAGAACTCGACGATGTCCCACACGACGAGGAAGTACCCGGCGAAGTCGAGCTGATCGATCAAGGCGAGCTCGTGGTCGATCGTGCGCCACGCCCGGTCGCGGAGGGCCAGGTGGTCGTCGACGTGCTCGTGTCCCGATGGTCGCTCGCCGTAGCGCCGCCGCGCCCCTTCGGCGGTGACCACGCGCAGGTACTCCATCTCCGTCATCGGCCGCCCCTCGGGATGTGGCGGGCAGGGGAACGGTGGCAGGTTGGGTGCAACGAGCGACAGGTCGAACGCGGCAGCCCGACCGATCTCTGCCGCCCGCTCCACCGCACCCGGGAAGCGCCGGAAGCGGAGCTGCTGCTCGGCGCCGGAGCGCAGGTGAGCACCGGCGCACGGGGGCAGCCAGGCATCGACCTGTTCGAGACTGCGGCGGCTGCGCACGGCAGCGAGCGCCGTCGCCAGCTTGCGTTCGGCTGGCGTGGCGTAGTGGACGTTGTTCGTCACCACCACGTCGACGCCTTCGGCCTGGGCGAGCG
Source organism: uncultured Ilumatobacteraceae bacterium (assembly GCA_964592115.1). Taxonomy (GTDB): domain Bacteria; phylum Actinomycetota; class Acidimicrobiia; order Acidimicrobiales; family Ilumatobacteraceae; genus Sva-07. The sequence goes on from CAZQCP010000105.1 coordinate 1,349, forward strand.
CGGCGAGGGCGTCGTTGCGATCGGAGTCGAGCGGGTGGCCGTGATCCCACAACTCGACGAGCACACGGTCACGCCCGAACGCGTCGACCAGTCGCTGCAGCTCGCGGCGCGCCCGCGACAGATCTCCGGCGGCCACCGCTGCGGGGACCGCACCCTTGCGGCATCCGGTCAACACCCAGGCGTGGCCGGCGAGTGCATCGGCGAGGTCCACGAACGAGAACTGCGGCGCCCCCTTCTCCCCCGCGAGGTGGCCAACGCTGAGTGCCCTGGCGAGGCGGGCGTAGCCGGTCGGGCCGTCGGCGAGCACGAGGAGATGCACGCCGGGCGGGTCAGGGGCCTTGGAGTCGGGCACCTGTCCGGTGGCGACCTGAGCGACGGTGTCGGCTTCGGAGCGGGCGACGCGGTCGGTCAGCAGCTCGCCACCACGGGCGGTGAGCCCGATCTCGGCGCCGAACACGGTCGGCAATCCGACCACCTTGGCCGCCTCGGCGAAGCGGACGATGCCGTAGAGGCCGTCGTGGTCGGTGATCGCCAACGCTTCGAGACCGAGGCGGGCGGCCTCGGTCGCCAGCTGCTCGGGGTGGGAAGCACCGTCGAGGAACGAGAAGTTGGAGTGGCAGTGCAGCTCGGCGTACGGAACGGCGGCGTGGGAGTGGGAGTCGGGGCTGAGGTTCGGCGGCGCCTGGAACGGCTGGCGCTTGCGGCTCCAGGCCGGACCGTCACCGCCCGCGTTCCACGATGGGCTTCCCGGGGCGCGCCCATCTCGACCCGTGCGCCCCGACAGCGCGGCTTCCAGTTCCTTCCACGTCCACGACGGGTTGTTGAACCCCATCCGACCCAGTATCGAACATACGTTCGTTCCCCGTCAAATGTACCGGCACGTCACATCACGTCACGGGCGGAGGGCGAGGAGCGCGCCGCGCAGGCCAGGGTCGGCGAGGGCGATCGCCGCGTCCCAGGTGAACCACCCGATGTTCTGGCTCTCACCTTCCGGCGGCGCGGGGTCGGCGTCGCCACCGTCGATCAGGTAGCGCAGATCGAGATGCGTGTGCCCACGTCCGCCATCGTGGACGTCGACGTGCACGAGCGCAGGAAACCCGTCGACCTGCCCGTTGGCAGCGAAGCGCACGTCGAGCCCGGTCTCTTCTCGGCACTCGCGCAGCGCCGCCTCCCACGGGGTCTCGCCCGGATCGATGTGCCCGCCGGGTTGCAGCCAGATCCCCAACCGCTTGTGTTCGAGCAGCACCACACCACGCGGACCGACCACGATCCCGGACCCGGTGACGTGCACGGAATCGCGCTCTTGATCGAAGGGGTCATCGAGCGCGTCGTACGCCGCGAGGAACCGCTCGACCGACTGTGCTTCACGGTCGTCGACCGTCTGCCGGGACGCCACCGCGGTGCGGATCCGGACCCGGATGGAGTCATCGATGTCGGCCATTCCCACGGTGTAGCACCCGCGAATCAAACGACACCGATGTGATTTCTCATGAAATCCCCTTGAGTTCCCCATCGCCGGGACCGATACCAAGGGCAACACAAGATCGACCGGGCGAACTCTGGCGGACCCAAACCACATGGACAACGACTACAACATCGCACCACGAATCCTGATCGCAGTCGACGACCCGGACCTGCGCCGGAACAGCGTCGCCGGCTTGCGATCTGCGGGGTTCAGCGTGAGCGCTCCGACGGACGGTGAGGCGGCGATCATGCTCGCCGAATCGTTCTCCCCGGACGTGTTGATCGTGTGCTCCCGCCTGCGCTCCCCCGACGGGCGGCCGCTCCACGAGCGCCTCCGCGAGTCGAGCGAGCAGTACCTGATCTGCATCACCGACGAAGGCGCCCACCGTGCTCGGGCGGCCGCGTTGCACTCCGGTGCCGACGATGCCGTGTCCGTGCCGATCACCGCCGAGGAGCTCACGGCTCGCTGCTATGCACTCCTGCGTCGGCCGCGCCAGATGCGCACCCGGTTGGACAGCCCACTCGCCTCGACGCTCAACCTCGGCCCGCTGACGGTCGACCTGGGCCGCCGCGAGGTGCGGATCGACGACGAAGAGGTGGCGACGACGCGCATCGAGTTCTCCCTCCTCGAGCAGCTGTGTCGCCGCCCGACCGAGGTGTGCACCCGCGAGGATCTGCTCGACGCCGTCTGGGGCCCGACGTGGGTCGGCGACAATCACGTCGTCGACGTCCACTTGTCGAACCTGCGCCGCAAGCTCGACAAGGCAGCCCCCGCGCTGAAGATCATCCACACGGTGCGCGGGGTCGGCTTCCGCCTCGCCAACGACGTCACCGACCAGCTGGAGATCTCGCACCCCTTCGGCCTCGCCACCGCCGTCTGAACCATCAGTCGTAGCGGGCGCTGATCCACCAGCGTTGATGCTCGACCTCGACCAGGAACGCGTCCTGGCCCGTCGACGCGTCGGATGTCACGATGATCTGGAAGCGGGCCACGCGGCGGGCACGCCCGGGATCCCACCACCGCTCCTCCACCGGCCAGGGCCCGGCCCAGGCGACGATCGGGCAGAAGCCACCCGACGCATCGAGGTCGGGAGGCAAGCGCACCGCCGCCGGGGCGGCCGACACCACCCCGCGGGCGCTCACCCGCACCGGCTCGCCACGCTCGTCGAGCACCTCGACCGGTCGGCGATCGGCGAACACGCTCGCCGGCGATGGCGGCGGCAGCGCACCGGGCCACGGCCCTGACCCGAGATCCGTTCCCGCGGCGGCAGCCGTGCGGGCACGGTGGCGCACGGTCGGGTGGTTCGGCGAGGGTCCGACCGAGCGGTGCTCGAGATCGACCATCGTCGCCGGCACCCACCTGTACCGGTCGGCCGCCAACCGCCCTCCACGCCAGACCGGCACGGTGACCGCCTGCTCCGACGTCAATGTCGTCAGCCGGGCGATCGCCCGTCCCGCTTGGCGATCTGCTTCGGTCTGTCCACCCCAGAGCCGGAGCTGGTGACCGTCGTCGCCACGCACCTCCTCCGGCGTCAGCCGCACCAGCGTGATGCCGCTGGTCATCGCGGCATCACTTCCCCGCGGCAGGTTGATCCACGCGTCGAGCTGCCAGCGCACCCGCTCGACCATCGCCGACGCGGTCATCCCGTCGGCGCGGTACCACGAGCGCTCGGAGCGCTCCCCGTGCTCGGATTCCAAGAGCACGACGAGGCGAGTGCACACACGACCTTCCTCGGCCAGCGACGCGGCGAGCTCGTCGGCGAGCTGCTTGGCGACGAAGACGACCGCCCCGGTCTGCTCGACGGGGTCGCCGAGCAAGTGGTCGAGCCGACGCTGCACCGGCGGATCGCTCGTGCCCGCCGGTCGTTCGTCGTCGCCTGCGGCGAGGCGGTGGGCGTGGATGCCGGGATGCCCGAAACGGCCGAGCACGTCGGCCGGTGGGAGCGCGGCCAGATCGCCGAGTCGCCGCAGACCCAATCGGGCGAACAGCTCGACGAGCTCGGGTTCCGCCTCGCCGAGGATCTGCAACCAACCGATCGGCAGATGGCGACAGAACGCCGGCGAACCACCCGGATCGACGAGCATCGGCGCACCGCGGGGCACTGCCAGGCGGGCGGCGACCCCAGAGGCGAAACGGCCGTCGGCGACACCGATGCCCGGCTGCACAGCCCCGGGAGCAGTGGGACCGATCTCGGCCAGCCGGTCGGCGAGGTGCTCCACCAAAGCCGAGTCTCCGCCGAAGTACCGCGACGGCCCTCGCGTGGCGAAGCTGATCCACCCGGGCTCGACCACGTCGAGGCGCGGCGAGATCTCGCCGACAGCCCGCACCACCGACTCGAACTCGCGGGCATCACGGTCGACATCTCGGTCCACCAGCGTGATGCCCGGGCAGCATCGCTGGGCCTGACGTCGGCGTTGGCCGACGACCACACCGTCGTAGGCGGCCGCCGCAGTCCTCGCAACGACGCGGTTGGCGTGCATCACCGCGGCAGGGATGTCCGCAGGCAACCCAGCAGCGACGACGGGCCACTCCGGGAACCAGACGGTGACGAGGCGAGGGGGCGACGGCACTGCCTCGGACCTGGACCCCTCGAACCTGGACCCCTCGAACCTCATGCGGCCGGTGGCCCCACGGCGACGGACGCGGGGAGTGCGGGGAGCGCCACGTGGCACGAACGGCGACCAGGTATCCGTCGGCCGGACGCTTCGACCGTCAGTCGCCGCTCGCGCAGATGGCCGTGCCCGTCGCCCAGCCCGGACCACGCCTCCGTCGACGCACGCAGCACACCGTCGATGGGGATGCCGGCGGGGTCGCCGAGCAGGATCAGCACAACTCCTCGCTGGCGGATGCGCGCCACGACCGTTCGGGCCACCGATGGCGAGACGTCGTGGGGGGCGCAAGCGATGACGACGTCGAAGCCGTCGGCTGCGGCTGCCACCACCTCGGGCCACCGCCGAGCTCGCGCCGAGGCAGTACCGCTGGCAGTTGTGGCATCGACGTTCCCGCCTCCCGTGTGGATCCCCACCACACGCTCCAGCGCAACGCCGAGCTCGCGGGCGGCATCGAGGCCGATCGTGGGCAGATCGACCATCGCCAGCCACGAGCCACCGACGATCGCCGGGGCGACGAGCGTCAACGCGAGCGTGGTCGCTGCCGTACCGTCGCAGACGACGGTGCGCCCGCGGACGAGACCGCCTTCGGGAAACAGGTCGGCAAGGGAGTCGGGCACCGGGAGCAACCGCTCACCCGCCAGCGCGAGCGGCCCCACCGCATCACCGAGTGCTGCCAGATCCACCGCACCGGAAGGGGTCGCCATCCGGCCATCCTACCGAACACATGTTCGGTCAGCCAATGAGTGGGTGAATAAGCAACACCCAGGGGCCCGTCCCGGTCCCGCTGCTTGTTTGCTCAGGCGCTCTTGGCGTTCCAGCGCTCGCGGCCCGCGCGACCGCGTTCGAGCAGGTGCGCCGGCACGAGCTGTGCAGCACGCGACAACGCGTCGTCGCCGCCACTCGCAGCTGCATCGCCGCCGCCACCAGCGATGGCAGGTTCTTCGGGCTGGAGATCCTCGAACGTCGGCGGTTCGACGCCGGGCTTCCAGTACTGGTACAGCTCGCGAACGATGTCCGAGAGGCCCTCGGACCCGTGCCCCTTGGCGAGGTCGACGGTGACCATGTTGGCGTACACGTGCACCGCAGCGACCTGGCCGGTAGCGAACATCCGCTGTGCGAGCACATCGGAGGGCGTGTTGCCGTACGCATCGTCGGCGCTGGCGAAGTGCTCGTGACCCATGCCGGTCAGCGTGCGGTTGAGCTCGAAGCGGACCACGCCGCGTGAGGCGCTCGGCTTCTCGGTGACGGCGACCATCTGACCCATGACGGCCCAAACGCTAGCGCCCGCGACGTGACGGCGAGCCATTCACGACAACGTCACCGGAGCGCGTCCGCGAGGACCGCCGGGAACTCGTCGGGCGTCGTTGCCATCACCGTGGCGCCGAGCGCCGCCAGGGCGGCGGCGTGCTCATGGTCGTGCGCGGGCGCACCCTCGTCGCTGAGCGCCAGCAGCACGACCACACCGACGCCCGCCCCGACCATCTCCGCGACCTCGCGATGCAGCGCCGCGCCGTTGCCGCCTTCGAACAGGTCACTGACGAGGAAGAGCACGGTGTCGCGGGGCCGTTCGACCAGGCGTCGGCAGTAGCGCAGTGCCCCGGCGATGTCGGTACCACCCCCGAGTTGCACACCGAACAACACCTCGACGGGGTCGTGGAGGAATGGCGTGAGATCGGTGACCGCCGTGTCGAAGGCGACGAACCTGGTGCGCAGCGCAGGGAGCTGGGCCAGCACCCCGCCGAACAGCGAGGCGTACACGACGCTGTCGGCCATCGACCCCGACTGATCGACGGCGATGATCACGTCTTTGGCGAGGCTGCGCTGGCGCCGTCCGTGGCCGATGAGCCGCTCGGGGACGAGCGTGCCGTACTCGGGGATCCAGTGGCGCAGGTTCGCCGAGATCGTCGACGGCCAGTCGATGTCGCCCGGCCGCGGGCGCCGCGTGCGGACGGCCCGGGCGAGGGCACCGCGCACGGCCTGGCGTGTGGTGTCGGTGAGGCGTCGCTCGAGATCGGCCAACACCGCGGCGATGACCGCTCGCGCGGTCGCACGTGTCTCGTCGGGCAGATGTCGATTCAGTTCGACGAGCAACGTGACGAGACGGATGTCGGGCTCGACGCTCTGGAGAAGCTCAGGTTCGAGCAGCAGCTGGCGCAAGTCGAGGCGCTCGACGGCATCACGCTGGAGGATCTGCACGACCGGCGTCGGGAAGTAGCGCCGGATGTCGCCCAGCCATCGCACGACGCCGGGCTTCGACCGTCCGAGCCCTCCGGCACGGCTACCGCCGCGTCGCGGGCGGGCACCGGGTTCGTCACGGTCGTACAGCGCGCCGAGCGCGGCATCGATGCGCGCCGCATCGCCCTGCAACCCCTGCCTGGCAGCGTCCGCATCCGCGTGCGCTGCCCCAGCGTCGCGCCACACGTCGTCGGTGGCCCCGCCGAGCAGCATCCGCCATCGCCGCAACCGTTCCGGCTCCGACACCCGCGGCACGACGGCTCCTCCGCTCGCCACCGGTCCGGTCACGACGCCACCTCATCGGCGGCGAGGCCCAGCATCTGGCGAACCGTGACCAGCGCCAGCTCGGCGCGACGCGGATCGACCTCATCTCCGAAGCCACCGCTACGTGGTGCTCCCTGGCCGGCGAGCAGTGTCATCAGTTGTCGACGCTCGGCCGGCTCGAAGGCACCGAACGTCCGTCGCAGCAGCGGCACCACGGCGTCGAACGACTCGGGTGTGAGCGATGCGACCCAGCCGTCGAGCACCGCCAGCAGTTCCTCGTCGTGCACGATCACGGCCCCCGACCCGGCGAGGAACCCCTCGACGAACGCTGCGCCGCGGGCGGGGGGCGTGCCGCCCGACAGTGCCCGTGACAGGCGACGCTCAACGGCGTCGACCGACCACGTGCCGGCGTCGTGCAACAGACGGGTGGCGCGACCCTGCACGAGGCCGTGCCCGGCGCCGACGGCGAGGTCGACGAGCACGGCCGGCAGACCGCGATGGCGGGCCGGATGGTCGATCACCGCCAGAGCACCCTGGAGTCCGGCGAGGCGCTGCACGAACGTGGCGGCCGCGTCGTCGTCGAGCGAGCGTGCGGCGGCGCTGAGCCCGGCCAGGACGCGCGCGATCATCCCGTCGACGACGGCACGCAGCGATCGAGCGTCGGTTCCGCGGACGTCGCCGTAGCGCAGCGCCGCGGTGAGCGGCGGCAGCGCATCGAGCAACTGGCCGATGTCGGGATCGGTCGCTGCCCGCGTCGCCAATCGCGAGACTGCCGACTCGACGGCACCGTGGAGGCCGGCGAACAGCGCCGACTCGATCACGCCGACGAGCAGGGTCACCGAGTCGGTCGCCACGGCGCGTTCCAGCAAGCGGGCAGTCGCGGCGGACTCGAGGGTCGTGCCGTAGCCGGCACGCTCGATGAGCCGCACCGACCACTCCGGCTCCCAACGCAGCTCCCACGTTTCGCGGAACGTGCCCGACGAGCCACGACCCTCCACGACGCTGCCCCACGGCACTCCGAGCGCAGCGAGGCGGTGCAGCAGTTGCGACTTGCGCAGTCCGGTCGGCGTGCGGACGTCGATCTCGACGGTCGTGACGTCGGCCTTCGGCGTCAGCCGGGCGGACTTCTGGGCGCGAGCGACATCACGGGCGAGCGGCACCTGCGGGGCGCCGTCGGGGACCGAGCCGATGGCGTCGCCGACGACCAGTTGCCGACGGATCACGTCGAGTCCACCCATCACCGCGTCGGCAGCATCGAGCACCTCCCCGAGTCCGGGGCGCGGACGTCCGCGCATCGTGGCCAGTGCATCGGCGAGCCGCGTGCCAGCGATGAGATGGTCAGGCGACGCGTCGTCGCCACGCTCGCGTAGAAGGCGGGCCGCGTCGACGAAGAACCGGGCGACGCCATCGTGGCCAGGATGATCGAACACGTGCCGATACCAGCCGGGGCTCTCGATGCCGGCCGAGTAGCCCGACCCAGCGGCGAGGCGGCGATGCGTCCACGGCACCCAGGCGATCGACGTCTTGACCCTCGAGCCGCTGCGCGTCATGCCGCGCAGCGTCGCCGCGTCGACGGATGCCGTCGGCACCGCATCCACCGCGCCGTACTCACCATCGAGGTCGAGCGCCGGCACGTGCCAGGCACCGACGACGACGGCGACCGAGACGAAGCCCTCGCGCCGAGCGACGCGGATCGCTCGGCGCATGTGGGCTTCACGGCGCGCCTCGCGGGCCGACGGCACCGAGCCCGCCCGCACTGCGACCATCGCCTCGGCGACGGCGGCAAATGCAGCAGGCCCGTCGCCGCGGTGTTCGATGACGTCTTCCCACCACCGCTCCGGATCCGGGTCGTCGGCCGCCGCGGCGAGCGCCGCCAACGGGTCGAGCGGTGCGTCACCGTCGAAGAGCACGTCCGCTGACGACGTTCCCTCCGGCGACGCGGCGAGCGTCGTCGACAACGGAAGGTCGATCGCCCGCACCTCCACGCCGTGATCGAGTGCCCAACGGATCGCCTGCCATTCGGGGCTGAAGCGGGCGAGCGGCGCGAACACGGCACGGTCCGGCTCGGCGACCGCCCATCCGAGCACCGCGACCGGTGGAACGAGGCCGTCGTCACCGATCCAACGCAACGCCGGCTGCACGTCGGCGGGCAGTTCGACGAGCACGATGTCCGGCGAGATCGCCTCGAACGCCTGCACCACCGAACGCGCGGACCCCGGGCCGTGATGACGCACGCCGAACAGGTGCAACCCGCCTCCCGAGGGGTCGTCGCGCTCGGTCACGTGTCGAGCGCGCGGCAGGCCTCGTAGAAGTCCTCCCAGCCGCTGCGCTCGTTGACGACGACCTCGAGATATTCGCGCCACGCAACGCTGTCGTGTACCGGGTCGCTGACGACCGCTCCCACGATGCCGCCGGCCACGTCGGACGGCCGCAGCTGCCCGTCGCCGAAGTGGGCGGCGAGCGCCACGCCGTTGGTGAGGACGGAGATCGCCTCGGCCGTCGACAACGTCCCCGACGGGACCTTCAAGCTGACCCGCTCGTCGAGCGTGGCGCCCGAGCGCAGCTCACGGAACACCGTGACGACGCGCCGGATCTCGTCGGCAGCCGCCGGGACCGCCGGCAGTGCCAGCGCCGCGCCGAGCTCGGCGACGCGCCGACTGACGATCGCGATCTCCTCGTCGACGGTCGGCGGCAACGGCAAGACGACGGTGTTGAAGCGCCGCCGGAGCGCGCTCGACAACTCGTTGACGCCCCGATCGCGATCGTTGGCGGTGGCGATCACGTTGAACCCTCTGACCGCGGCGACCTCCGTGTCGAGCTCGGGAACGGGCAGCACCTTCTCGGACAGCACGGTGACGAGCGCATCTTGCACTTCCGGGGGCATGCGCGTGAGCTCTTCGACGCGCACGATCGCGCCCCGCTCCATGCCCCGGTAGATCGGTCCCGGCACGAGCGCCGCCACGCTCGGGCCTTCCGCCAACAGGCGGGCGTAGTTCCAGCCATAGCGCAGGGTCTCCTCGGTCGTGCCTGCAGTGCCCTGCACGAGCAGCGTCGAATCGCCGCTGATCGCCGCCGCCATGTGCTCGCTCACCCACGTCTTGGCAGTGCCGGGGACACCGAGCAACAGCAGCGCGCGGTCGGTCGCCAACGTCGCCACGGCGACTTCGACCAAGCGCTGCCGCCCGACGTACTTCGGCAGGATGACCGTGCCGTCGGCGAGCTCGCCACCGAGGAGGTACTGCACGACCGCCCACGGCGACAG
>CAZQCP010000106.1:0-11073 GCA_964592115.1 uncultured Ilumatobacteraceae bacterium
CCGCGATGTGCTCCTTCTTCGTGTCGAGCACGAAGATGGAGCACATCGCGGTCACCGAGGCGAACAAGCTCGGGATCCCGGTGGTCGCCGTCGTCGACACGAACGTCGACCCCGAAGTCGTGCAGTATCCGATCCCGGGCAACGACGACGCCATCCGCTCGAACAGCTTGTTCGCCCGCGTGGTCGCCGACGCCGTCGAAGAGGGTCGCTTCATCGCCAACAAGCGCAACCCGGCCCCGGTCGCTCCGCCCGAGCGCTCGCCCGAGGAGGAGGCCGCATTCGCCGCCGCCCAGGCTGCGGCTCGCGATGCCGCCGCACAGGCGCAAGCCGAGCGCGACGCCCGTCTCGCGGCGTCCAAGCAGGCTGCCGACGAGGGCGACGACGAAGCGCCTGCCGCCGCGACGCCGGTCGTCGAGGCGGCACCCGCTGCCGAGGCGGCACCCGCTGTTGAGGCGCCGGTTGCCGAGGCACCCGCTGCCGAGGCGGCACCCGCTGTCGAGGCACCTGCTGCCGCGACGCCCGTCGCCGAGGCCGCTCCCGCTGCCGAGGCGGCACCCGCTGTTGAGGCGCCGGTTGCCGAGGCGCCTGCTGCCGAAACCGAGACCCCGTCGACCGACACGAACACGGAGAGCTGAATCCCATGGCATTCACCGCACAGGACGTCAAGGCGCTGCGCGAGGCGACCGGCGCCGGGATGATGGATTGCAAGAAGGCGCTGGAGGAGAACGACGGCGACATCGAAGCCGCCAAGCTCTGGCTGCGTGAGAAGGGGCTCGCAGCGAGCGCCAAGCGCGAAGACCGCGACGCCTCCCAGGGTGTCGTCAGTCTCGTCGTCGACGGCAACGTCGCGGCCATCGTCGAATTGAAGTCCGAGACCGACTTCGTGGCGGGCTCCGAGCAGTTCAAGGCCGAGGCCGCGACGCTCGCGGCACTCGTCGCCGCGAAGGGCACCGACGCCGTCGCCGAGCGGGCGGCAGACATCGACGAGCTCAAGGTCACGCTCAAGGAGAACATCGGTATCGGCGATGTGCAGCGCATCGAAGCCGCGCCGGGCAACGTGATCGGTACCTACGAGCACATCCAGGGCGGCCGCGGCGTCAACGTCGTGGCGGTCGAGCTCGCCGGTGGCACGCCGGAGCTGGCCCACGACGTCGCCGTGCACATCGCGTTCGCCCGGCCGACCTACCTCAGCCGCGACGACGTGCCCGACGACGTGATCGCAGCCGAGCGGGCCACACTCGAGAACATCAGCCGCAACGAGGGCAAGCCCGAAGCTGCGCTGCCGAAGATCGTCGAGGGTCGCATGAACGGGTTCTTCAAGGACGTCGCCCTCCTCGATCAGCCGTACGCGAAGGACGACAAGCAGTCGGTGACCCAGTTCCTGGGCGGCGCGACCGTCATTCACTTTGCCCAAGTCGAAATCGGCTGAGCCCTGAGCCGGGCCAGTTCGCCCGATCGCTGCGTTGCGCAACTCCCTCGTTGCCGAAAGGGCAACGTCGGTCGTGCGCGCCTTGCGCTCGGACGAACTGATCCCGGCTCAGCACCCCGCTGCTTGACTTCTCGCATCGACCCGGTGCGGTGCGTTGCTGGTGCGGACCGGGGGTGGGGTAACGTCGCGGCCCGACATGGACGAGCAGCCCGCCGAATCGACCGCCCCCCGATGGAAGCGGATCGTCTTCAAGCCCTCGGGTGAGGCGCTCGCCGGCCCGTCCGGTACGGGTCTCGACGGCGCGACGATCGAAGCGACCGCTCGCGACATCGTCGACCTCCGGCAGAACCTCGGGATCGACGTCGCCGTGGTCGTCGGCGGCGGCAACTTCTGGCGGGGTCGTACGGGTTCACTCAGCGGGATGGACGCGACGCAGTCCGACCACATCGGCATGCTCGGCACGGTGATGAACGCGTTGGCGCTCCAAGACGCCCTCGAGCGGCTCGGTCAGGACACCCGGGTGCAGTCCGCGATCGAGATGCCGCGCATCGCCGAGGCGTACATCCGTCGCCGCGCCGTTCGCCACCTGGAGAAGGGCCGCGTCGTCATCTTCGCCGCCGGCACCGGGAACCCGTTCTTCACGACGGACACCGCCGCCGCCTTGCGCGCCGCCGAGATCGAGGCCGACGTCGTCATCAAGGGAACTCACTCGGGCGTCGACGGTGTGTACTCCGCTGATCCGCGGTCCGACGCCACAGCGACGAAGTACGACGAGGTCAGCTACCTCGAGGTGATGACGAAGAACCTCAAGGTGATGGATGCCACGGCCATCGCGTTCTGTCGCGACAACGGCATCCCGATCGTCGTGTTCGACATGTCGAAGCAGGGTTCGCTGCGCAGCATCGTCCAAGGAGGGCGCGAGGGAACGCTCGTCCACGAGCTCTGACCAGCGGCGTCGTTCGCGCATCGACCCTGGTTGCGGGCGTGGTGGTCCGTGCCGCGCGGCCCGGCTGGGTACGCTGGGCGCCGTGATCGACGAGACCTTGTTGGAAGCCATGGAGAAGATGGGCAAGGCGGTGGAGCACACCCAGTCACAGTTCGCCACGGTACGCACCGGCCGGGCGACCCCGTCGCTGGTCGAGCGGATCATGGTCGACTACTACGGTGCGCTGGTGCCGCTGCAACAGATCGCCTCGATCTCGGTGCCCGAAGCCCGGCAACTGCTGATCAAGCCCCACGATCGGGGGTCGCTCGAAGCCGTCGAGCGGGCGATCCGCGACAGCGATCTCGGTGTCGCTCCGAGCAACGACGGGGTGTCGATCCGCATCTCGTTGCCGCAGCTCACCGAGGAGCGCCGGCGCGAGTACGTGAAGGTCGTCAAGCACATGGCCGAAGATGGCCGTATCGTCGTGCGCAACGCCCGCCGCGATGCCCGCAAGCTGCTGGAGACGGCGGAGAAGGCCAGCGAGATCTCCGCCGACGAGCTCGAGCGAGCCGAAAAGGAGCTGGAGAAGGTCACCCACGACCACGTGGAACAGATCGACACCGCCGTCGGGCGCAAAGAGCAGGAACTGCTCGAGGTATGAGCGGCGCAGGAACTGCTCGAGGTATGAGCGGCGCAGGAACCGGATTCTGGGGGAAGGAGCCGTCGTGAGCGACGACCGTTGGAAAGACGAGAGCGAACGACGCCGTGCCGCGGGCCGGTACGAGAGCGAGATGGACTCCTTCGAAGACGACGAGTTCGGCGGTCCACTGTTCGGCGAGACCACCGAGCAGCCGGCAGTCACGCTCGACGAGGAGATCCAAGGTGAGCGGCTGTCGTTCGGCAACGACGACTCCGGTGCGCTGCCCCACTGGACCGACCCGCCGACGGGCGAGGTCCCCTCGATCGGCCGAGCGGAACTGCCCGAGCGAGATCCGACGGACGACCTCGACGTGTGGTCGTCGTTCGCCTCAGCGACAGACGACGAGTCCGCTGCGATCGAACCGCCGAAGGACCCCACCGGCGAGCTGAGCTGGCACGATGACCCGGCGCCCGCCGACCCGACAGGGGCCGCCGGCCCCGAGTCCGGCTCGACCGCGGCGGTGGCAGCGGGCGCGGCGACTGCCGAGCCGGCGCGGCGTGAACCTGCCCGCATCACGATCGGCACCGATCCGTCCGGCATGCCCCGTCGCCCGGATCCCCGCGGGCGCGGCGGCGTACCGCAACGACCCCCGGGCGCGGCACGCACCGCACCCCAGGCCGACGGTCGCAACATGCCCATCGCCGTGGCGACGGGAGTCGCGCTGGCGGTCGTGTTCCTCGCGCTCACGCTGTGGCGCCCGGCAGGCGCGCTGGTGTTCGTCACGATCGCGCTCGGCCTCGCCGCGATCGAGTACTTCACACGGGTGACCGACAAGGGCTATCGCCCGGCGATCGCCGTCGGAGTCGCGGCGTGTGCCGCGGCGCCACTCGCCGCGTACTGGGCCGGTGACGCAGCGATCCCGCTCGTCGTGGCACTCGCGTTCGCGGCCGGAGCGATGGGGTTCGTCGGCGCCGATTCCATCGAGTCGGGGCCGATGCCGAACATGGCGATCACGATGCTCGGCGTCGTGTGGATCGGGGTGATGGGCGCCTACGCGGCACTGATCCTCAGCTACTCGAACCTGCTCGGAGGCACCAACTGGGGCACCGACACGCTCGTGTTGGTCGCCATCGGCGTCGTCGCCAACGACGTCGGCGCGTTCTTCCTCGGGTCAGCCATCGGCAAGACACCACTGCGCCCGTGGATCAGCCCGAACAAGTCGCTCGAGGGCCTCCTCGGCGGCACGGTGCTGACGCTCATCGTCATGCTCGTCGTCGGCATCCAGGACTTCAGCGACACGTGGTCCAGCACGAGCCATCTGCTGATGCTCGGCATCGTCATCTCGTTCTTCGCTCCGCTGGGCGACCTGACCGAGAGCATGTTCAAACGGAACCTCGACGTGAAGGACTTCGGCACGCTGATCCGCGGGCACGGGGGAGTGCTCGACCGGTTCGACGGCTTCTTGTTCGTCCTGCCTGCCGTGTACTACCTGATGCGTGTCGTCGAGCCCTGGTTGGCGCTCTGACGGCACGCTGACGCACATGGTCCCGACCCGGGTGGCGGTTGCCGGATCGACCGGGTCGATCGGTACACAGACGCTCGATGTCGTTGCCGCCGAGAACGGCCGCGTGCCGGGCAGCTACGAGATCGTCGCGCTCGCCGTCGGACGCTCGGTCGACGCCGCGCTCGACCAGGTGCTCGCCCACCGTCCGGCGGTGGTGGCGGTCGCTGACCCATCCGCTCGCGATGCCCTCGCCCGCGGCCTGCGCGATGCCGACGCCGCCCTCGCCGCCGCCGTCGAGGTCACGGCCGACGTGGCGGCGGTCGTGGAGCCCGCCGACGTCGTCGTCAACGGTGTCGTGGGTTTCGCCGGGTTGGCGGTCACCGTCGACACGCTGCGCGCCGGAAAGCGGCTCGCGCTCGCCAACAAGGAGAGCCTGATCGCAGCCGGACCGGTCGTGCAGCCGTTGCGGGCTACGCCGGGGGCGGAGTTGGTGCCGGTCGACAGCGAGCATTGTGCGCTGCACCAGTGCCTGCGATCGTCGGTCGACGCGCGCCGCGAGGTGGCCCGGTTGCTCCTGACCGCCAGTGGCGGGCCGTTTCGTGGTCGGTCGGCGGAGGATCTCGCGGGCGTCACCGTGGAACAGGCGCTCGCCCATCCGACGTGGAGCATGGGTCCCAAGATCACGGTCGACTCGAGCACGCTGATGAACAAGGGCCTCGAAGTGATCGAGGCCCACGAGCTCTACGGAACGCCCTACGACCAGATCGACGTCGTCGTCCACCCACAGTCGATCGTGCACTCGATGGTCGAGTTCACCGATGGCTCGACGATCGCCCAGCTCAGCCTCCCCGACATGCGCCTGCCGATCGGATACGCGCTCGGCTTCCCCGATCGGATCGCCACCCCGTTCGGTCGCATCGACTGGTCGACGCTGGCACGGCTCGAGTTCGAGCCGCCTGACCGGGCGACGTTCCGCTGTCTGGACCTCGCGTACGGCGCCGGGCGCACCGGGGGCACGGCGCCGGCATGGCTCAGCGCGGCCAACGAGGTGGCGGTTGACGCGTTCTTGGGTGGGAGTTTGACGTGGAATGACATCGCTGACGTGTGCGCACGGGTCTTGCAGCGGCATGATGGTGGGGTTCCGACGACCGTCGACGACGTGATCGCCGCCGATGCCGAGGCGCGCGAGATCGCGAGGCGAATCGTGCGCGAGCTGCGAGGATGATGTTCGGGTACGAAATCCGGTACACCACGGCCGAGACGATGACGAGATGACCGACCAGCTGACACCCATCGAGAGCGACGGAGGCCCCGAGACGGCCGGTTCCGCGCTGCCGCCGCCGACGTTGACGCGCTCGGAGCGGATGAAGAGCGAGATCATGGCCGGCGGCGCCGTGCGCGAGCACGACGACGACGAGGTCGCCGGCGGCTGGAAGGGCTGGCTGGCGATGGCGGCGATCGCGGGGCTCTTCGCGTGGCTCGGATTCGTCAACATCTGGATCTTCGTCTTCGTCGTCGGCGTCGTCATCTCGATCTTCCTCCACGAGCTGGGGCACTACCTCACGGCTCGCTGGACGGGCATGAAGGTGACCCAGTTCTTCTTGTTCTTCGGCCCGCGGCTGTGGAGCTTCCGGCGCGGCGAGACCGAGTACGGCGTTCGCGCGCTGCCACTCGGTGCGTTCGTCCGCATCGTCGGCATGAACCGCATGGACGAAGTCGACCCGCACGACGAGGGTCGGACGTACCGCCAGCAGAGCTTCCCCAAGCGGCTGCTCGTGATCTCGGCCGGTTCGATCATGCACATCTTGATCGCCATCGTGTTGCTGTTCGGCGTGTACGCGACACAAGGTGAGATCACCGACCGCGACGAGCCACGTGTGATCGTCGGTGCCGCGGCGGTCGAACTGCCGGCCGCGCAGGCCGGCATCGTCACCGACGACGAGGTCGTCTCCGTCGGAGGTGTCGCGGTCACCTCACCGACCGAGCTCGGCGAGACAGTGCGCCAGTTCGCACCCGGTGACACGGTCGACATCGTGGTGCTCCGCAACGGGGTCGAGCAGACGCTGCCAGTCGGCCTCGGCGCCAACACCACGGTCCCTGAGGACGATCCGCTCTTCGGCACGGCGCTGCTCGGCGTGCGCACGTTCAGCCCGCCGTACTACGAGCAGCACAGCATCGGCGGCGCGGCCGTGAACGCCGTCACCGACATCTTCCCCGTCTCGTGGGAGTCCACGAAGGGGATCGTCAAGGTGCTCAACCCGGTGAGCGTCGTCGGTCACCTGACCGGCTCGAACGACGACCCGACGACGCGACCGACCACGATCTACGGCGTGGCCACGGTGTCGGACGACATCGGCGAGTCGGGTGGCCTCGGCGGGGTGTTGTACCTACTCGCCGTCCTCAACGTGTTCGTCGGCGTGTTCAACATGATGCCGCTGCTGCCGCTCGACGGTGGGCACGCGGCGATCGCCGTGTACGAGCGCATCCAGGAGAAGCGCCTGCACATGAAGGGCCGCTACTTCGCCGACGTCGAGCGACTGATGCCGTTCGCGATGGGTGTGATCGCGGTCCTGGCGATGCTGATGTTCACAGGGCTGTACCTCGACATCACGCAGCCGATCGGATAGCAGTGGAGGTCTCGAGCGCTCTCGTCGCCCGGCGGCCGACCACACAGATCACGGTCGGTGATGTGCAGGTCGGCGGCGCCGCCCCGGTCACGGTGCAGTCGATGACGATCACCAAGACCGCCGACGTCGAAGGCACGATCCAGCAGATCTACGCGCTCGCTGCGGCGGGTGCCGACATCGTGCGCTGCACGTGCAACGAGGTGGAAGCCGCCGAGGGGTTGGCCCAGATCGTGCCTCGCTCACCGGTGCCGATCATCGCCGACATCCACCACCAGTACAAGATGGCGCTGGCAGCGATGGAAGCCGGCGTCCACGGCCTGCGCCTGAACCCGGGCAACATCCGCCGACCCGAGCACATCAAGGCGGTGGCCTCCGAGGCCCGCGACCGCGGCATCCCGATCCGCATCGGGGTCAACGCCGGTTCGCTCGATCCTTCGCTCTACGAGAAGTACGGAGGTGCCACTCCTGAGGCGATGGTCGAGTCGGCGCAGCAGGAGATCGCCTACTTCGACGAGGTCGGCTTCGACCTGATCAAGATCTCGGTCAAGGCGTCGTCGGTGCCGCTGATGGTCGAGGCCTACCGCCAGCTGTCCGACATCACGGACTACCCGCTGCACCTCGGCGTCACGGAGGCCGGGCCGCCGCCCGCCGGGCTCGTCAAGGCGACCGCCGGCATCGCCACGCTGTTGATGGAGGGCATCGGCGACACGATCCGTTACTCCCTCACGGCCGACCCGGTCGAAGAGGCGCGGGCGGGCCGCCAGCTCCTCGAAGCGCTCGGGCTGCGCGAGCGCAAGAACGTCGACCTGATCGCCTGCCCGTCGTGCGGACGCGCCGAGGTCGACGTGATCGCCGTCGCCAACCGGGCGATGGAGGCGTTCGCCGATCGCCAGCTTCCCCTCCAGATCGCCGTGATGGGTTGCGTGGTCAACGGGCCGGGCGAGGCGCGCGACGCCGACCTCGGCATCGCCGCCGGTAACAAGCGTGGCCACCTGTTCGTCAAGGGACAGAACGTGGCTGTGGTGCCCGAAGACGAGATGGTCGACCAGCTCGTCGAGTGGGCGGAGTTCATCAACGAGCACGGCGTCGACGCCGCACTCGCCCGCGTCGACCTCGTGAAGGCCGCCCGCGAGGCCGAGCGCGACCGCGCCCGCCTCCTCGACGACAAGGGTGCCGACGCCAACCACGCCGCCGCCAAGATCGTCGAGATCCGCAAGACCACCCGCTCCTGACGCCTCCGCCGATGAGCTTTCTGCGCGACAGGCGCGCCGAAACCTCACCGGTGAGAGTTGTGTCCGGGCCGCGATGAGTTTTGTGCGCGGGAGGTGCGCCGAAACCTCATCGGTGGGTGTTGTGTCCGGGCCGCGATGAGTTTTGTGCGCGGGAGGTGTGCCGAAACCTCATCGGTCGTCAGGGCGTGGTGACGACGAAGGTGGGTGCGATTGTCGTGAGCTCGGCGCCAGGCGGGAGGTAGTACATCGCGCCGTCGAGGCCGAGGGCGAGCTCGTGGCCGATCGAGGTGTGGACGGTACCTGGCGCGAGGCGGTGCAAGGTGCAACCGGCTTCGGGGAGGGGGTAGACGTCGGGGTGGGCGAGCGTCATCACGGGGTCGGGGAGTGGCGTCGGGTCGAGGATGCGCAGGACCTCGTCGATGTCGACGAGCTTGGAGGTCAAGCCGCTGCGGACGACGTTGTCGCTCGATGCCATCAGTTCGACGCCAGCACCGCGGAGATAGCCGTGCAGATGGCCCGCCGTGAGGTGCAGCGCCTCTCCGGGTTCGAGGTGCACCCGGTTGAGCAGCAGCGTGACGACGACGCTCGGGTCATCTGGATAGCGATCGGCGAGCTCCGCGACGAGGCTCGCCTCCTCGCCGTCAGCCTCGCGGCAAGCGGCG
Organism: uncultured Ilumatobacteraceae bacterium; assembly: GCA_964592115.1. Taxonomy (GTDB): domain Bacteria; phylum Actinomycetota; class Acidimicrobiia; order Acidimicrobiales; family Ilumatobacteraceae; genus Sva-07. The sequence continues at coordinate 9,020 of CAZQCP010000106.1, forward strand.
ACCGTCGGGCCGATCGCGATGTCCCTGCGGTAGAGCGCGGCGATCGTCGGGCCGATCCCGTCTGCGCCAAGCGCTGCGCCGAGGTCACCGGCACCGATGCACTCAAGCAGTTCGAGCGTCGCCTCGACCGGTCGTATCCCGCAGAGCGCGTCGAAGGGCGTGAGCGCGCAGAGCAGCTCCGGCTTGGCGCGGTCGTCGGGGTACGCACCGCGGGCGAATCCGTCGCGAGCCTGGGCTGTTGTCGGGTGAACCTGCAACGACAGCGGCTCGGCTGCGGCGAGGACCTTCACGAGGTAGGGCAGCTCACCACTGAGGTCGACGAGCGGCGTTCCGTCGACGGTCGTCGTGGGCCCGTTGGGATGGGTGCCCAGCCACAATTCGGCCCAGGGCTCGCCGTCGGGCTCGACCCCGAGCAGTTCGGGAATGAACGTCGGGTGGCCCCACGCGTAGTGCTGCACGATCCCGGTGACAGGGATCGGCGCCGCTGAGGTCACGTCACGCGCCGACCTCTGCAGCGCGCGCCAACACGCCGGCGCGTTCGGCGCCGATCGTGGTCGACTCGCCGTGCCCGGTGTGGACGATCGTCTCGTCCGGCAACGCGAGCAGCGTGTCGCGGATCGAGCGGAGGATCGTCGGCTCGTCGCTGTGGCTCCGGCCCGTCGCGCCCGGCCCGCCGCAGAACAGCGTGTCGCCGCTGAAGACGGTTCCTGCATCGAGCTCGTGGAAGCAGCAGCAACCGGGGGAGTGGCCGGGCGTGTGGAGTGTCGCCAGCACGTGCCCGCCCGCTCGGAGCAGTTCACCGGCGGCGAGTGAGCGGTCGGGGGTGTCGTTCGGCCACACGACGTCCCACAGCATGCGGTCCGCGTCGTTGAGCAGGATCGGTGCGTCGACGGCCTCACGCAGCGGCACGGCGGCGTTGATGTGGTCGTTGTGGCCGTGGGTCAGCGCGATCGCGACAACCGTTCGGCCATTGACCGCTTCGACGATGGCCTCGTGGTCGTGTGCGGCGTCGATCACGAGCACCTCGCGGTCGTCACCGACGAGCCAGATGTTGTTCGTGACCTCCCACTCTCCGCCGTCGAGGGCGAAGATGCCATCGGTCGTGACGAGTTCGATGGTCATCGGGTCAGAGCTCCACGACGCTGCGCAGCACCTCGCCGCGCTCCATCTTGTGGAAGGCCTCTTCGACGCCGTCGAGGGCGATGCGCTCGCTGACGAATCCGTCGAGGTCGAGTCGTCCTTGCAGGTAGAGGTCGACGAGCATGGGGAAGTCGCGCTCGGGCAGGCAGTCGCCGTACCACGACGACTTGAGCGCACCACCTCGTCCGAACACTTCGATGAACGGCAGTTCCAGCGTCATCTCGGGGTTCGGTACGCCGACGAGCACCACCGTGCCGGCGAGGTCGCGTGCCTCGAAGGCCTGGCGGTACACGGCAGGGTGACCGATCGCTTCGATGCACACGTCGGCTCCGAAGCCGCCGGTGACCGAGCGGATGTACTCGACCGGGTCGGTCTCGCGAGAGTTGCAGGTGTGCGTCGCGCCGAAGTCCTTGGCCCACGCCAACTTGCGGTCGTCGATGTCGACGGCGACGATCGTCGACGCCCCGGCCAAGCGCGAGCCGGCGATCGCCGCGTCGCCGACGCCGCCGCATCCGAACACGGCAACCGATTGGCCGCGGGTGACGCCGCCGGTGTTGATCGCGGCACCGATGCCGGCCATGATCCCGCAGCCGAGCAACCCGGCGGCGGCCGGCGATGCAGCCGGATCGACCTTCGTGCACTGGCCGGCGGCGACGAGCGTCTTGTCGCAGAACGCGCCGATCCCCAGTGCCGGGGACAGCTCGGTGCCGTCGAGGAGCGTCATCTTCTGCGTCGCGTTGTGCGTGTTGAAGCACAGGTGCGGTTTGCCCTTGCGGCAGGCCCGGCAGTCGCCGCACACCGCGCGCCAGTTGAGGATGACGTAGTCGCCGGGCGCCACCTCGGTGACGCCCGGGCCGACCGACTCGACCGTGCCCGCGGCCTCGTGGCCCAGCAGGTAGGGGAACTCGTCGCCG
>CAZQCP010000107.1:0-10898 GCA_964592115.1 uncultured Ilumatobacteraceae bacterium
GACATGTCCGAGTACATGGAGAAGCACACGGTCAGCCGCCTCGTCGGTTCGCCTCCCGGCTACGTCGGCTACGAAGAGGGTGGCCAGCTCACCGAGGCCGTGCGGCGCAAGCCGTTCAGCGTGGTCCTGTTCGACGAGATCGAAAAGGCCCACCCCGACGTGTTCAACACGCTGTTGCAGATACTGGAGGAAGGTCGCCTGACCGACAGCCAGGGCCGCTCGGTCGACTTCCGCAACACGGTGTTGATCATGACGTCGAACCTCGGCACGCAGGATCTACGCAAGGCCAACGTCGGCTTCACGAGCGACGACTCCGCCATGAGCTACGAGCGCATGAAGGACAAGGTCAACGAATCGCTGAAGAACCACTTCCGCCCCGAGTTCTTGAACCGCATCGACGAAGTGATCGTGTTCCACGAGCTCTCGCGCGACGAGGTGCTGCAAACCGTCGACCTGCTCACGCAACGACTGGTCCTCCAGCTCGAGGGCCAGGGGCTCGGCATCGAGATCAAGCAGGCAGCCAAGGAGCTGCTCGCCGAACTCGGCTACGACCCGCAGCTCGGTGCCCGCCCGATGCGTCGGGCGATCCAGCGGCACATCGAAGACACGTTGTCGGAGAAGATCCTCTACAAGGAATTCTCGGCCGGCGAGATCATCGTCGTCGACGTCGAAGACGATCCAGACAATCCGGGCAAGCAGCGCTTCTCGTTCACCGGTGTCGAGGGATTCGTGCCGCCGTCGTCGGTCGAGTTGGCCACCACGGCGACCGAGCATCCGATCCCGCCGGCGGGCGGCATCGGCGAGGGTGAGCTCCCGCCACCTGAGATCAACTGACGCTCGTGGTCCGTCGGGTCCTGGCGCTCGTGGCGTGCGCGCTCGTGCTCGCGTCGTGTCGTGTCGACGTGTCCGTGGACATGGTGGTGGAACCCGACGGCACCGGGTCGGTCACGGTCGTCGCCACCGCCGACGCCGAGCTGGTCGAACACGTGCCGACGCTCGCCGACGACCTCGCCCTCGACGACGCGGTCACCGCCGGGTGGACCGTCGAGGGTCCGACGGCCACCGCCGACGGCGGATTGACGGTGACGTTGCGCCACAACTTCTTCTCCGATCAAGAAGCGACGAACCTGCTGAGCAGTCTCGGGCCGCCGTTCAACCAGATGTCCTATGTCCGCAACCGCAGCGGCGACGACACGACGAACCGGGTGAGCGGGCTGCTCGGGCTGACCGACGGCTTCGCCTCCTTCGCCGACGACGACCTCGTGGCCGCCGTGGGCTCCCTGCCGTTCGAGGAACGACTGGCTGCCACGGGATCGACCCCCACGACCGCGATCGGGGCGAACATCCGGTTGACGCTGCCGGGCACGATCGACGCCGATCAGACGAACGGCACCCGCCTCGACGACGGAAGTCTGGAGTGGACGGTGCCGATGGACGGCACCATCCTCGACTGGCGCGCACTGTCGACCCAGTCGCCCGGAGATGACCGGTGGTGGGCACGCCCACTGTCGGTCGCCGCGGTGGTGCTGCTGGTGGCCTGGGTGACGCTGATGACGCTCTTCATCGGCTACGTCGCCTTCGCCCGCTGGCGGCGGGCACGGCGCCGGCCGCGCCCGCGACCCACCTGACCCGCTTGCCACCGGCCCGTTGCCACTCGTGCAGGCCGCGTTGTCGTACTACGCCGAGTTCGGCGACGAGATCGACGCCGACCAGCAGTGGGCCGACCAGGTCGAAGACATCGAACGCGCACGATGGGAGCGTGAGCGGGCGTCCCTCTCGTGAAGTTGGCGCTCGATCACCACTACTCGAAGCTGGTCGCCGAGCAGCGGGCACTGCTCACCAACGACGTCGCTGACTTCATGGTCATCGTCCGCCGGTGGGCAGTCGAGCACCGGTCGCATCAGGGCCTGATCCTTACCTCCGATCGACAACGCCCGCGGACGCGCGAGGCGACCTGTCGATTCGTCGATGACCTCGCCGAACTTCTCGCCGCCCACGCGGGCGAACACGACACGTTCCAGGACCGCGTGCGTTGGCTGTGAGCGAGATGTGCAGCGCTCCGCCGTCGATGTCCGATTGTGGCAACGTGGGGCATGGCACCTGAACCCACCGTCGTCGAGTTCCACTTCGACGTGATGTGCCCGTTCGCCTACCAGACCGCGAAGTGGATCCGGTCGGTACGCGAGCAGACCGACCTCACGATCGATTGGCGGTTCTTCAGCCTCGAGGAGGTGAACCGGGTCGAGGGCAAGAAGCATCCATGGGAGCGGGAGTGGTCGTACGGCTGGTCGATGATGCGCATCGGCGCGGTGTTGCGGCGCTCGAGCATGGACGACCTCGACCGCTGGTACGAGCGGGCGGGGCGAGCGTTGCACGAGGAAGGCCACCGGCCGCACGACCCCGACGTGGCGCGGCACCTACTCGCCGAGCTCGGTCTCGACCCGGCAGTGGTCGACGAGGCGATCGGCGATCCGACGACGCACGACGAGGTGCGCAGCGACCACGAGCGCGTGATCGCGGCGGGCGGCTACGGCGTGCCGACACTGTTCTTCCCGGAGTTCCTGACATCGACGGGCGAACCGGAGTGCATGTTCGGCCCCGTCGTGCTCGACCCGCCGACGGGCGTGGCGGCGCTGCGACTGTGGTCAGCGACCACGGCGTGGCTGGAGTTCCCGTACCTGTTCGAACTGCAGCGCCCCAAGAACCACCACCACGGTGAGGTGATCACCGACCGCCTGCGCCCGTACCTCGAAGCCCGCGACTGGGTCTCGATCAACCGCGGCAAGGTCATCTCCTTCGACCGCTGATCCAATCCCGATCTCGGTCGCAATCCTCCCAGAATACGGGAGCACTCCGACCGAGATCGCCCTGGCGTCGGCGACGCGGAACTGTGTGAGACCCCCTCGTCACAATGATCAGCATGGCTACCGCGAAGTCCGCCTCGACCAGGATCGTCCACGTCTGCAGCGAGTGCGGCACGTCCCACCCCAAGTGGACGGGTCGTTGCAGCGGGTGCGGCGACTGGAACACGCTCGTCGAGGACATCGTCGTCCCGGCCACGGCAGCCGCACGGGCGCCGTCGACCCGGCCGGGACCGACACGGTTGCGCGATGTCGATGTCGAACACGCCGCGCCGCGCCCGACGGCGATCACCGAGCTCGATCTCGTGCTCGGCGGTGGGTTGGTGCCCGGCTCGATCACGCTGCTCGGCGGCGAACCGGGCATCGGCAAGAGCACGTTGCTGCTCCAGCTGCTCGCCCACTGGGCAGGGCCGACGCTGTACGTCACGGCTGAGGAGAGCGCCGAACAGGTCCGCCGCCGCGCCGAACGGCTCGGCGCACGTCACGACGACCTGTGGCTCCACGCTGAGACATCGCTCGCGGCGATCATCGGGGCGATCGACGATCTGCGACCTCAACTGGTCGTCATCGACTCGATCCAGACGATCGCCGACGACACCCTCGGCGCACTCCCGGGCAGCGTCGGCCAGGTCCGCGGGTGCGCGCAGCGATTGGTCGTCGAAGCGAAGGAGCGCGGTGTGTCGATCGTGATGGTCGGGCACGTGACCAAGGACGGCGGCCTCGCCGGCCCACGGGTGCTCGAACACGTGGTCGACACCGTGTTGCAGTTCGAAGGCGACCGCCACCACAGTCTGCGACTCCTGCGGGCGAGCAAGCATCGCTTCGGCTCCACGAACGAGCTCGGTCTGTTCGAGATGACGCCTGCGGGCCTGGCTGGCGTGCCCGACCCATCGACGTTGTTCCTCACCGACCGTCGCAAAGGCGTGGCGGGTTCGGCGGTCGTACCGACGATGGAGGGCAGGCGACCGCTCGTCGTCGAGGTGCAAGCGCTCGCAACGCGTGCCCCCGAAGGCGTACCGGCGCGTCGGAGCGCGGTCGGACTCGACGGTGGACGCCTGTCGATGCTGCTCGCCGTGCTCGATCGCCGCGGCGGTGTACGTACGGGCGGGGTCGACGTCTACGCGGCAACCGCCGGCGGCATCAAGCTCGCCGAGCCGGGCCTCGACCTCGGCATCTGCCTCGCCACGGTCAGCGCCGTCACCGACATCGCCGTGCCGGGCGACCTCGTCTCGATCGGCGAGGTCGGGCTCGGTGGCGAGTTGCGCCAGGTGGCACAGATGCCGCGCCGGCTCGCCGAGGCGTCCCGACTCGGTTTCCGACGGGCGATCGTGCCCGAGCACGCCTCGGTGAGCGACGCCGGCATCGATCTCATCCGGGCGGGCACGCTTGCCGAGGCGATCACGCTCGCTGGTCTCACACCACGCCAGCGGACTCGCTGACCCGACCGGCGAGCGACGACGCCGGTGATCCCATCTGCGACCCGGTCGCGGGTGTCGTCGCGTTGCAGAAGCGGGGTGAGTCGCCTTCCCGATCCTGCAGCACGACGTGTTCGGCGTGGCTCGGCAACGAGCGCGACGAGCAGCGGCGTACACTCGCAATCGATGCAAACCCGCCACAGCGGTGTCAACGAGGCGATGCGCGACGCCCTCGGCCGCGTCGCGCCCGGCACGCCGTTGCGCGACGGCATCGATCGCGTCGTGCGCGCCAAGGCGGGAGCGCTGCTGGTACTGAGCGACGAACCGGACGTGCTGGCAATCTGTTCGGGCGGGTTCCTCGTCGACGCGCCGTACAGCCCGCAGCGACTGTCCGAGCTGGCGAAGATGGACGGCGCGATCATCATCTCGAGCGACGGCGGGCGAATCGCCCGGGCCAACGTCCATCTCGTACCCGACCCGTCGGTGCCGACGACCGAAACGGGTACCCGCCATCGCACCGCGGAACGTGTCGCCCGCTCGCTCGACGTTCCCGTCGTGTCGGCGAGCGAAGAGATGGGCGTCATCAACGTGTACGCCGGAAACAGCAAACGTCAGCTGCAAGAGGTCGGGCCGTTGCTCGATCGTGCCAATCAAGCGCTGCAGACGCTCGAGCGCTACAAGATCCGCCTCGACGATGCGATCACCAATCTCACCACCGCCGAGGTCGAAGACGTCGTCACGCTCCGCGACGTCGTCGCCGTCGTCCAGCGTGGCGAGATGGTCCATCGCATCGCCGACGAGATCGAGACGATGATCATCGAGCTCGGCGTCGATGCCCGGCTGTTGCGACTGCAGCTCGACGAGATGTATGGCGAGATCGACGACGAGCTCGACCTCGTCGTTGCCGACTACCTCCCGCCGGGTCGCACGGTGGCCGAGACGCTGGGCGGCATGTCCGAGCTGTCCGACGACGAGGTGCTCAACTTGCGCCTCGCCGCGGACTCGCTGTTGCCGGGCACGGACGTGACCGACCTGACCCAGGAGGCGACGCCCAAGGGCCTCCGGCTGCTCCACCGCGTCAGCCGGCTCCCGGCGCGGACCGCGACCGCCGTGGCCGACCACTTCGGCGGGCTGCCGAAGCTACAGCGGGCGACCGTGCTCGACCTGATGGCGGTCGACGGGGTCGACGAGGACACAGCTCGCTCGATCCGCGAGACGCTCAGCCGCGTGACCGAGTCGACCATCCTCGACCAGTACAGCTGACGAAGCGAACTAGATCCGCTCGATGATGGTGGCGGTGCCCATGCCGCCGCCGGTGCACATCGCCACGAGCCCGGTCGACAGGTCGCGCCGCTCCAGCTCGTCGAGCACCGTGCCGATCAGCATCGAGCCCGTCGCGCCGATCGGGTGGCCGAGCGCGATTGCCCCGCCGTTGACGTTCGTCTTCGCCGGGTCGGCGCCGGTGTCGCGGAAGAACCGCAAGATGACGGCGGCGAATGCCTCGTTGACCTCGAGCAGGTCGATGTCGTCGATCGTCATGCCCGCCCGCTGCAGGCACTTGTTGGCCGCCGGCCCGGGTGCCGTGAGCATGATCAGCGGCTCGTCGGCGGCCACGGCTGACATGACGATCCGCGCCCGCGGGGTCAGCCCGTGCGCTTTGGCATAGTCGGGCGAGGCGACGAGCACCGCTCCCGCGCCGTCGACCACACCGGAGCTGTTGCCGGCGTGGTGGACGTTGCGCAACTCGACACCCGGGTACTTCTGGTCGATCAGTTCGGCCATCGTGCGTTCAGCCTGCTCGAACGAGAAGTCGAGCATCTTCGGGAAGCTCGGCTGGAGCTGCGCCAGACCCTCCGCCGTGGTCTCGGGTCGCGGGAACTCGTCGTGATCGAGGGCGATCGAACCGTCGGCGTTGCGGATCGCGATCAGGCTGCGGTCGAACCGGCCCTCGTCGATGGCGACCTTCGCCCGTCGCTGGCTCTCGAGGCCGACGGCGTCGACATCTTCGCGGGAGTAGCCGTCGATCGACGCGATCAGGTCGGCGGACAAGCCCTGGGGTACCTGCGGGTGTGTGGCGAGCAGGTGCTCGTTGTTGGCGTGGAAGCCGTCAGTGCCGTTGCGTGCAGGGCGGCTCATCGCCTCGACGCCTGCACCGACCACGAGATCTTGATGCCCGGCACCGACACCCATCGCGGCGAACGACACGGCCTGCTGACCCGAGCCACAGAACCGGTTGAGCGTCACGCCGGGGACCGTGATCGGCCAGCCCGCGTCGAGCACGGCCATGCGCCCGATGTCGTGGGCGTGGTCGCCGGCGTGCGAACCGTTGCCACACACGACGTCGTCGACGTCAGCAGGGTCGAATCCGACCCGGTCACGCAGACCGTTGAGCACCTGGCCGAGCACGACCTGTGGGTGGAGGTGGGCGATGCTGCCCTTGCCCTGCTTGCCGATGCCGCGCGGTGAACGCACCGCGTCGATGATCCAAGCTTCGCCAACGTTCGTCATGTGGGGGTGCTCCTGTGGTACGGGATGTGTACGCCACCGGCGCTCGCCGGTTCGGTCTCTCGGAACGGTAGGTGGACACGCCGGACTTCTTCGTATCGGACGAAGGCCGTCGCGAGCCGCATGTCGCGCGTCAGGGAATGAGCACCGGCTTGATCACGCCGCCGGCCAGCGACGACTGCTCGGCCTCGTCGATCCGGTCGAGCGGGAACGTCTCGATCAGGCGATCGAACGGGAAGCGGCCGTCCTGCCACAGCTCGATCATGCGCGGGATGAACTCCTGCGGGTCCGCGCTGCCCTCGAGGATGTTGACGATCGTCTTGCCGATGTAGTCGGTCGACTCGAGCGAGAACGTGCCCTGCTGCACGCCGACGAAACCGATCGTGCCGGTCATGCGAGTGGCGCGCACAGCGTCGAGCATCACGGCGGGCACACCCGTGGTGTCGAACGCGTACTGCACGCCACCTTCGACGATGCCGAGGATCTGGGCGATCACGTCGGACGAACCGTCGATCGCGTGGGTCGCTCCCAGCTCCCGGGCCAGATCGAGACGGTGCTGTTGGAGGTCGACGGCGATGATCGTGGTGGCACCCGCGACCACTGCCGCCATCACGGCGGCAAGGCCGACGGCGCCAGACCCGAACACGACCACGGACGTACCGGGCTGCACGTCGAGCGCACACAGAATGCTGCCAGCACCGGTCTGGATCCCGCATCCGAGCGGGCCGAGCTGTTCGAGCGGCAGCGCCGGATCGACCTTGACGGCGTTGCGCTCGGTCGCGATGGCATGGCTGGCGAACGACGACTGACCGAACCAGCGGGCACCGATCGCTTCGCCCTGCGCGTCGACGACCGTGGACGAGCCATCGAGCGGGCGGCCGAACAGGTTGCGGACCATGAACTGATCGCAATAGGCAGGTTGGCCGGCCAGGCAGTTGGCGCACGCGCCGCACGAATCGAACGACAACACGACGTGGTCGCCGACGGCCAACGTCGTGACGTCCGGACCGACCGCCTCGACCACGCCGGCGCCTTCGTGGCCCGGGATGATCGGCGGCGCGGCTGGGAACCCAGGTGTCCGCGGGAGCACGTCGGTGTGGCACATGCCGACGCCGACGATGCGCACCAGCACCTCGTTGCCCTGCGGTGCGCGGATCCGTACGTCCTCGACCGAGTAGGCACCGTCGGCGCTTCGCAAGACGGCCGCGCGAGCGGCAACCTGTTCGTTGTCGACCATGATGACTCCGAAGACGGCGTGGACGGCGATGGTGCGGGCGCCGTCATCGGCCCGCTCCGAGCCGAGCCTCGCGCAGGACCGGCCGGCGCAGCGACTCGGCGGCGATCCAGGACGCTGGGTGGAACAAGCGACGGATCGAGGCCCGTCCCCGAACCGTTGCCTATTCGCCGGTCGAGGTGGACGCCGCGGGGTCGGCAACGGTCGGCAGGATCGCCTCCCAGACGGCCTCATCGTCGAACCCGAGCGCCCACAACGCCACGCCGTTGAGGCCGTACTCACGAGCGAGATCCATCCGCATGCGGATCCCGTCGCCATCGACGTAATGCACGCGTCGCGTCTGGACGCATGCGCTACTGCCGTCGGTGACCTCGAGGTCGTACTCGAACACCCACTCGCCCGTCTCGTCGACTCGTTGTGGTGTCGCACCGCGCCGTTCGATCAGCTCGTCGACCGAGCGCGACGACACGCTCGTGCGGCCCTGGACCTCGGCCTCGGGGCAGTCGCCGGCGGTCAGCACCGGCCAGTTGCGACCGAATGCCGGGAGCCCGAGCACGAGCTTGTCGGGCGAGCCGGCCGCCTCGATCGTCCCCTGGATCGCCGTCTCGACCCACTCGATCGGCGCGATCGGACCGGGCTCGGCGACGGAGTAGTCGTACGCCATGATGCGGATCCGGTCCACGTGGGGAGCGATCGCTGCGTAGTCGTAGACCCAGTAGCCGCTCGCGGCGGTGCGTTCGGCGTCGTACACGGGCGGGATGCTCACGGTGAGTGTGCGTCCGTCGGCGTGGAGTGCGGCGGCGAGCTCTTCCACGAACGCCACCCAGTTCGGCCGGGTCGTCGCCCACGTGTCGCGGCCGTCGGCGAACGCGAACTGCTCGTAGTCGAGATCGATGCCGTCGTAGCCGCCGTCGTCGGCGAACGCCCGGATCGTGGCAACGTGCTCGGCGCGGGTGCCAGGGTCGGCGAGCACCGCCGCCATGCCACCTGCGGGCATTGCGTCGACGATCGACGGTACGAGTGCGGCACGCGAACCACGGGCGGTGTCCATGAACGCGTCGGTGAGGTCGGTGGACGCGTTCGGATCGATCTCGATCGAGGTCGCGCCGGTGGCGTTGAACCAGAACGGCGACAGCTCCCGCATCGATCCCGCTCGCAGCTCGAGCTCCGGGAGGGCGGCATCGAGCGCCCAGTACGGGGCCCAGGCGTCGAGCGGGATGTCGGGTTGTGGCGGCGGCGGCTGCTCGTCGTCGATGGCCCAGGCGATCGATGCGGCGATCGCCGCGGCGACCACGAGCGCCAGCGCAGCGAACACGACCCGGCGCCGTCGTCGACCACCCGGTTCGTCCGTCTCTGCCGGGACCGGCTCGCCATGCACCGGTGTGGTGTCCGAGCCACCTCGCGCCGCCGGCACATCCGGGTCGACTGGCAGCACGGGGTCAGCAGGTAGCGCCGGCGTGGATCCGTCTGAGGGTGTCGACGTCGACGTCGGTGAGTGACTCGACGAGGGTGAGGCCGGGGGTGGCAGGGATGGGGACGACATGCGGGACCCCCAGCGTCGCACACCCCGCGGCGAGGGCGGAGGCAACCCCGGTCGGCGAATCTTCGATGGCGAGGCAGTCTGGGGTCGACAGACCGAGCGCCGCCGCCGCCGCCTCGTACGGTTCGGGATCGGGCTTGCCGCGGGCGACCTCGTCACCGGCGACCGAGGCTGTGAACGATCCCGGCGGTGCAGCAGCGATCACCGCGTCGGCGAGTCGCCGCCACGACATCGTGACCATCGCGCACTCGATCCCAGCGGCGCCGCAAGCCGCGAGCAGCTCACGGGCGCCGGGGCGCCAGGGCAGCCGCTCGGCGACACGTTCGATCACCGAATCGAGCAGCCACTCGACGACCGCGTGCGGCTCCAGACGCACCCCGCCGCGTGCGCGCAGCACAGCCGCGGCGTCCAGCAGGTCGAACCCGACGAGCGAGTGGGCGTCGGCGTCGGTCCACACCTCGCCGTGTTCGGCAACCAGGGCGAACTCGCTGGCGATCCAGTAGGGCTCGGTGTCGACGAGCGTCCCGTCCATGTCCCACAGCACCGCGGCCAGCTCCGTCACGCCGACAGTGTGCCGCTCCCCAACCGGACCGCGGCACCCAAATCTGTCCGTTCCGTGCCGCCCAACGAGACCGCACGGACATTTTTCGGAGCTTTCAGGAACGGAAGACAGTGATGCGGTCCTCACCGATCGCTGCCCGCTTCTCCGGATCGTCGATGCCGAGGCCCTCGGCGGGAGCGAGGCACAGCACGCCGAGCTTGCCTTCGGCTTCGTTGTGGTGCACGGCGAGCGCGGCATCGCCGACCTCGTCGAGCGTGTAGGTCTTCGTCAGCAGCGGCTGAATGCGGCCCTGGTCGAGCAGCTTGTTCGCGGCGTACGCCTCGGCGTAGTTGGCGAAGTGCGACGAGATCAGGCGCTTCAGCTTCATCCAGAAGTGGCGGTTGTCGAACTCGACCATGTACCCCGACGTGGCCGCACAGGTGACGACGGTGCCGCCGCGCTTGGCAGCGAACACCGACGCGCCCATGGTCGAACGACCGGGATGCTCGAACACGATGTCGACGTCTTCCCCCGTGTTGAGCTCGCGGATCTTCTTGCCGAAGCGGCGCCATTCCGACTCGTCCTGCGTGTGCTCGTCGGACCAGAACCGGTAGCCCTCGGCGGCGCGGTCGATCACGGCCTCGCAGCCCATGCGGTTGAGCATCTCGGCACGTTCGGGCGACGACACGACGCCGATCGGGTGGCCGCCGCCATTGAGCACGTACTGCACGGCGTAGCCACCGATGCCCCCGGTGGCACCCCAGATCAGCACGCTGTCGCCCTGCTTCATCCGGGCACCGTG
>CAZQCP010000108.1:0-4199 GCA_964592115.1 uncultured Ilumatobacteraceae bacterium
ATGCGCTCGTTCGGTCGAACCCTCCTGTCGCTGTGGAGCTGGTTCGCGCTCGGCGTGATCGTGATCATCTGGACTCCGACGGTGGCGCTCGTGCGGCTGGTCACGATGCCGTTCGACAAGGGGGCGTACGCCGCGGGCTACGTGTTCCGCAAGCTGACCGTCGTCCACCAGAAGCTGACACCGCAATGGGACTTCCGCACGTCGGGCACGCTCCCGAGCGACATGCGTCGACCGTACGTCGTCGTCTCCAACCACGAGAGCTTCGTCGACATCTTGCTGATCTCGCACCTGCCGACCGAGATGAAGTGGATGTCCAAGATCGAGATCCTGCGCATCCCGCTCGTTGGCTGGATGATGCGCCTCGCCAGGGACATCCCGCTCGAACGGGGCGACGCGAAGTCGATCGTCAAGGCGATGAAGGCATCTCGCGAGCGCCTCGACCGGAAGGTGTCGGTGATGATCTTTCCGGAAGGCACGCGGTCGGAGTCCGGGGAGATGGGCGAGTTCAAGTCGGGCGCCTTTCGTCTCGCGATCGAGGCGCAGCTGCCGATCCTCCCGCTGGCCGTCTACGGCACCAGAGACGCGCTACGCAAGCACGACTGGCGACTCGGCAATGCCCGCGCCGAGGTGCGCGTGTTGGAGCCGATCAGCACCGAAGGCCTCACGCGGGCCGACATGGAAGACCTGCGTGACCGCGTGCGCGACGTGATCGCGGTTGCCCGCGATGACCTCCGCCGTGAGCTCGCCACCGACCCGCGGTAAGACCGAACTGGTACGCTGCGGCCAAGGCCGACCGGCCGGATCGGTGCCCTACGCACCCGGGCATTCACCTCCTGCGAGGAGCACCCGGCCATGTCGGTCACCGAAGCACAACGCCACCACCTGTTCGAACTCGTGAAGTCGCACTACGACGACGAAGCCGCCGAGACACTCATGCAACTCCTCCCGCCAGTCGGATGGGGCGACGTCGCCACCAAACACGACATCGCCCGACTCGAACAGCGCCTCGACCGGGTCGACCAGCGCTTCGACCGGGTCGACCAGCGCTTCGACCGGGTCGAGGAACGCCTCGACACGCTCGATGTCCGCGTCGCGGGACTGCAGTCGTCGTTCGTCGGCTGGTTGCTCGCCAGCCAAGCGACGGTCGTGGCGATCATCGGCGCGGCGACAGCGGTGCTGATCGCCGTTCTCGGCTGACCTCGGCTGTTCTCAGCTGACGGATCGCGTGTCGCAACGGTGCCACGCACCGTTGCGACATCACTCGAGCAGGAGCTGCCAAGGGTGTTCGGCGCCCAACTGCGTCGACAGCCAGGATCGCTGGCGGTGATCGAGCTCGGGGATCACCGTGCGGGCGTCGACGTCGTCCTTCGGCCGCACAGTCTTGCTCTTGAAGAGCAGTTGGACCTCGGGCGCCAGGTACGGCACGCCCTCCGCTGTCCGTAACACGGTCACCTCCCACGGGAGCTCGATCGACGCGTCGCGCTTGTACACCCAGTTCGCATCGGTGCCCTCACCGATCGTGAGGTCGAGCACCCACGGACCGTCTGGCGCGGGGCGGCACCACACGTTGTTCTGGTGTCGCGCCTTGTCGAGCGGCTCGCCGGCCCAGGGCGTGAGCAGCCCCGCGGCGGCCACGTGGAGGTCCCAGTCCGACAGCAGCAAGCGGACGAGCGGCGCGTCGCTCCGCACGATCCCGACGTCGGTGTCGTCGTGCTCGCGCCAGCCTCGTCCGAGATGAAGGTCGAGCGCGCGTCCGCCACTGATCCACCACCGAAACGGTGCAGAAGCGAACCGTTCGATCACCGCGTCGACTTCGAGCGGCATCCAGGGTCCGAGGTCCGGCGCGGCCACGCCTGCGACGATACGCACGAGACGCAAAACTGTCCGTTCCATCACGGTGGGCGGAACGGGACGGACAGATTTCGGGTTCGGCGGGGCGGAGGGTAGGCGCGTCAGTCGACGCGGTGCAGGACGCGCAGGGAACCGGTCGTCGAGACGAGCGAGAAGCGGCCGGACTCGAGCGCCGGCTTGAAGATCTGCTCGTACGGAGGTCGGCCGCCGTCGGCGGGGTCGGGAAACACGTCGTGGATCGCGAGCGTGCCGCCGACCGCGACGTGTGGCGTCCACCCCTCGTAGTCAAGCCGTGCTGGCTCGACGCCGTGACCCCCGTCGATGAAGAGGAACGACAGCGGCGTCGTCCACGTCGAGGCGACCAACGGGCTGCGGCCGACGACCGCGATGACCGTGTCCTCCAACGCGGCGTCGTGGATCGTCGCCCGAAAGAACGGCAGCGTGTCCATCTTGCCGGTCCGCTCGTCGACGACCGTCGGATCGTGGTGCTCCCACCCCGACTGGTTCTCCTCCGAACCGCGATGATGGTCGATCGCGAACAGCACGACGCCCGCCGACTCGGCGGCGTCACCGAGCCACACGGTCGAGCGCCCGCAGTACGACCCGACCTCGAGCATCGGTGCGCCGGGCACGGCCGCCGCAGCGGCCCGCGCGGCGCCCCACAGCGCGTCGCCCTCGTCGGACGGCATGAAACCCTTCGTCGTCAGCGCGAGTGCCCGGCGCTCCGGGTTCACCAGCGATCCCAGTGGATGATCGTGTCGGGGTCGGGCCGCATCGCCCGCTTGAAGTCGGTGCCGATCGTGTACGCCAGCGGCGTGAGGCAGGCCTGCTGCACCGAGTCGAACGGGATGCCGAGGATCTCGGCGACCTCCTGCTCGCGCATCAGCGACAGCGACGTCCACGCCGTGCCGAGCCCGCGGGCGCGGGCGGCGAGCATGAAGCTCCACATGCCGGGCAAGATGTTGCCGAGCGTCGACGCGGCGGCGATCGCCGGCACGTTCTCCGCCCGACCCAGCCCGCACCCCAGCACGAGCGCCGGCGCCTCGCCCATCTTCTCCGCCAGGTAGTTGGCCGACTCGACGACCCGATCCTGCTGGGCCTGCTCCTCGGGCGTATCGCGGGCGATCGCTCCGGCGTACATCGGCAGCGTGCGGTACACCGCGAAGCACTCCCCGTAGATCTTGCCGATGGCGCGCTTCGTGTCCGGATCCTTCACGACCACGAACTGCATCGTCATCACATTCGAGCCGGACGGCGCCTGCATCGCCGTGGCCACACACTCGCGGATCACGTCATCTTCGACCGGCCGGTCGAAGTCGAGCCGCTTGCGAACGGCACGAGTCGTGGTCAACACCTCGTCGGCGGTCAGGTCGAGCAGAGTCATGGCTGGACTGTACGACGTGCCAACATGAACGTTGCCATGGAGAGCGAACCCCCCGACACCGCGACGTCAGCGCCCGAACCTGCGACGCCTTCCGGCACCGACCAGAGCGCACTCGACGACCTCGTGGCCCTACTCGACCTGGAACCGATCGAGGTCAACATCTTCCGCGGCCGCTCCCCCGACGAGAACCGCCAGCGCGTGTTCGGCGGTCAGGTCGCTGGCCAGGCACTCGTTGCTGCAGCCCGCACCATCGACGAACCGGGTCGCCACGTTCACTCGCTGCACGCGTACTTCCTGCGTCCGGGCGATCCGACCGTGCCGATCCTCTACGAGGTCGATCGGATCCGTGACGGTCGCAGCTTCTCGACTCGGCGCGTCGTGGCGATCCAGCACGGGCGGGCGATCTTCAACCTGCAGGCGAGCTTCCACGACGACGAGCCAGGGCCCGATCATCAACTCACGATGCCCGAGGGCATGGGCGTGCCTGACGAGTTGGACGACTTCCGCACCCGTATGGCGCCGTACGCCGAACAGATGGGCGATTGGTACGACCGGCCCCGCCCGATCGACGTGCGCTATGTCGACGGCGATCCGATGAGCAGGAGGGGCAATCCATCGAGCAAGCAGCACGTGTGGCTGCGCGCCGACGGCGTGTTGCCCGACGATCCCGTGCTGCATGCGTGCGTCGTGACCTACGCCAGCGACATGACCCTCCTCGACACCACGATCTTGCCGTTCGGGCTGTCGTGGGACAGTCCCGGGATGCAGATGGCCAGCGTCGACCACGCGATGTGGTTCCACCGGCCGTTCCGCGCCGACGAATGGCTGCTCTACGACCAGTCCGCTGTGTCGACGGCGTCGGCGCGCGGTCTCGCCCAAGGCGCGATCTTCACCGCAGACGGAACACTCGCCGTCAGCGTCGTACAAGAAGGCCTCGCCCGCATCACCACCTGACGCCCGCGGG
>CAZQCP010000108.1:4299-10886 GCA_964592115.1 uncultured Ilumatobacteraceae bacterium
AGACCGATCCGACCGGTAGTGGCACACATCCTGCCTGGCTCCGAGGTTGTCGGCGGTCCTTCCGGTTTCCGACACGGATGCCGACAACCTCAGGACTTGTCGGGATCTCTGCCGCGGTCGTACTCCAACGCGACCACCTGACCGCGCTGGCGTCGGCCGACCGAGCATTCGCTGCAGTGACGGGTCTCCACGTCGTCGACCCGTCCGCATCAGTCGGGTGACTGTGCAGCGGGATCTCGCCCCGGCCAGTCGTGCCGCGGTTGCCAACCCAGCGCGGTGCGCGCCAGGTTGGAGTTGAACTCGCCGGGCCCGCACAGCGTCATCCGCGCGTGGGTGCCCACGTCGGCGCGGAGCGCGAGCACTGTGGCGGTCGCGACGTCGTCGACATGCACGAACGCACCGAACTCACATTGCTGTGGAGTGACGCGGGCCAAGCCGGCGTCGTCGAGGATCAGCACCGGTCGGAGCACGACGGCGGGCACTCCCGTCCGGGCGCACCGCCGACTCGTCGCGGAGATCGTCACCGTTGGCCAGATCGAACCCACGCACCGTCCACCCCGCCCCGACAAGCTCCCCTGTCACGGCCCGGCCGACTTGGCCGGCGGAGCCGGTCACCAGTGCACAACCCATCGCTGTCATCGTCGCATGCGGCAATAGGGTCGGCGGGTGGGCGTCGACATCTTGATCGTCCAGCACGGCGAGAAGCTGCGGGTCGCGGGCGACCCGGGCCTCACCGAGGCGGGGCACATGCAAGCGTCCGTGGTCGCCGAGTGGTTACGCACCGCGCACCCGGAAGTCTGCTCCGTCTGGGCCAGCCCGCTCGAGCGAGCGCAGCAGACGGCAGCGCCGATCGGGGCAACGTTCGACGTCACCGTGCGCACCGACGCCCGCCTCCGCGAGCGTATGAACTGGGACGGCGACGGCGATCTCGACCGCTTCCTCGCCGAGTGGCGACGGGCCTCCGACGACCGCACCTACCACCCCGCCAGCGGTGACTCGTCGGTCGGCGCCGCGCAGCGTTTCCTCGACGCGCTCGTCGACATCGGCCACCTGTCTCGCCAGGGGACGGTCATCGTCGTCGCCCACGGCGGCGTCACGACCGACCTGCTGCGCTCCCTCGTCGGGGACGAAGCGACCGAAGAAGCGTGCCCCGGTCTGATCGAGCGTGGCGTGCCGTCCTGTGCGATCACGCGACTGCGACTCGACGACGCCGACGTCTCCGTCGTCGCGTTCCCGTCGACGAGCCACCTCGGTGAAGCCACGGAACACCCGCCTCACGGCAGGGATCCCGACACGTCCTGAGGGTGTCGGCGGTCCTGCCGGTTTCCGACACGGATACCGACAACCTCGGGACGTGTCGGGGTCCCTGCCGTGTCCGCGAGATCGAAGGTCAGCACGACCCGTCGATGACGATGTCGGCGCGCTCGCGGGTGGGGTCGCGGGCGTAGTGGTCGTCCTCGGCGGCCATCCACGACTGCCAGTCGGCAAGCGCGTCGGCACCGTCGCGTTCGAGGCCGCGGGCGAGCCGCACGTCGTGAGGCGTGTCGATCCAGATCACGTACGAGAGGTGATGCGACCACTCCGATCGACCGCTGCTCACCCCTTCGATGATGATGATCGGCGCGGGCTCGACCGTGATCCACTCAGCAAACGTCTCCGTCGGCCAGTCGTAGCGTTGGAAGTACGCAGGTTCGCCACGCTTCAGCGGCTCGATGGCGTCGCTCAGGAGCCGCGGCCACCAGTCGATCGGGTTGTCGGCCGACGCAAAGTCGTCGGTGTGGATGACCGGCGCACCACCGGCGACGGCGGCGAGGTGGTCGGCGAACGTCGTCTTGCCCGCGCCGCCTGGCCCGTCCACGGCCACCAAACGCACCGGACCAGGTCGCGCCATGATCGCCGTGACGACGTGTCCGAGATCCATGGCCGCAGTCTCGTCTGCCCAGGCGACCGGATGGCATTTCGAGGTCAACGGTGGATCTGGTCCCAACCGTCGGGGAGCGATGGGGCGCCCCAGGACGGATCGGGTCGCCACGACGGCCAGGGTTCGTCGAACGGCGACCGGCGGCGCTCGATGTCATCGATCACGGCGAGGGCCTCGTCCATGACTCGGCGTGAGGTGGCTGGTTCGAAGATCCCGCGAGCGGTGATCTCGTCGAACTCGTCGCGGTCCTTCCACGACCACGACAGGTCGGGCTCCGCAACGACGTCGAGCATGAGATCCATCGCCTCGAAGCCGACCGGATTCCTGCGCATCGGCATCTGCAGGTTGACGTACCAGCCGAGGTGCGACCCGTCGGGCCGCCACGAAACCCATGTGGAGTGCCAGTCGTCAGGTCGCAGGATCCACAGGCTCGACACATCCCACGCGTGGTCGCCCAGCACCCAGTCGGCGCGGTGAAGACTCTCGATCGTCCGCGCATGGATGTCGGGCGGGTCAGCGCGCTGCGGTGGCGTGATGGGGATCTTGCGGTGTGTGCCGACCGGCATCCACAGCAGGGTTCGTTCGCTCGTGTCGTCGACCACCATCAGCGGGCGGGCCGCCCACAGGCGCCCCTTCCAGATCTCCTGATGGACGACCGTCTGACCGGGACTCCACACATCGACAGACTTGCAGTCCGCACACCTCGGCGCCCGCCGAAATCGCTCACTCGCAGCGAAGGCACCAGATCACTCAGAACGCGTGGCGCGGCAGAACTCGTTGCAGCCGTGGTGCGCAGGCCGGTCAGGATGAGTCCTGGTGGAGGAACGAGCGTTGTTGTTTGCAGACGGTGCTCCGCTGCTGGGCTGGCGGATCTTCCGTGTCCGCCGCGACGACCAGGGCTACGTGCTCACCGCGCCGTTGATCCACGATCCGCACTACGAGCACTTTCCAGCCGCATCCATCCGGGCGAGGTGCTACGAGCACGATCACGCTGCTCCGGCACCTGGCTGCCGCTGCGGCCTGTATGCCGCAGTGGAAGACACGCTCGACTCACTGGCCGGATACGTCAACGACAGCTCACACGACCTCGATCCGCCGATCTTCGCCGAAGTCGCGTGCACTGGAGTTGTCTTCGTCGACCGGCGCGGTGTTCGAGCCGAACAGCTCACGGTCCTGCAACTCGCGACATCGCACCAGCACTGGCCGGATGCGATGCAACAGTCTCACGTCGCTGCGGACCTCTCCAATCGCTACGGCCTCACAGTGAGCGACATCGATGCCGTACCCGACTGGGTGCTGCTCAACGACATGCCACACGGCGCGCCACCGGAGGACGCTCACGTCGATCTCGACGCGATCGTCGATCGCCTCACGCCTCACCGCCGCGGTATCGGCAACGGGTGACACGCAACTCGGCTTGCGAGGCAACGCCCGCGAGCCCGATGTCCCTGCTCTGAGCCTCTCTGCGACAACATCCTCGCTTCAGTGACATTCATATCACCTGAGGATACTTCCGGTAACGTCTATGTCACTATGAGCGGATCGATACTGTCGCCGGCGACCCGGGAGGCACTGCAATTGCTCGGCATGTCCGTGCGTGCCGGGCGGATCCGTCGCGGCTGGACGCTCGTCAGCCTGGCGGAACGGTTGGGGGTGTCCAAGCCGACCGTCATCCGGATCGAGCGCGGCGATGCCCGGGTCGCGATCGGCACTGTCTTCGAAGCGGCGACGCTCGTCGGTGTCGCACTGTTCGACCCGGACCCGTTGGTGCGCGCGCGGCACGCCGAACTGACGCGCATCGACCTCGCGCTGCTGCCGTCCGCGGTCCGCGAGCGAGACGTCGACGATGACTTCTGAACCGGCTGCCGCGGAACTTGTCGCTGCGCGGACAGCGTTCGTATGGATCTGGCTGCCGGGTGCAACCGACCCGGTCGTCGCCGGTCGTGTCGACGCCAGCCGCGAGCCGTACGTGTTCGCGTACGGACGCAGCTACCTGGCGCGTGAGGACGCCGTCCCGATCTTCGCGCCGGAGCTGCCACTGCGAGCCGGCAACCAGACCGCGGCGTCAGGGCCCAAGCTGCCACTGTGCCTCGACGACGCGATGCCGGACTCGTGGGGACGCCGGGTCGTCAACCGGCGCCTCGGCCACCCCACCGCCGAGTTCCACGACATCACGTACCTGCTGGCGGGCGGCTCGAACCGGATCGGGGCGCTCGACTTCCAACGCTCCGCTGAGAGCTACGTCGCGCGGGACGCTGTGATGCCGGGCCTCGACGACCTTGCCGCTGCTGCGGACGCGGTCGTACGCAACGAACCGGTGGATGCGCGGCTCCAGGATGCGCTGCTGTTCGGCACGGCGATCGGCGGTGGGCGACCGAAGGCGATGTTCGTCGACGATGACCGGCAGCTGATCGCGAAGTTCACCACGTCAACCGACACGTTCGCATGGGTGAGCTCAGAATTCGTCGCGATGGAACTCGCCCGCCGCTGCGGTCTGCGGGTCGCGCCGGTGTCGATCACCACCGCCGCCGGCCGCGACGTCCTACTGGTCGAACGGTTCGACCGCACACCGTCAGGCGCACGTCGGCGCGTCGTGTCAGCGCTGACGGTGCTCGGCTTGAACACGTTCCCCGATGGCAGGTACGCCACCTACTTCGACATCGCGCATCACCTGCGCCGTTGGGCAGCGCACCCTGCCGTCGAACTCCGCGAGCTGTTCTCCCGGATCGCGTTCAACATGTTGTGCGGGAACACCGACGACCATGGCCGCAACCATGCGGTGTTCGTCGACGACGGCGCGTTCGAGCTCACTCCGGCATACGACATCGCCCCGCAGCCACGCACCGGCCGTACCGCGGAACAGGCACTCGCGTTCGCCGAGTCGAACCCAAGCCGTGACGCCCAGTTGCAGCTCCTCGTCGACGCCGCCGCGACGTACCTGCTCGAGCGAGACGAGGCACGCGACCTGATCGCCACACAGATCCACACGATCCGCGCGAACTGGCACGACGTGTGCGGTATGGCGAAACTCAGCGACGCCGAGCAGGCATCGCTGTGGCGTGCCCAGATCCTCAACCCGCACATCTGGGATCGCACCTGACGGGCGTGCAATCTCACCGTCGGGGTCATCCCGCTGACGCAACGGTGCTCGTGCCACAGGCGTCGCGCCGAGCGAATCACGTTCGTGCGAAGCTGCCGGCGTGGACTTGATCGACCGTCTGCGCGAGGCCTACCGGTTCGACGAGATCAGGGAACTCGACGAGGGACATCAAGCTCGCGTGTTCGAGGTGGTGCACCGGGGCGAGCGGATGATCGCGAAGGCGGTCGAGGCGACGGCCGACGGGCGAGCGTTGCTCGAAGCGCGGCTCGATGTGATCGACATGCTTGGCGAGCTCGATCAGCCGGTGTGTCGCCCACTGTGGATCGGCGACGAGCGGACCATCGAGATCGACTCCGACGAAGGCGAGCACCTGGTCGTGTGCTTCGAGTTCGCCGACGGGCCACATCCGGAGCCGTCGAGTCGCCGTGACGCTCAGGCCATGGGGACGCTGCTCGGCGTGTTACACCTCGCGATGGCTCAGCTGCCTCCGATGCCGCTGCCGCCCGTCGCTGCGCTCGAAGCGGTTCCCATCGGGCAGGACCTGCACCTGTCGACGCCACAGCTCCTGCACGGCGACTTCGGTGCGAACAACCTACGCGGCGACGCCGGCCTGCGCGTGTTCGACTTCGACGACTGCGGTTACGGACCGTCCGAGTTCGATGTGGCCAACGCGACATACATGGTCCTGTTCGACTCGGTCGTGCACGATCGGACCGACGACTTCGAGACGTTCCGTGGCTGCTTCGTCGATGAGTACTCGCTCTCGTCCGGCCGGGCGATCGCGAGCGACACGCTCGACGCGCTGATCGATCTTCGGGTTCGGGCACTCGGGGCTTGGCTCGACGACCTCGCGAACGCGCCGGTCGGAATCCGGGACTCCTCGCCCGAGTGGCGAGCGACGCTTCGATCGTTCGTGGACGGTCAGGGCGCGATCTCGAGGTGGTGAATCAGACCATCGCGGAGCGCGAAGCGGTAGCGCAGGTCGACCTCGCCTCCGGGGAAGTCTCCCGTCAGATGGTTGTGCACGATGTACACCCCGTCGCCGAGATCGTCGACGCCGGTCAACGTGCGGGTGTAGGTGTACTCGCTGGCGACGTCGGTGAGCCACCCGCGGACGCGCTCGCTGCCGGAGTACGTGACACCGTCGTCGATCACCGTTGCGTCGGGGTGGAACGTCGCGAGCGCGGCGACGGTGTCGTGCTCGTCGTGGGCACGCTGGTAGGCGTCGATCACGCCGGGACGGTCAGTGGTTCTCATCTCTTGGCTCCTGTCAGACGGCGACGGGGTGGACAGCGACGTGTCGGATAGCGAAGACGACGGCGTTTGGATCGCGGCGGCCGGACGCACCGATCGATAGAGTTACTTCTGTTATCGAAGTTACTGACTTCGACTCTAGCAGTCACTGACGGAGGACCGCATGGCGACCAAGATCCGGCTCGAGGACCGCGAGTGTCCGCTGTCGTCGACGCTCGGACTCGTGGGTGAGTGGTGGACGCTGCTCATCCTCCACGACGCGTTCGACGGGTACCGACGCTTCGACGAGTTCCAGCAGAACCTCGGGATCTC
>CAZQCP010000109.1:0-3883 GCA_964592115.1 uncultured Ilumatobacteraceae bacterium
CCCCTCGGTGTGCACCGGGGCGGTTGGTGTTGCTGGCTGCACCTCGTCGGGTTGGATCGGCTGGATGTCGGGCTGACTGTCGGACATGGGTCCTTTCTACCCCTTCGGTCCTCGATCGGGTGCCGCGCTCACACGCCAGTGGCGAGGAGGGGAACGAGCACCTCGGCCGAGGTGAGCGAGCCGTGGCGGCAGATCAGCTCGAACGGGCCGGTGTCGGCCGCCTCGTAGAAGCTCACCGGCTCGCGAGCCACGAGCGCCACGTCGCCGAGCCGGGAGCGCACCGACGGCGGCATCGATGCCCCGAACCATCCTTCGTCGAGGGTCTGCTCCCTGGTCACCACCCACGCCACGTTGCCGACTTCGGCGCGGGCGACCTCGGCGACGCTGTCGGCGGCGCCCTTGACGGTGTGCAGCCAGCGGAACCTGCCTTCGCCCGATTGCAACGTGACGCCGTTGAGCATCTCCCCCGATGGCTTGATGATGCGGTCACCGACGTCGACCTGGCCGTGGTCAGCGGTGACCACGAGGGCGGTCCCGGCGGGCAGCGCGGCGAGGATCGTGGCCACGAGCGCGTCCGCTGCTCGCAGCTCGGCCTCGTAGTACGGGCCGAAGCCGCGCTCGTGGGCGATCTTGTCGATGCCGCCGTAGTAGCAGTAGACGAACTGCTCGCCGAACTCGATCTGGGCGCGAGCCTCGACGGCGATCGACGACGGCGTCCGCCATCCGACGGGAATCGTGCCGCGCAGGTGGGCTTCGCTGAACGCCGACGACTGCAGCTCGGCGACGCTCACGACCGGGACCGCGTGCCCGAGGAACGGCGGGTACGGCTGCGCGTCTGCGGGCGGGTGGGAGCGACGCACCGCCTGGTCGCCGACGGTCCACCGCAACACGTTCACGACCTCGCCGCCGAGCACGATGCGGTAGCCGACGAGGCCGTGTTCGGCCGGCGTCAGGCCGGTGGCGATCGACGTCAGCGCGGTGGCAGTCGTGGTCGGCGCCACCGTGTGGATCGATCGGCCGTCCATCGCGGCGAGCGTCGGCAGCAGGTCGCGGTGCGCCTGCATCTGGTCCCAGCCGAGGCCGTCGAGCACCAGCACGACCACCGCCTCGGCATCTGCGACGAGCGCGGGCATCCACTCCGGCACGCCCTTGCGCCACCCCGATGGACCGAGCAACGCCGGGATGATTCCCCGGACGTTGGCGCCGTTGTAGTCCGGAACGATGGGGTCGTCCGCGACGTGTGTGGTCATATCCCACGAAGTCCACCACACTTGGCACCCCGCGACGAACATCGCCGAAACGCCTCCAGGCGGTACGGTTCCTCCTCGTGCGCATCTCGACCCGCGGTGACTATGCGTGCCGCGCCCTGCTCTCGCTGGCGTTGCACGCCGACGAAGGCGGTCCCACGTCGGTGCGCGACATCGCCGAACGCACCGCGCTCCCCCAGCCGTACCTGGAGCAGATCCTCCTCGCCCTCAAGGGCGCGGGGCTGGTCAAGTCCAAGCGCGGCGTCGGCGGCGGCTACGTGTTGTCACGCTCCCCCGAAGAGATCCGCCTGTCGGAGATCGTGTCTGCCGTGGACGGTCCGATCACGCTCGGCGACTTCGGCCAGCCGCATCAAGACGGTGCCTGCGACCACGAGGGCCAGTGTGTCCTGCTGGCGATCTGGGACCAGGCGGGCACCCACATGCGCCACTACCTCGAGGGCTACACGCTCGCCGGCATCGCCAACATCGCCCGCGGCGACGCTCCCTGGCCGTAACGACTTGTCGGGCCGTAACGACTTGTCGGGCCTCACTACCAGCGTGTGGTGGGGACCTGCTGGTCGGCCCGACACCAGGCTGGCTCGCTGGCGCTCGCGGCGCCGGCGCGCCCGATCGTTACGGCGCTGCCTGGTCGAGCCAGGACTGGAGATCGGGGGCGAGGGGGCTCGTGAACGTGACGCGTTCGCCGCTGGTGGGATGCTCGAAGGCGAGCTCGGCGGCGTGGAGGAACGGGCGGGTCAGGCCGAGCACCGGGCGGCGCTGGCCGTAGGTGGCGTCACCGACGAGGGGGTGGCCGATCGAGGTCAGGTGCACACGGATCTGGTGTGTGCGACCGGTCTCGAGGCGACACTCGAGTCGCGAGACCACGGCCGGGGTCGAGTACGTGCCGATCACCCGATAGTCGGTGCGGGCGTGGCGGCCGCCGGACACGACGGCCATCTTCAACGGGTCGCCGCGATCGCGCCCGATCGGCGCGTCGATGATCCCGTGCGGCGCCTCGGGAACCCCCCACACGAGCGCGTCGTAGCGCCGCGTGGCGCTGTGGTCGGCGAACTGATCGATCAGGTACGCCGCGGCTTCGTCCGTGCGGGCCACCACGAGCAGGCCCGAGCTGCCGGCGTCGAGGCGATGGACGATCCCGGGTCGCACCGGATCGCCGCCCACGCCGGAGAGGTCCGGGTAGCGCGCCAGGAGACCGCTCACGAGCGTGCCGCCCTGGTTCCCGGCGCCAGGGTGGACGACGAGGCCGGCCGGCTTGTCGACGACGATCACCGCGTCGTCCTCGTACACGACACCGAAGTCGACGTCCGCGTCAGCCTGAGGCAACACGGGCTCCGGAAGGGCACCTGGGTCGATCTCGACGACCTGTCCCTCTTCGAGGCGGACCTTTCCCGCGGCCGCAGGGTGGCCGTCGACACGTACAGCACCGTTGTCGATCATC
This sequence comes from uncultured Ilumatobacteraceae bacterium, assembly GCA_964592115.1. Classification (GTDB taxonomy): domain Bacteria; phylum Actinomycetota; class Acidimicrobiia; order Acidimicrobiales; family Ilumatobacteraceae; genus Sva-07. Next base: position 2,707 of record CAZQCP010000109.1, read on the forward strand.
GTCGCCGCATCGGCGCGGCTGACGTCGGCGATCAGGGCGACGATGCGGTCGAGGCGCTCCCCCGCCAAGGCCGCGGGGACGGACTCGACGATCATGCCGGCTCCGCGCGTCGCGCGCTGAGGACACTGCCGAGGATCAAGAGCACGGCGCCCACGTTCACACAGATGTCGGCGACATTGAAGATCGGAAACCACTGGAAGTCGATGAAGTCGACGACTGCGCCGCGCAGCCATGCGTCACCGCGGAACAGCCGATCGATGAGGTTTCCCGCCGCACCGCCGATCAGGAGACCCATGCCGATCGTGCTCAGCCGGCTCGTCTCGTTGCGTAAGGACGCCAGCAGGAACACGATGACCAAGGTGGCCACGACGCCGATCACCGGGCCGAACCCGGTGCCTTGGCCGAACGCCATCCCGTTGTTGAACGCCAAGTTGAGCTGCAGTGTCCAGAACAGCTCGATGGTTCGATCGGACAGCTCGTTGACCGCCCAGTGCTTGGTCAGCTGGTCGATCACGACCACGACCATGGCGATCACTACGGGGACCCGCCAAGTACGGAGGGCGGGCATCAGGCTCAGCGCGGGCCGGCGCCGCTGACCTTTTCAGCGGCCAGCACGGTGGTCTCGGGGATTGCCTCGAGACGCTCGCGCTGGATCGGGAGCCCGGAGACCTCCGAGTAGCCGTACGTGCCGGCCTCGATGCGCTCCAGGGCGGCATCGATCTCGAGGATCGTCTGACGAGCCTGGGTCGACAGCACGCGGTCGAGGTCGCGTTGCACGACCATCGTGTCGCCCTCGCCGCCCTCGTCGTCGAATTGCACGTCGCCCATCTCGCCGTCTTCGATGAGGCTCGTCGCCTCGTCTTCGAGGCGCGTCGCCCGGGCGAGCTCGGCCTTGCGGCGGGCGAGCAACTCGTCGCGCTGTGCCTTGAGGAACTTCACGTCGAAGTCCTTCGTGTAAGCGATGCCGTCTTTCGTGTGACCCCGTGGCGGTGGGATCTCGTGGCGCTCGATGGTGGCATTCGACAGCAGCGACGATGTCGGCGAGCCGTTGCGCTTCGTCGGGGCCTTGGGTGATTGCTTGTCGGTCACGTTCTTCTTCGGGGGGGTCGAGGAGGTGGATGGGGACTTCTTCGCCGCGACCTTCGTCGCGGCCGGAGCCTTCTTCGCTGGTGCCTTC
>CAZQCP010000109.1:3983-10759 GCA_964592115.1 uncultured Ilumatobacteraceae bacterium
GCCTTCTTCGCTGGTGCCTTCGTCGCGGGGGCCTTCTTGGCCGGCGTCTTCTTCGCTGGCGTCTTCGCCGCCGGGGCCTTCTTCGCTGGCGTCTTCTTCGCTGGCGTCTTCTTCGCTGGCGCCTTCTTGGCCGGCGCCTTGGTGGCGGCTGGAGCCTTCTTCGCTGCGGGTGCCTTCTTTGCCGTCACCCGCTTGGCGGGCGTCTTCGACGCCGTCGCTTTCCCCGCGGCCGGGGCACTCTTCTTCGATGCAGCCATGGCAGTCCTCCGAGCGATGTGAAGCGCCGGACTCTACCGGACAGTCTCAGCGATCGACAGCCACCACCACGATGTCCGGTTCACGCGCCGCGACATCGCCGGCATCGTCGAGCTGATCGAGGCTCACCGACGTGGCCAACGTCTCGGCGGCGAGCAGCGACTCGTGGGCACGGGCCGCCTCGATCCACGGCGCGGCACCGGTGACCGACAGTGCGATGCGGTCCGACACGGCGAGACCGGCGTCGCGACGGGCCTGTTGGACGAGACGCACGAGATCGCGGGCACGACCTTCGACCTCGAGCTCGTCGGTCACCTCGGTGTCGAGGGCGACGACGCCCGAGTGCGCACCGAGACCGGCGCTGGCCTGATCGCCGGCGGCGACGAGCTCGAGCGTGTACTCGCCGTCGAGCAACTCCACCCCGCCGACGGTGACCGTGCGGCCCGCGGCGCCGTCGCTGACGGTCCAGTCGCCCGACTTGTGCGCCTTGATCACCCGCTGCACGTCGCCACCGAGACGCGGGCCGAGCTTGGCCGGCACGAGCTGCAGGCGCTCGTCGGCGACCGCCGCGAGGTCGGTCGTCAGTTCGACGTTGCGGACGTTCACCTCGTCGGCGATCACGTCGACGAAGCGCGCCAGACGCTCGGCGTCGGGTGCCGCCACCGTCAGCGAGGCGAGCGGCAGGCGGACCCGGCGTCCGTGTGCCTTGCGCACCGACAGCGTTGCCGAGCACACGTCGCGCACCAGGTCCATCGTCTCCACGAGATCGTCGTCGGCAGGAAGATCATCGACGTCAGGCCAGTCGGTGAGGTGCACGCTCTCCGGCGCACCGAGACCGGTGTGGATCTCTTCGGCCACGAGCGGCAGCAGCGGTGCGGCCACGCGGGTGAGCACGCTGAGCACGGTGTGCAGCGTGTCGATCGCGTCGTGGTCGCCCTCCCAGAAGCGATCGCGGCTGCGCCGTACGTACCAGTTGGTGAGCACGTCGAGGTAGTCGCGCACGTGGTGGCACGCGGCGTAGAGATCATGCGCGTCGAGGGCCACGGTGGTGTCGGCGACGAGCGTGCGCGTCTTGGCGAGCACGTAGCGGTCGAGGACGTTGTCCGAGTCGGTGCGCCACGTGCCCTGGTAGCCGGCGGCGTTGGCATACAGCGTGAGGAAGTACCACGAGTTCCACAGCGGCAACAGCACCTGGCGGACGGTGTCGCGCATGCCTTCCTCGGTGACCATCCCGTCGCCGCCGCGCAGGATCGACGACGACAGCAGGGACCAGCGCATGGCGTCGGCGCCGTGGCGGTCGAACATCGCCATCGGGTCGGGGTAGTTGTCGAGGCTCTTCGACATCTTGCGGCCGTCGTCGCCGAGCAGGATGCCGTGGCTGACGCAGTTGGCGAACGCCGGCCGGTCGAACAGCGCCGTCGCCAGCACGTGCAGCGTGTAGAACCAGCCGCGGGTCTGGCCGATGTACTCGACGATGAAGTCGCCCGGGTAGTGGTGCTCGAACCAGTCGGTGTTCTCGAACGGGTAGTGCACCTGGGCGAAGGGCATCGAACCCGACTCGAACCAGCAGTCGAGCACTTCGGGCACGCGGCGCATCATCGAGGCCCCGGTGGGATCGTCGGGGTTCGGGCGCACGAGCTCGTCGACGGAGGGCCGGTGCAGGTCGGTCACCTCCACGCCGAAGTCGGCCTGCAGCTCGGCGAGCGAGCCGTACACGTCGGTGCGCGGGTAGGCCGGATCGTCGCTCTGCCACACGGGGATCGGCGAACCCCAGAAGCGGTTGCGGCTGATCGACCAGTCGCGGGCGTTCGCCAGCCACTTGCCGAAGCTGCCGTCCTTCACGTGCGCCGGCTGCCAGGTGATCTCCTGGTTCAGCTCGACCATCCGGTCGCGGAACTTCGTCACCTCGACGAACCACGACGAGATCGCCCGGTACACCAGCGGCTGGGCGCAGCGCCAGCAGTGCGGGTACGGGTGGTCGTAGGTGGCGTGGCGCAGCACGACGCCGCGCTCTTTGAGGGCGCGGATCACGTCGGGGTTGGCGTCGAACACGTGCTGGCCGGCCCAGTCGGTGACCTCGGACGTGTACTGGCCGTGCATGTCCATCGGGCAGATCGTGGGGATGCCGGCGGCATTGGAGACGACCTGGTCGTCCTCGCCGAACCCGGGCGCCAAGTGGACGATGCCGGTGCCATCGTCGGTCGACACGAAGTCGGCGCCGAGCACCTGGAAGGCCTGCTCAGTCCCATACGTCGACGTATCGGCGAAGTAGTCGAACAGCGGCGTGTAGCGGCGTCCGACGAGCTCGGACCCCTGGAGCGTGCCGACGCGGGTCGCTTCGCCCAGTTCGGCCTCGTACGCACCCAGCAGTGCCTCGGCGAGCACGTAGCGCACGCCTTCGAGCTCGACGACCGCGTAGTCGATCTCGGGACCGACGGCCAGTGCGAGGTTCGACGGCAACGTCCATGGCGTGGTCGTCCACGCCAGCACCCGCTCGCCCGTCTCCAGCTCGAACGCCACCGTGACGGCGGGATCTTGCCGGTCGCGGTACACGTCGTCCATCCGCGTCTCGGTGTTGCTGAGCGGCGTCTCGCAGCGCCAGCAGTAGGCGAGGACGCGGAAGCCCTCGTAGATCAGGCCCTTGTCCCACAACGTCTTGAACGCCCACATGACGCTCTCCATGTAGGTGAGGTCGAGGGTCTTGTAGTCGTTGTCGAAGTCGACCCAGCGCGCCTGGCGGGTGACGTAGTCGTGCCACTCGTCGGTGAACTGCAACACGCTGCGCCGGCAGGCGTCGTTGAACCTGTCGATGCCGAACGCGGCGATCGCCGGGTGGCCCGAGATGCCGAGCTCTTGTTCGGCCTTCAACTCGGCGGGCAGGCCGTGGCAGTCCCACCCGAAGCGGCGCTCGACGCGCTTGCCGCGCATCGTCTGGTAGCGGGGGATGGCGTCTTTGACGAACCCGGTGAGCAGGTGGCCGTAGTGGGGCAACCCGTTGGCGAACGGAGGGCCGTCGTAGAACACGAACTCGTTGGCGCCGTTCTCCCCCGCCGGTCGCTGGTCGATCGACGCCTGGAACGTGTCGTCCTTGTCCCACCGCGCGAGGATCTCGCCTTCGAGCTGCGGGAAGTTCGGCCGGGGATCGACGTCGGGGTAGGCCATCGAAACGATGCTACCGACGCGCCTCCCCCGCCCGGCCCGAGGTTGCGCGACGCCCTCGACACCCGCGATCCGCCATCGCGACTCGGCGGCACGTTTCCCGACCGGTTCGGAAGCTGTCGGCTCCCGTTGCAGAAACCGACACGGCTGCCGACAACCTCGGAGCTCGTCGGCAAATGTCGCGCGGATGCGTGCATGCGTCGACACTTGGTGACGGGATGCTCGTCACCAAGTACGGTAGTGGTGTGAGTGTGCAGGAGTACCAGGTGTCGGCGTCGGGCCAGATGTCGTTGCCTGCCGGGGCGCGCCGCCGCTGGAACCTCGGCGGAGGTGGTCCGGTCGACGTGATCGATCTCGGTTTCGGCGTGCTGACCGTGCCCAAGGGGACCGCGCCCGCGTTGCTCGACGACTTCGTCACGCGAGACCAGCACGCGGCTTTCGTGCGGTCGCTCGCGGACGATCCTGATCTGGCCACGACGTGAGTCGCGCGATCCTCGACGATCACCTCCTCCGCGACCTGCTCGCCGGCGACGTCCCCACCGAGCTCGCTCAGGTGCTCGCGAGGCACGAACCCGCGACCACCAACTTGTACCTGTACCGCTTGTCGCGCAGCGTCGTCTCGGCTCGTGGCGGCGCGTTGACCGGCAGCTGGCCGATCGAGCAACGTCGCGCACTTGGTGCCAGCCTGATCTCGCTCCCCGGCAGCATCGAGATCGTCCCGATCAACACGATCGCGTGGCGCATGGCAGAGATCGCCGAGTCACATCGCGTCTCCACGCTCGGCGCCGAGTGCGTGGCGGCGGCCGAGCACCTCGACGCCCCACTGTGCGTCTGGAGCGGCGACGACGGGCCGGGCATCAGAGCAGCGATCGCCGACCTCGGACTCGAACACCACGCGATCCAGCGCTGAGCGCGAGCATCGGCGCGGGTCGCTTCGACGCGCGAGTTGGGTCCGCACCGCGGCACGTTTCCCGACTGGTTCGGAAGCTGTCGGCTGCCGTTGCAGAAACCGGCACGTTCGCCGACAACCTCGGATCTCGTCGGGATCGGACCGGATCAGCGGTCGTCGTCGAAGGAGAACCGGAAGCCGCCGCTGTCATCAGCGCTGCGGGCCGATTCGACGACGGGCATCGCTTGGGTCGGCGCATCGCGGTCGATCCACGACAGATCACCGGAATCGTCGCCCGCGGACGCGTGATCGACGGGGTCGTCGTCGGCGATGTCGGTCTGGATCACGAGGTCGTCGACCCCGGCGCCATCAGCGTCATCATCGTCAGCGTCAGCGTCGTCGTCTTCCAGGGAGAACTCGACGGCATCGTCGAGCGCATTGTCAACCGGCTCGTCGGCGGCGACATCGAACGTGTCGGCGCCGCCGTCGTCGTCGCCATCAGCACCAGCACCGCCGTCGTCGGCCGCCGACAGCAGCGGCGGGCGAACGGTGGCGAGACCACCGGGGACCCGGTCGGTGAGATCGAGCAGCGACGTCGCCGCCTCGCGGATGCGGTTGCGCTGGTCGGCGAGGAACAGTTCGAGGTGCTCGACGTCGGATTCGAGGAAGTCGCGCCGGGCCTTGAGCGAGTCGACCTCGCCAGCAACCGTGAGACGCTCGGATTCGCCCGCCTGGCGAGCCTTGACCCGCGCCTCGTCGAGCAACTGTGCCGCCATCTCACGCGTCGAGTCACGCGTGGCGGCCGCCTCGTCGTTGGCGCCGCGCAACACGCGATCGGCCTCGGCCTTCGCCTCGGCGATCGTGGTGTCGGCGGTGCGCTGGGCGAGCAACAGCGTGCGGCTGATCGTTTCGACCTCGTCGACCGACGCCTCGGTGGTGACGGGAGTCTCGGTGTCTGCCTTGGCCGGCGTACCTTCACCGACCTCTTGCAGCCGAGCGACCGCGGCGCGAGCACGCGCCTCCATCGCCGTCGCCTGGTTCTGGGCGCGCTCGAGCTCGTCGGCGACCTCGCTGAGAAACGTCCGTACCTGTTCGGGGTCGACGCCCTTGCGGACCGACTTGAACTCGGCGCTGCGCACGCGCTGCGGGCTGATGTCCATGCGAATCTCCTGTGGTGCGATCAGTGCTCGAAGTCGTCGTGACGCGGCCGTTGCGACGGCGGCTTGAGGAGGTAGACGCCGGTGGCGACCTTCTCCATCGACCCGTCGAGCGCGTAGCAGATGCCGCTGGCGAAGTCGATCAGCCGGCGGGCGATCTCGCGCTCGGTGCCTTCCAAGTTCATGATGACGGGCTGACCGTCTTTGAACTTGTCGGCGACCTCCTGGGCCTGGTCGAAACGGCGAGGCCGGACGGTGTGCGGTTCCATGGAGCCTCCAGCAGCGGGGCGGGTGGGCGCAGTGGGTGACTGGCGAACGGTGACGCCCGACTCGTCGCTGCGGCCGTTGTTCGCCGATGCCCGGCGAGACGGCGAGGCGTCGAAGTCACGCGACGGGAAGCTGGGCCTGGCCGACACCGTGCGCACGGTCGGCTCGGGCTCGGGCTCCCACCCGCGCTGACCACCGTTGCCGCCCGACGAACGAGGTTCGGCCTCACGAGCGCGCCGCGCTGGTGGCGGCTCCTCGTAGTCGTCGTAGTCGTCGTAGGCATCGTCGGGACCAAGACCCAGGTAGTCCATGGTCCGTTTCCAGAGTGACATGCGTTCCTCCTGCGCTGGCAGGCTAGCCGAGCGATTGCGGTCCACGGGGGACGGGCAGACGTGCACCGAACAGCGCCGTGCCGATGCGAACGAGTGTCGATCCCTCGGCCACCGCGACCTCGAGATCGTCGCTCATCCCCATCGAACACACGGTGAGCCCGAGGTCGTCAGTCAGGCGCCGCACGATGGCGAATCCGGCGCGGGCAGCCTCAGCCGGCTCGCCGGTCGGGCCGACGGTCATCAAGCCGATCACGTCGAGTCCGCCGGCGCGACCGTGGTCGACGAGTGCGGGCACGTCGGCGATCGGGCAGCCGCCCTTGCCGGGGTCGTCGGTGGTGGCGACCTGGATCAACACCCTCGCCCCCGGTGCTCGCCGGGCGATCTCGTCGGCGAGGCTCGACCGGTCGACCGACTGCCACACGTCGACGAGACCAGCGAGCTGGCGGACCTTGTTGCGCTGGAGCCGGCCGATGAAGTGCACCTCGGGGCGCGCCAGTTCGATCGCGCCGCGCTTGGCGAGCACCTCTTGGGCGTAGTTCTCGCCGATGCCGGCACATCCTGCGGCGACCGCGGCGCTCACTGCCCAGGGCCCATGGCCCTTCGTGACGCCGAGGATCTCGACGCGTTGCGCGCCCGGGCGACCGATCGCGTCGATCCGCGTGCGGAGCGCGTCGAGACGCTCGCGCACCGACTCGACAGGCAGCTCCGGAGCGGTCA
>CAZQCP010000110.1:0-10676 GCA_964592115.1 uncultured Ilumatobacteraceae bacterium
GTTGCATGTGGTGTCTGACCCCGGATGCAATCTGTGATGGAGCGTGACATCGTGCGAGCTGTTGCATGTGGTGTCTGACCCCGGATGCAATCTGGTTCGGCGTGGCGTCTCGGTTGCGGGGTTAGCAGTCGAGGTCGTAGAGTGCTAACGCGCGTCTGCCGGGACACGGCCACGCGCCGACACTCACGAAGCATCGAACACGTCCAACGGAGGACACACAGATGGCGAAGATGATCTCGTTCGACTCCGAGGCTCGCCGAGCTCTCGAATCCGGGATGAACCAGCTGGCCGACGCCGTGCGCGTCACGCTCGGCCCCAAGGGCCGCAACGTCGTGCTCGACAAGAAGTGGGGTGCGCCCACGATCACCAACGACGGCGTGTCCATCGCCAAGGACATCGAGCTCTCCGACCCCTACGAGCGCATCGGCGCCGAGCTCGTGAAGGAAGTGGCCAAGAAGACCGACGACGTCGCCGGTGACGGCACCACGACGGCCACCGTTCTCGCGTGGACGATGGTCCGCGAGGGCCTGCGCAACCTCGCCGCCGGCGCCAATCCGGTCGGACTCAAGCGGGGCATCGAGGCTGGCGTCGAAGCTGCCGTCGCGTCGATCAAGGCGAGCTCGATCGAGGTCGACTCGACGTCGCAGATCTCGCAGGTCGCGGCCATCTCGGCTGCCGACCCGGAGATCGGCGAGATGATCGCCAAGGCGATCGACAAGGTCGGCAAGGACGGCGTCATCACCGTCGAGGAGGGCCAGACGTTCGGCATGGAGATGGACCTCGTCGAGGGCATGCGCTTCGACAAGGGCTACCTGTCGCCGTACATGGTCACCGACACCGAGCGGATGGAGGCGTCGTTCGACGACCCGTACCTGCTCTTCGTGTCGTCGAAGGTGTCGACGATCCGCGACCTCGTCCCGATCCTCGAGAAGATCATGCAGACGGGTCGCCCGTTGGTGATCGTCGCCGAAGACGTCGAGGGCGAGGCGCTCGCCACGCTCGTCGTCAACAAGATCCGCGGCACGTTCAAGTCGGCAGCCGTCAAGGCGCCCGGCTTCGGAGAGCGCCGCAAGGCGATGCTCCAGGACATGGCGACGCTCACTGGCGCCCAGGTCATCAGCGAAGACGTCGGGCTGAAGCTCGAGAACGTCACGCTCGACCTGCTCGGCGAGGCCAAGCGGGTGATCATCACCAAGGACGAGACCACGATCGTCGAAGGCGCCGGCGCCGAAGACGACATCAAGGGTCGCATCAACCAGATCAAGGCCGAGGTCGAGAACACCGACTCCGATTACGACCGCGAGAAGCTGCAGGAGCGCCTCGCCAAGCTGACCGGTGGCGTCGCCGTGCTCAAGGTCGGCGCGGCCACCGAGGTCGAGCTGAAGGAGAAGAAGCACCGCATCGAAGACGCGGTGTCCACGACCAAGGCAGCAATCGAGGAGGGCGTCGTCGCCGGCGGTGGCGTCACGCTGCTGCGGGCGCAGGGGCCAGTGCTCGAGGCCGCGGCGAAACTTGAAGGTGACGAGGCGACCGGTGCACGGCTCGTGGCGACGGCGCTCGAGGGCCCGATCAAGCAGATCGCCGAGAACGCCGGCACCGAGGGTGGCGTCGTGATCTCCAAGGTCCGCGAACTGTCCGGCAACGAGGGCTACAACGCGGCCACCGGCGAGTACGAAGACCTGGTGAAGCTCGGTGTGATCGATGCCGCCAAGGTGACTCGCTCCGCGCTGCAGAACGCGGCGTCGATCGCCGCGCTGTTCCTCACCACCGAGGCGGTCATCGTCGACAAGCCGGAGAAGGCCGCGCCGCCGATGCCCGGCGGCGACATGGACTTCTGACGCGGTCTGGTCGCTTGCCCGGGCTCGGATTGCATCCGGGGTCAGACCCCACATGCAACTGCGCACCATCGCCAGGCCGGCCACCGTCATGCGTGTTGTTGCATGTGGGGTCTGACCCCGGATGCAATCTGACTCCTTCGCGCGGGGCCGACTTTGCGTGTTGTTGCATGTGGGGTCTGACCCCGGATGCAATCTGGCTCCTTCGCGCGGGGCCGACTTGCGCACCTAGCCTGGGGGCATGCGTTTGGATGTTGGACTCGCGGTACTGCACTTGTTCGGTTCGGCCACGCCAGCCGTCGATCGGGAGGCCGTGGTGGCGGCGATCAAGGCCGCCGAAGCCGAGGAGTGCCAGGTCATCACCGCCTCCCTGCTCGGCCACAAGGCCGACATCGGGGTCATGGCGCTGGCCCCCGATTGGCGCACGCTGCGCACGCTACAGACGGGTCTTCAGCGTGCCGGACTCGACATCGTCGACAGCTACGTCTCGATCACCGAGGTCAGCGAGTACGCGAAGGGCATGCCTGAACACATGCTCCAGGCGCGCCTGTACCCACAGCTGCCGCCCGAGGGTTTGAACACGTTCTGCTTCTACCCGATGAGCAAGAAGCGCGAGGGCCACGCCAACTGGTACGCCACGCCGTTCGCCGAGCGCAACGACATGATGCTCGAGCACGGCAAGAGCGGGCGCGCGTTCGCCGGCAAGGTGGTCCAGCTGATCACGGGCTCGACCGGCCTCGACGCCTACGAGTGGGGCGTCACGTTGTTCGCTGCCGGCCCCGATGTGGTCAAAGACGTCGTGTACACCCTGCGCTTCGACGAGGGATCGGCCCTGTACGGCGAGTTCGGCGACTTCTACGTCGGCTACCTCGACTTCGTCGAGAACCTCATCTGACCCGGCCGACCGGCCGACCCCGACCGCTCCGCTCGAAGTTCGGTTGACCTGACCCGACCCGAACTGACACGACCTGACCTGACCGGTCGGGGCCGAGCGTCACGAACTGACCGTGATCGTGCTCTTGAACACGCTCTGGCCGCTGCTGTCGAAGCCGAAACGATCGAACACGGCCCGCTGCGGGTCGCCGGTGCGACTGCTCAGCTCGGGGATTCCGGACGCTCCGGATGGTCCGTTGTAGTCGATCTGGAATCCGCCGGCCAACGTCTCGACACACATCGAGAAGGACTGACAGGGCTGGCCGCTGTTGCTCACGTCACCCATCGCGACGGCGATGTCGCGCGGCGCGTCGGAGTCGGCGCTGACGGTCGCGAGCGCGATGAGCTGGACACAGTCGAACGCGTTCGTCGCGAACGGTCCGGGAGGGTCGAACGCATCCGCCGAGCCCATCGCCTGGGCTTGTGGGGCGAGGCCGACGATCTTGCTGCGCAGCGAGGTTCGCAGGCCGGCGATCGCCTGCGGAATCGCTGGATTGCGCACCGCGTCGTTCACGACGACGGTCGCCAGACCGCTCGTGTCGACGTCGTCGAACGCCACGAGGATGCGCGGCACGTCGACGGGGCCTCCGAGAACGATCGCCACCTGCGCTTCGGCCTCGACGACTCGGAGCACGTCGTCGCTGAGGTCGTCGTCGGCCGGCGAGATCGGGATGACATCGACCGAGGCGCCCGCCCCACCGCTCAACTCGGCCTGGACGGCCGCTGCCAAGCCACGCCCGTACGCATCGTCGATGTGCACGACGGCGGCACGCTGGGCGCCGGTCTGGTCGGCCGTCTGGGCGATCGCCCGCGCCTGCAGCGAGTCGCTGGGCACGGTTCGGAAGAACAGCCCGTCGTCGGGAAAGTCGTCGAGCGCGAGCGCGCTCGCGGTGGGGGAGCAGGCGACCTTGCCGGCGTCGACGATCTCGTCGAGCGTGCTGAGGGCGATGAGCGAGGACGCAGGGCCGATGATCGCGTCGACGTTGGCGTCGATCAGCGTGCGGATGGCGGTGGCGGCGGCTGCCGCCGACTGGCCTTCGTCGGCCGACACGATGCGCACCGGCCGGTCGAGCACGCCGCCGGCGATGTTGATCTCGCTCACGGCGGCCTCGACGGCGCCCGTCAGCGGCGAACCGAGCAGTGCGTCGGCGGTGGGGAGCAGGACGCCGATCACCAACTGGCCGTCGGTTTCGACCACGGTGGGCAGCGTGGTCGTCGTTTGGGGCACCGTCGACGCGGACGTGTCGGGGCCGTCGCCCGAGCAACTCGCCGCCGTGACCATGACAGCGACCGCCACGGTGAGCACGAGGGGTCGGCGGCGGCTACGGTGGTGGTCCACGGCGGCCCAGCGTAGGAGGCATGTCGCCGTGGCGGCGGGCGCGTCGGGTGGACCTCAAGATTTCGTCTGGATCGGCCGAAGCCGAACTCACAGGCGGCGGCGGGTGCGACTCTGGCGAACTCGTCGACCGCCGACCCGGCGCGGACCGGGACAGGCACGACCGACATGAGCATCGATTCCAGGACCCCGAGCGATCGTGAACTGACCGTCGCGGCGCGTGCGGGCGACGGGGATGCCTGGACCGAACTGCGTCGCCGACACGAAACAGCGGTCCGCCGGTTCGCTCGCGGCGCCGGTGTGGGTGAGCGCCACGTCGACGAGGTGTTCGCCGACGTCGGAGTGGCACTCGGCACCGACGACGCTCACGGCATGCCGATTCCCGTGCTGCGGGCCGTCCGTCTGCGCCTGTTGCACGCCGTCGCGGGCGTCGACTCCGGACCTGCGGCGGCAAGCGATCCCACGCTGCGGACCATCGCCACCGCGTTCGGTCAGCTCCCCGAGGACTGGCAGGCCGTGCTCTGGCACCGCTGTGTCGATCGATCGCCTGCCGTGGAGGCCACGCTGATGCTCGGCAGGAGCACGGCCGGGGTGCTCGCCCTCGAGCAGACGGCCACGCGCGGCCTGTTCGACCAGGCGATGCTCGTGGAGCTGCACGGTGACCCGCCGTTGGCGCCGATGTGCCGGCCGGTCGTCGCCACGCTCGGCGCCTACCACCGTGGAACGCTTCCGCCCGCCGAGTCGCGGGCGATCGAGGAGCATCTCCACGGCGCCGAGGGAGCCGTGTCGGCAGGTTGTGCCGAATGCCGAGCGCGCCTCGACGTCGCCGGTCGGATCCCCGACCTGGTCGCGCCGGCGATCGTCCCATGGGTGACGGGGCGGTCGCCGAGCGACTACCGCGCCGCAGCTGCGCTCGCCGCCGCTGGCGGTGTGGCCGCGCTCACCGCGCGGCGCACGGCATCTGAACGACGGCGGGCTGTCCTCCTCGCCACCGCCGCCGTCGTGCTGGCGATCGTCGCCGCCGCAGTCCTGATCCGATCGCCGTTTCGTTCGATGGGGCCAGGACTCGCCGACCTCCTCGATCGAGCAGTCGCGACGACCGTCGCCGAACCCGCGACCTCCACCACGACCGTTCCGCCAGGGCCGGTCGACGGCGAACCGAACCGCGTCGAACTCGTCTTCCCCGACACGCCGCGCGGCGCGGTGTACGTGCCGGGTGGTCGGGCGCTGAACCTGACCGTGAGCCTGTCGACACCGGCGCCGGTGTTTGCGGGAGGCACGGGCACGGTCGACGCTGGTCTGATGAACAACGACTCCGTCGTGGCCGATGTGACGTTCTACGTCCGCACCTCTGAAGGCGTCGCGTTCGACGCGCACGCCGACGGCAGCGGCCGTTGCCGCGCCGAGGACGATCACGGCGCGACGTGTTCGGTGTCGATCGACCCCGGTGGCACGGCGTGGATGTCGCTGCGCTTCACCGTCGCTCGTGACGTGCCGGACCGCTTCGTCGTCGACCCCGGCCTCGACCGCGCCGTGCTCGATGTGCCGGTCGAGTTCCTCTCCGATCTCGTGATCGGCACGGTCGAACGAGGCGATCTGACGAACGTCGACGGGGAGTTCGTCGTGCAGCGTGATCCGACCGCCGTCCGCCGCTTGTTCGTCGTCACGGAGCCGGACGTCGTGATCGACGCGTCGACGCCGTTCGAGTCGTCGATCCCGGTGCTTGGCAGCGATCTGCCGACCACACCGCGCCGCCTCGGGCGCGTCGACACCGCGGCGCTCCCCGAGGGAGCCGACGACGCGTCGACGCTCTCCGTTGCCGGCGTCGTGGTCGGGGGCGACGATCCGTTCGGGGTCGCCGCCGAGCAAACGGCACTGGCGCTGCGCTCGTATGATCTGGACATCGACTCGTCTACGGCCGCCGTCCAGATCGTCGCTTCGACCACCACGAGCGGGCCGCGTGTCACGAGCCTCGCGTTGGTGCTCGACATCGTGCCGTGACCGCCGCGGTCCGCAAGCAGCATCTCGAGCTCGTCGCGGCGAGCGCCGAGCCTGGCCGGGCGTATTGCCGAGAGCTCGCCGCGGTCACCGACGACTGGGTCATGTCGCTGTTCGAGGAGGCGATCGTCGCGCACCGCCCGTCCGGACGTGTGGCGTTGCTCGCCACCGGCGGCTACGGCCGGGGCGAGCTCGCACCGCAGAGTGACCTCGATCTGCTCCTCGTGCACGACGTGAAGTCGCGCAAGGTGGCCCGCGAGATCGAGCCATTGGCGAGCGCGCTCTGGTATCCGCTGTGGGACGCCGGCGTGAAGCTGGGCCATGCGGTTCGGCGCATCGACGAGCAGTTGGACCTGGCGGGCGACGACCTCGACTCGGCCACCGCACTGTTGACCGCGCGCCCGCTGGCGGGTGACGACGATCTGGCGACACACCTCGTCGAGCGCAGTCTCAGCCAGTGGCGTGGGAACGCCGATCGCCATCTCGCCGAGTTGCGACAGCGGGTGCGCGTCCGCCAACAGACGGCAGGCGATGTCGCCTACCTGCTGGAGCCTGATCTCAAAGACGGCCACGGCGGGCTCCGCGACGTGCAGTCGCTGTGGTGGGCGAGGGAGGCGGGACTCGCGTTGATCCCCGAGGACGTGATCGATCTCGACCATGCGTACGAGGCACTGCTGCGCGCCCGGGTCGCACTGCACCTCGCCACCGGGCGAGCGGGCGACGTGTTGCGTCTCGAAGATCAAGACGCGGCGGCGGCGGTCGGGGCGTGGGCCGATGCCGACCTGCTGATGGCCGACGTCGCGACCGCTGGACGGGCGATCGCCTGGCTGTGCGACGAGAACTGGGGGCGAGCCGTCGCCACGGCCGCCGGTCGACCGGCCCGGCCCGTCGCGCCGGGTGTGGCGATCATCGACGGTGAGGTCGAACTGACCGCCGACGCGAACCCTGGCGCCGACGCGACGCTCGTGCTCCAGACCGCCGTCGCCGCGGCACGCCACGGATGCCGGATCGGGAGGGCATCGCTGACGCGCCTCGCCGACGACGTCGCCGGTTGGTCCGGCCCATGGCCGGTCGGAGCCCGCGACGACCTGGTCGCCCTGCTCCTGGAGGGGCACCGGGCGATCCCGGTACTCGAAACACTCGACCAGCGTGACCTCATCACCCGCCTGCTCCCCGAGTGGGCGCCCGTACGCTCCAAGCCGCAACGCAACGCGTACCACCAGTACACCGTCGACCGGCACCTGTGGGAGGCCGCGGCGAACGCCAGCGAGCTCGTGGACCGCGTGGGGCGCCCGGACCTGCTCGTGCTCGGGGCGTTGCTGCACGACATCGGCAAGGGGTTGCCCGGCGACCACACCGACGTCGGCATGGATCTCGTGCGCGTGATCGGGCCCAAGCTCGGCCTCGGACCCGACGACGTCGACGTCCTCGTCACGATGGTCGAGCACCACCTCCTCCTCCCCGACGTGGCCGTCCGGCGCGACCTCGCCGATCCGGCCACGATCCAACTGGTCGCCGACGCTGTCGGGTCCGTCGAGGTGCTCGAACTGCTCTACGCGCTGACGGAAGCGGACTCGCTGGCGACCGGGCCGTCGGCGTGGGGCGAGTGGAAGGCGGAGCTCGTCGCCGACCTCGCATCTCGCGTGCGACACGTGCTCGGCGGTGGCGACGTCGCCGAGGTGGCGTGGCGACTGTTCCCCGACGCCGGCACCCTGGCGTTGATGGCAGCCGGCGAGACGGAGATCTCCCGTGAGGGCGATGTCATCACGGTCGTCAACGCCGACGCCGCGGGAACGTTCGGTCGCATCGCCGGGGTGCTGTCGCTCCATGGCCTCGACGTGATGAGCGCCCAGGCGCACTCGGACGAGGGCGGGATGGCGGCGTCCCGGTTCCGCATCGTCGAGCCGGAGTCGGGCTTCAACTGGCGTGCGGTACGCGCCGACCTCGCCAAGGCGCTCGACCGGCGGCTGGCGATCGAGGCGCGCCTGGCCGAGCGCGCCAACGCATATCGCCGGCGCCGCCGGTCACAAGCGGCGCTGCCCGGCCCGCCGAGCGTCGTCTTCGACGACGACGCGTCGAGCAACGCCACGGTCATCGTCGTGCGCGCGCCGAGCAAGATCGGGATCTTGCATCGCATCTCGATGGCACTCGGGGAGCTCGGCCTCGACATCCGCCATGCCACGGCGCAGACGATGGGCATGGAGATCGTCGACACGTTCTACGTGCGTGCCAACGGCGCGCTCGTCACCGACGCCACGTACCGCAAGGAGATCCAACGTGCCGTGCTCCATGCCATCGCCTAGCGTGCACGGCGTGACGGTGACTCCACGTGAGCTGGCGAGGTGGAGCGAATCCCTCGCCGCGATCGCCAGGACAGGGATGGGGTTCACGGAGAACCTCTACGAGCGCGAACGGTACGAGGAGGTGCTGCACGTGGCCGCCGACATCAAGGCCACGGCGCGCGAGCTCGAGCTCGCCGAGCGCGAGCAGGTGGAGGTGCAGCGCGAGACGGACCACTTCGTCCAGGAGTGGTTGGAATCGATCGGCGAGGGCGTGCCCGGTTACGTCACACCGAAGGTGGCGATCGGAGCGATCGTCGGCAACGAGGCCGGCGAGATCCTGCTCGTGCAGCGCAAGGACTCCGGGATCTGGCTGTACCCGACCGGATGGGCGGACGTCGGCTACTCGCCGGCGGAGGTGGCGGTCAAGGAGGTCAGCGAGGAGACCGGGATCGACTGCGAGCCGACGCGTCTCTTGGGCGTGATCGACGGCCAGCGGATGGGGTTCAGCCGGTTCGGGATGTACATGCTGCTGTTCCATTGCCGGGCGACCGGCGGCGAGCTGCAAGGTCACCCGCTCGAGACGTCCGACGTCGGCTGGTTCGCCGAAGGGGCGCTGCCCGAGGTGACCGCAGGGGCGCAGTGGTGGGGGCCGATGGCGTTCGCGGCGATCAACGGCGAGGAACGTGACGCCACGTTCGATCCCGTCCGTTCCCCGGTGTGGCGCACCGAATAGGCAACGACGGGGGCGGATCCCCCTGCTACGTGCTCGCCGTTCCTACTCGCCGTCGCGGTCGCGGAGGAACTGCTCGACCTCTTCGACCAACGTGTCCGGATCGAGTGTCGCGTCGGCGTCCACGTCGAACGCAGGCGACGGGTCCGGTGTGTCGCCCGGCTCGCGGTCGCTGAGCTGCTCAAGACGCGAGAGGTACTCGATCATGTCGTCGTCGTCGCCGATCAGGGCCGCCACCTTGGCGTCGTACTGGGCGGCATCTCCGGCGAGGCGCGACAGCGGCGCCGGTGTACCGAGCATCGAGCACGCCCGCTCGACGAGCGCCAGGGCGGCCTTCGGGGACGCGATCTGCGACGCATAGCCGGGCACGGCCGCCCACAGCGATGCCGTCGCGATGCCGGCGTCGCTGAGGATGTCGTACAGCACCCCGACGATGCCGGTCGGCCCTTCGTACTCCGAACGGCGCAGCTCGAACCGATCGATGAGCGCGTCGTCGACGGCGGTGCCCATGAGCGGGACCGGCCGCGAGTGCGGCACGTCGGCGAGCAGTGCGCCGAGGGAGATCGCCATGGCCACGTCGAAGCGCCCGGCCAGGCCTTGGACCTGCTCGCAGAACAGGCGCCAGCGCAGCGCCGGCTCGGGGCCGAGCAGCAAGATCACGTCGGTGCCCGGTAGTGACGCCGACCAGACCCCGACCGTCGGCCACACGATCGAGCGGCGGTGCTGGTCGTCGAGCCGGACCTGGGGCCGCACGGTGGCGAAGTCGGTGAACGCTTCGGGGTCGATCTCGGCGAGTGGCGACGCGTCCCACGACTCGATCATGGTGCGCAACGCACTGGAGGCTGCGTCGCCGGCATCGTTCCAGCCGGTGAAGGCCGAGATCAGCACGGGCTGGTTGAGCGACGGCTCGGCTAGCCAGCGCACGTGGTCGGAACTCACGAGGCCCACGCTACCGGGACGCCGCGGTAGCGTCAGCCGCCGTGAGCGATGCACCCATCGACGGCCCGCCCGACGATCAACGCGATGTTCAGCGCGATGTCCAGCGTGACGGTGAGCCCACCGGCGATGGACTGGTCATCGTTGCCGCCCACGCGGTCGACGACGAGTTGGTCGCTGCGTTCGACCGGCTCGTGCCCCAGCTCTCCTCGTCGTCGCCGCCCCCGTCTGCCGACCACCTCGACGCACTCCTCGCCAGCGACGACACGGTGTTGTTCATCGCTCGCCTCGACGGCCACATCGTGGGCAGCCTCACGCTCGCCTTCTACCGGATCCCGACCGGCATCAAGGCCTGGATCGAAGACGTGGTCGTCGACGAGACCGCGAGTGGTCGCGGGATCGGAACGCTGCTCAACGAAGCAGCACTCGACGAGGCGCGCGCCCGCGGCGCCAAGAGCGTCGATCTCACCAGCCGGCCCTCACGCGCCGCCGCCAACCACCTGTATCAGCGCATCGGCTTCGAGCGCCGCGACACGAACGTCTACCGATACACGCTCTGACTCGCGCCCGGGGATTGCATCCGGGGTCAGACCCCAAATGCAACATGACCAGGAGGGCGGGTGATC
>CAZQCP010000111.1:0-10544 GCA_964592115.1 uncultured Ilumatobacteraceae bacterium
GATGCAACCGCGCACGAGAACCAGCCTCCCGCCACCCGCGTGCCGATGTTGCATCTGGGGTCTGACCCCGGATGCAATCTGACTGTTGCTCATTCGGCGAGGAGGTCGGCGAGGATCTCGGCGGTGTGCTCGCCGAGGCGGGGTGGGCGGCGGCGGATGCCGGTGTCGCGGGTGAGCATCTTGATCGGCTGCCCGGCGAGCATCACGGGCCGGCTGCCATCGGGCTGGTCGACCTCGACGAGCATCTCGCGCGCCGCAACGTGGGGATCGGCGTAGATGTCGGCCATGTCGTTGACCGGCCCGACGGGGATATCACCGCCCAGCAGATCGACGATCGCCGCCGTCGTCATGACGCGGGTCCAGGCGATCATCTCCGCGTACAGCGCGGGACGGTTGCGGAGACGGTCGGCGGCGGTGGCGAACCGTTCGTCGGTGGCGAGGTCGGGACGCCCCATCCGCTCGCACAGCACGGGGAACATCGCCTCACCGGGCGTGCCGATCGCGCAGTGTCCGTCGGCGGTCGGGAAAACGTCGAACGGGGCGATCACGGGGTGCCCGTTGCCGGTCGGTCGCTGCACACGCCCGGTGTAGGAGTGCTGGTACGCGGCGCCCTCGCAGATGGCGAGCACCGCGTCGTACATGGCGACGTCGACGAACTGGCCGCGACCGTTGGCGCGGGCGTCGATCACCGCGGCGAGCAACCCGACGGTGGCGAGCGTTCCGGAGAAGATGTCGCCGATGCTCGGCCCGCACTTCATCACGTCGCCGTCGGCGGTGCCGGTGATCGACACGAGCCCGCCCATCGCCTGGGCGACGATGTCGTACGACGGCCAGGCGGTGTACGGGCTCTCGCCGGTCCGGGGGTCACCGAAGCCGCGGATCGCCGCGTACACGAGGCGCGAGTTGCGGGCGGCGAGCGTCTCGTAGCCGACCCCGAGGCGGTCCATCACACCCGCCCTCGAGTTCTCGACCACCACGTCGGCCCGCTCGGCCAGTTGCAGGAACGTGTCGCGGTCGGCGTCGTCCTTCAGGTCGAGAACGATCGAGCGCTTGCCCCGGTTGATGCTGGCGAAGTAGCCGCCGTAGGAACGCTCCTCGTCCTCCTTGGTGAACGGCCCCCCATAACGCGTCATGTCGCCGGTGGGTGGCTCGATCTTGACGACGTCGGCGCCGAGGTCGGCGAGCAACATCGTGCAGTACGGCCCGGCGAGCGCCTGGGTGAGGTCGAGCACCCGGATGCCGGCGAGCGGCCCGTCGCCGGTGATCATCGGTGCAGCTCCGACATGTCGAGCACGAGCTTGCCGACCGCCGTGTTGGACCGCATCCGGTCGGCGGCGCGCGTCGCCTCATCGAACGAGATCACCTCGTCGACGATCGGTCGGATGCCGCCGTTGGCGACCGCCGGGAGCACGTCGGGGACGAGTGCCTCCGCGACCGCAGCGCGCTCGTCGGCGGTGCGGATGCTGAACGTCGTGCCGACGAGGCGGACCCGACCGAACGCGAGCCGGTCGAGGTCGATCGTGGCGGTGCTGCCGCCGAGCCGACCGATGTTGATGATCGTGCCGAGCGGACGCGTGGCGGCGATGAGGTCGGCCACGAGATCGCCACCGACATGATCGAGTGTCACGTCGATCCCGGCGCCGTCGGTCGCCTCGCGCACCGTCTCGGCGAGCGGGTCCTGGCTCGTGTCGATAACCACGTCGGCACCGACGGCGACGAGCGCGTCGCGCTTGGACGCCGACGTGGTGGTGGCGATCACCTGCGACGCGCCGAGCGCGCGGGCCATCTGGATGCCGATCATCCCGACGCCACTGGACGCACCGGTGATGAGCACGCGGTGGTCGGCGACGAATCCGCCCTGGGTGACGAGTGCGTCGTGCTCGGTCGTCAGCGCCACGGGGAGCGCGGCCGCATCGGCGAACGACACCGAGTCGGGCACCCGCAGCACCTGGCGTGCGTCGGCGAGCGCGAACGCGGCGAAGGCACCGATCGTGGTGGCCATCACCCGGTCTCCGACGGCGACGTTCGTGACGCCACCGCCCACGGCGGCCACCTCACCGGCGAGCTCGAGCCCGGCGGTGAACGACTCGAGCTTCACGCCACCCGGCCGGTAGTGCCCGCCGAGCATCCCGAGGTCGGCTCGGTTGAGCCCGGCCGCGTACACCGCCACGAGCACCTGCCCGTCGCGCGGCACGGGCACATCGACCTCCTCGAGCGCCCAGTCGGGTCCACTCCCACCTCGCCACGCGGGCATCGTCGTCGTCACGTCTGCAACCTCCTCGGCTCGAACCTAGAGCACACCGGGCGCCACCCATTCCGTTTTCGCGCGCCTGCCCCCGAATGTGTCCGATTCATCACGCAGGGCGACATCACACGGACAGATTTGGGGGTTGCCGGACCGTCGCGGCGAGCGTCGGCGGTGTCGGGTTGGTCAGCGACGAGCGAGCATCGCGTTGAGATCTGCGTACGAGATCGCGTCGTCGGCGAACGTGAACGTGCCGGCTCCGGTGATCTCGACGGCCGCTCGCAACAACGCGCCGTACGCCGCTCGGGCGAGCGCGCTACCGACGCTGATGCGCCGCACCCCGAGCTCAGCGAGGTCGGCGAACGTGAGACTGCTCGACCCGAGTCCCATCACGACGTTGAGCGGGCGGGCGACCGAGTCGACGACGGCGCGCACCTCCTCGCGAGTCGTCAGTCCGGGCGCGTACAACACGTCGGCGCCAGCGTCCTCGTAGGCGCGGAGGCGGGCGATCGTCGTGTCGAGGTCGCGTTCGGGGCGGAGCATCAATTCGCAGCGGGCGGTGATCACGAAGTCGCCCGCTGCCGATCGGGCTGCCTCGACGGCGGCGACGATCCGTTCGACCGACAGCGCCAACGGGAGGATCGCCCCGTCGTCGCCGAGGTCCTCGATCGACCCACCGGATGCGCCCGCGCCCGCTGCACGATGGATCGTCGCCGCAACCATGTCGGGCGACTCGCCGCCGCCGTGTTCGAGATCCGCGCTCACGGGAAGGTCGGTGGCGCCGACGATCGTCGCGACGTGGGCGATCACGGCGTCGGTGTCGAGCTCGCCGTCGGCCACACCGGCCGATGCCGCGGCGCCGGCGCTCGTGGTCGCGAGTGCCTCGAATCCCGCCGCCGCCAGCAACCGCGCGCTCCCCACGTCCCACGGGTTCGGCACCACGAATGGCTCCGACCGCTCGTGCAACTCACGGAATCGCGCCGCCCGCTCCGCCGCGGCCGCTCGATCGTCGAGCACCTCAGATGTACTGGCGTCACTCACGGACGTGCTCGGGTCGGACGGTCGCGGATCGGGCGTCGGGGACATGCCCACGAACCTAGAGATACGCGCATCATGCGTCCAACGCAATAGTCTTATGCCCAGTATGCAAACGATGCATGTGCGGCCGGCACTCTTGGAGGTGCCTGGAGGGTCGTGGGCGACCTTTCTGGCGATCGAGGAGACCGGCACGATCAGCGCGGCTGCGTCGCAACTCCACCTCTCCCAACCTGCGGTCTCGCGCCGCCTGCAGGGGCTCGAACGGCTGCTCGGCGCGCCGCTGTTTGACCGCCTGTCGAGCGGGCTGGCGCTCACCGGCGCCGGTCGGGCGCTGCTCCCCCACGCCCGCCGCGCATTGGCCGTCGAGTCGGATGCAGCCAGTGCCGTCGCCGACCAGGGAGGCCTCGCCGCGGGACCCGTGGCGATCGGCGCCGTCGGCTCACTCGTCGAACCGCATCTGACGTCGGTCCTCGCAGAGATGGTCGTTCGCCATCCTGACGTCGAGGTGGAGATCACCACCGCGACGTCGACACAGGTGTGCGATCACGTACGCCGCGGCGACCTCGCCGTCGGCGTGTCGTACGCCCGCCCGAGCGATGACGACCTGATCGTGGAGGTCCTCGCTGAGGAGCGTCTGGTCGCCGTCGCGGCGCCCGCCCACTCGGCCGCCGGACAGCGACTCACGCCATCGCGGCTCGCCGAGCATCGCTGGCTCGTGTTCCCCGACCGGGGCGGCGATCCGGTCAACTCCGGCCTGATCGCTCGCCGCACGCTCGAGCAGCACAACGTGCCTCCCGAGCGCCTGCGCCCCATCGACAGCCTGACCGCCCAGCGGGCACTCGCCACCGCCGGCTACGGGCTCGCCTTGTTGCCGACGAGCATGGTCGCCGACGACGTCACCGCGGGGCGGCTCGTCGTGGTCGACGTGCCGGCGCTCGACATCAGCGCACCGATCACGATGGTCACCCGCCGCCACGCACACCACAGCGCGGCCACGACCGCGCTCCTCGCGCTCTTGCGCGCCACCCGCACGTAACGCCGCCGCTGCCCGCGAGCTCTTCGTGATCTCGGGCGCGAACTGTTGCCGCACACGATCACGAGAACGGGTCAGGTCACGGCGCGGGTCATCGCCTCGAAGTCACAGCTCCAGGTCGACTCGGTGCCGACGAGGTTGTACTGGCGCGACGTGCGATCGACGATCCCCCACGGCGACTCGTGGCGGGCGTGACCGCCGAGCGGCTGCTCGACGCCTTCCACGAGGAACGGACCGGTCGAGGAGAAGTCGACGAGTCCGGACGACGGCGACGTCCACGAGATGGCGAACCCGGCGTCGTCGCGCACGACCGACGGGTCGATCGCGGTGACCGCGGCCACGTACTCGTCGAAGGAGCCGCCGTCGTCGCTGCCGACCTCGACGATCCACACGTTGTCCGGTCCACCTTCGGCGACGAGATCGAACGGCGTGTGCATGCCGTTCGTGGCGACGACCGTCGGGTCGTACTCACGCCATGTCGGCGTGCGCCACGACCAGAGGGCGATGAACCCGCCGGACTTCGCCACGACCGTCCAGTTGCCGACCTGGCGGACCTCGTCGAAGTGGTCCTGCGGGACGTACGCGTGGGTGAACGGCTGGTACCCGAACGTCGCCCACAGGTCGGCGTCCGTCGACTCGTCCCAGGCCGGCTGGTACACGTGGATCGCCGTCCGCCGATGTTGTGCGCTGCGCGGCATCGACGCCTCGCCGGTCCAGTACCCCGGTGCCGGGTCCTCGCCCCACACGGTGGTCTGGGCGACGTCGGTGACGGGGTGCGTGGTGAACACGAGTGCCCGCTCGTCGATCGCCGCCTGCCACGAGTGGGCGTCGTCGCGCAGCTCGCCGAAGCGATGGTCGAGCACCGAAGCGAGCGACACGTTCGCGTCGCGGTAGGCGTAGGTGTTCGCCGCCGACAAGAAGCCGGAGTTCACCGCCGCGGCCCTCTCCTGCTCCCACACGGCGATGCGCGCGGGGTCGCGATCGTTGAGGTCGGCGAGCGCGGCGAACTCGGTGAGCCCGGTCGTGTCCCACAGCCGGTTGGCGTCAGCGGCGGCGACGCCGGTCTCGGCGAGCGGCCACATCGCGACGGCGCCGAGACTCCACCAGAACGTGAGGTTGTCGGGGTCGTCGAAGTCACGACCGTACGGTGCAGCGGGGTCGTCGACGACCGGCGACGACCCGTCGAAGTACACGCCGTGCATCTCGCGCACGACGCTCTCGTTGTCGTCGGTGGCGATCTCGACGGCGACACGTGGCGGGCGGTACCGGCTGGCGGCGCAGAGCGCGACGACGCCGCGGTCGCTCGACGACTGGAACGGCTGGTCGGTGTCGGCGAACACGAGCTTGGCGACACCCCACGTGTCCTCGTCGAGCGAGGTCATCTTGTCCTGCTTGTACGTGCGGCCGCGCGGAGCGGTGTAGCAGTTGGCGTGGTTGTGGGCGGCCATATCGAGGAGGCAGAGATCGAGTGCCATCGCCGCGGCAACGACGATCTCGGGGTCGTCGGAGAGCTCGGCGAGCGTCGCGAGGGCGGCGATGTTCTGCAGCATGTAGACGTGGGAGTGCCACTCGAAGAACCCGAGCTCGGCGCGCTCGTCGATCCAGGCGACGATGTCAGGGCGCGCCCGTTCGAGATGCTCGGAGCCCGTGAGGCCGGTCACGGCGAACACCTCGTCGCGGTGCCGCTGGCCGGCGAGGTATTCGACCGCGAGCGTGACGATGCGGTGGTGCTCGGACCAGTACCACAGGTCGTCGATGCGGCCGTCGGGCAGCGGATCGTCGAATCGGTACCGGTTGGCGAGGAGGCGTTGGTCGATCGCCGCGATCACATCGGGGGCGAGCCGGATCGCGCCGACATCGGTCGTGTCATTGTTGGCGGCCTCGCCGTCTTCCGTTGCCGCGGTGCCATCGTCGCCGTCGCCCAGCGCGAGCATCCAGAGGAGGTCGAGCAGCGCGACAGCTCGAGCGTCGCGCCACGCGTCGATCGGCTCGAACACCGCGGCGAGCGACTCGACGGTGACGCTGCCGATCGGCCACGTGAAGTCGGGCTCGCGGTGGGCGCGGACGAGGAAGGCGTTGATTGCCGCGGGGTTGCCTGTCGGCTCGGCGCGGGTCGCGAACGCGAGGTACTCGTCGACGTGTTGCTGGTGGAGCACTTCGTCAACGAGGCCAGGCGACCCCGGAGCGGCCAGCGCTCCATCGGCGGGCGCGGCGCCGGCGCCGGTGGTCGTCGGGGCTGCCGTCACGTCCGGTGCCGCGGGCGACGTGGCGCCGGGCGCGACGGAGCCGTCAGGGCCGCTGCCGCCGACAGCGGTGGCGTTCGGCGAGTCGCCCGCGGTCGAGCACCCGGCGAACACGGCGGCCGTCGCGCCGGCACCGGCGAGTAGGAAGCGTCGACGATCGAGGATCGGCCGTGCGCGGTCGCGCCGAGGCAGGAGGGGTTCGTCCGCTGGAGGGTGCACGGCCGCCCACGATAGGAACAGTCGCCCCACTCCGTCCGGCATCCCGGCGCACCGTGGGTCACCGACCGGCCGTGCCTCGCGATTGCGCCGCGCACCCACAGTTCGGGAGCCGGTGGGCATCGGCCGGTGGGGAGCACGGCGCGCTCACCTAACGTGCACGGCGTGAACAAGGCGACCTTCAACTCCCTCACCGCGTCCGAGCAGGCGCTCGTCCTCGAGACCGAGCGTCCCCGACTGCTCGAACACGACGAGGACGCGCTGCTCGGCGTGTTCGAGCGTGTGCGCAAGCAGCGTGCGAAAGCGGTGTCGCAGTACCGGCGGGGCGCGTCGGCGCGGGTCGACGCCAAGGGTGCCCGCGGAGCCCAACGCGCGGCCGGTCCGCATCGTGATGCGCTCAAGGCGGAGGTGTGGGAGGACGCCCTCGGTCGGGTCAGCTCGCGCCTCGCCACGCTGTCGAAAGCCAGCGCCAAGGGGTTGAAGGAGGAGCGCCTCGCCGCGGCCCGCGGTGCGGCCACATCGGGCAAGCCGACGGCGGGTGGTGGGAAGGCCAGCGCCGCTGGCAAGGCGAAGGCGCCCCGCCGCACCCCGGCGCAGAAGAAGCAGGTCGCGGCATCGGCGAGCAAGGGCCGCCGGCGTCAAGCCAAGCGCGACGCCAAGTAGGGAACGCGGCGCCGACGCTCGGCTCCCTCGATTCGGCGCTCGTGCACGAATCGCGTGCTGTGGAAAAGAAGCAACGGCTGGGGCCCGTCCCCAACCGTTGCTTGCTCAGATGATCGAGCGGGCGCGGAGGGTGTCGATGATCTCGTCGGCGGCTTGTTCGGGGGTGGTGTCTGCGGTGGCGATGTGGACTTCGGGTGTTTCGGGTGGTTCGTATGGCGAGTCGATGCCGGTGAAGTTCTTGAGTTCGCCGCGGCGGGCTTTGGCGTAGAGGCCTTTGGGGTCGCGTTGTTCGGCGAGGTCGAGGGGGGTGTCGACGTGGACTTCGATGAACTCGTTGTCGGTGACGGTGTCGCGGGCGAGTCGTCGTTCGGCGCGGAACGGGGAGATGAACGACACGAGCACGACGAGGCCGGCGTCGACCATGAGAGCGGCGACTTCGGCGATGCGGCGGATGTTCTCGACGCGGTCGGCGTCGGTGAACCCGAGGTCGCGGTTGAGGCCGTGGCGGACGTTGTCGCCGTCGAGGAGGTAGGTGCGTACACCTTCGGCGTGGAGTTTGGACTCGACGATGTTGGCGATCGTCGATTTGCCTGATCCTGACAGTCCGGTCAGCCACACGACGGCTGGCGCGTGGCTGTTGAGGGTAGATCGTGCCTGTTTGTCGACGCGCACGTCTTGCCAGTGGATGTTGTGGGAGCGACGCAACGCGAAGTGCAACAGGCCGGCGCCGACGGTGACGTTGGTGAGTTTGTCGATGACGACGAAGCCGCCCATGTCACGGTTGGTGCTGTATGGGTCGAACGGGATCGGCCGGTCGAAGCTGACGTTGCACACCCCGATCTCGTTGAGCTCGAGTGTGGTGGCGGCGAGGTGGTCCAAGTTGTTGATGTCGACTCGATACTTGGGTTGGGAGATGGTGGCGCCGACGGTGCGGGCTCCGATCTTGACCAGGTAGGGGCGGCCGGGGAGCATGGCGTCGTCGTGCATCCACACGACATGTGCTTCGAACTGGTCGGCGACCTCGGCGGGGTCATCGCCGCCACAGATCACATCACCGCGCGACGCGTCGATCTCATCGGCGAGCGTAAGGGTGACGGATTGGCCCGCGATCGCTTCGTCCAAGTCGCCGTCCATCGTCACGATCCGCGCCACCGTCGAGGTGGTGCCGGCGGGCAGCACGCGGATCGGGTCACCGGGGCGGACGGTGCCACCCACGATCCGACCCGAAAAGCCGCGGAAGTCCAAGTTGGGGCGATTGACCCATTGCACCGGCATCCGCAACGACTGGGCTGCCACGTCATCATCGACGGGGACGGTCTCGAGGTAGCCGATCAGTGTCGGGCCGTGATACCAGTCGGTGTGGTCGCTGACGGCGACGATGTTGTCGCCCTTCAACGCCGACAACGGGATCGCGGTCACGTCCGACAGGCCGATCTGGTCGGCGAAGTCGGTGTACTCGCCCACGATCGCGTCGAAGATCTCCTGTGAGTAGTCGACGAGGTCCATCTTGTTGATCGCCAACACCACCTTGCCGATCCCCAACAACGACACCAGATAGGAGTGGCGGCGGGTCTGGGTCAACACGCCCTTGCGGGCATCGACCAAGATCACCGCCACATCAGCCGTGGATGCGCCGGTGACCATGTTGCGCGTGTACTGCTCGTGGCCGGGTGTGTCGGCCACGATGAACTTGCGGCGCTCGGTGGAGAAGAACCGGTAGGCGACATCGATCGTGATGCCTTGCTCACGCTCGGCCGTCAACCCGTCCAAGAGGAGCGCGAAGTCCAAGTCGCCGCCCTGCGTGCCGACCTTGGCCGAGTCGGCCTCCAATGCCGCCAGATGGTCCTCGAACACGAGATGCGACTCGTACAACAACCGGCCGATCAACGTCGACTTGCCATCATCGACCGACCCGCACGTGATGAACCGCAACAACGACTTGTACTGATGCGACACCAGGTACGCCTCGATGTCATCAGCGATCAAGTCCGACGCATGCGCCATCAGCCACCCCACCCATCGCCAACCGCGACGAGATTGCATCCGGGGTCAGACCCCAGATGCAACATCCCGCGAGCATCGCGTGCCGCTGCACGATGTGTGACCCATTGCATCTGGGGTCTGACCCCGGATGCAATCGGTTGACGCCGCGCCATCAGAAGTAGCCCTCCTGCTTCTTGCGTTCCATGCTCCCGGCGGAGTCGAAATCGATGATCCGACCTTGGCGCTCCGACGTGGTCGCCAGCAGCATCTCTTGGATGATCCCCGTCAACGTGTCCGCCTCCGACTCGATCGCCCCCGACAACGGATAACACCCCAACGTCCGGAACCGCACCGACCGCATCTCGGGCACCTCACCAGGATGCAACCGCATCCGATCATCGTCGACCATGATCAACGTGCCATCACGATCCACCACCGGCCGCGGCGCCGAGAAGTACAACGGCACGATCGGGATCTGCTCCAAATGGATGTACTGCCACACATCCAACTCCGTCCAGTTCGAGATCGGGAACACCCGCACCGTCTCCCCGTTCGACCGGCGAGCGTTGTACAACGACCACAACTCCGGACGCTGCCGCTTCGGATCCCACTGATGCTGACCCGACCGGACCGAAAACACCCGCTCTTTGGCCCGCGACTTCTCCTCATCACGCCGAGCACCACCAAAACACAAATCGAACTTGTTCTGGTCGATGACCTGCTTCAACCCCTCCGTCTTCCACATGTCCGTATGCACCGCCGAGCCATGATCGAACGGGTTGATCCCCCGCGCCACACACTCCGGGTTCTTGTGCACCACCAAGTCGAGACCCAACCGCTGCGCCGTCGCCTCCCGGAACGCGTACATCGCCGAGAACTTCCACGTCGTATCCACATGCACCAACGGAAACGGTGGCTTCGACGGAAAGAACGCCTTCATCGCCAGATGCACCATCACCGACGAGTCCTTACCGATCGAATACAACATCGCCGGATTCTCCGACTCCGACACCGCCTCACGCATGATGTGAATCGACTCCGCCTCCAACCGCTGCAAATGCGTCAACCGGCCGGCGTCCAGCGTCGTCGCAGTGTCCATTGCCGTGTTCGTCATGTTGCCCCT
>CAZQCP010000112.1:0-5455 GCA_964592115.1 uncultured Ilumatobacteraceae bacterium
TCGGCGCCACTGACTCGTCGCGGTTGCATGTGGTGTCTGACCCCGGATGCAATCGTCGTGGCTGTTCGGCCTGGTGAGCCGGACGACCGATACATGCCCATCGGAGCGGGTTCTCGTGATCTCGTTGGGCAATTGTTCCCGCGCACGATCACGAAAGGGAGGTGCGCTTGGTGGGAGCGAGCACCCGGGTGGGCCAGCCGTGCGGGTCGGCGGGTACCGTTCACGCATGCACGATCTCGTCATCCGTAACGCCACGCTCGTCGACGGCACCGGCGCGCCGGGTCGCCCCGCCGACATCGTGGTCGATGGCGAGCAGATCGTCGACGTCACCGACGCTGGCGACGCGCCCGCGGGCGGGCGACGCGAGATCGACGCCGACGGTCGCCTCGTCACACCCGGTTGGGTCGACATCCACACCCACTACGACGGCCAGGTCACTTGGGACCCCGACCTCGCCCCGTCGTCGATCAACGGTGTCACGTCGATCCTCGTCGGCAACTGCGGCGTCGGGTTCGCTCCCGTCGCGCCGGACCGCCACCAGTGGCTGATCGAGCTGCTGGAGGGCGTCGAGGACATCCCGGGCACCGCGCTGACCGAAGGCATGACCTGGGGATGGGAGTCGTTCCCGGAGTACCTCGACGTGCTCGACGGGCTGCGCTGGACGATCGACGTCGGCACGCAGGTGCCCCACGCCGCGCTGCGCACCTACGTGATGGGCGAACGAGGCGCCGACGTCGCGAGCGCAGCGACGGCCGACGAGATCGTGACGATGTCGCGCCTCACCGAGGAGGCGATCCGGGCGGGAGCGATGGGCTTCACCACGTCGCGCACCTACGCCCACCGCACATCGCGCGGCGAGCAGATCGGCACCCTGCGCGCCAGCGCCGACGAGGTGCTCGGCATCGCCGACGCCCTTCGCCGCACGGGGCGCGGTGTCGTCCAGCTCATCTCCGACGCGTACCAGTCGACGGACGAGGAGCTCGTCGCCCACGAGATCGAGCTGCTCGGGCGAATCGCCACCGAGATCGGCAGGCCGCTCAGCTTCACGGTCCAGCAGAACGACGACGCCCCGGACCGCTACCGCGAGCTGCTCAGCGCGATCGCCGGATGGAACGCCGAGGGGGCCGACGTCAAGGCGCAGGTCGCCGTGCGCCCGATCGGCGTGTTGATCGGGCTCAACGCAACGGCGAACCCGTTGCTGTTCTGCCCGACGTACCACCAGATCCTCCAGCTCGATCGCGACGAGCGCCTCGCCCGCCTGCGTGATCCCGAGATCCGCCGCCGGATCACCGAGGAGCACGGCCAGTCGGATCCCACCGGTTTCGTCGGCCTCATCCACCACGGATTCGACCGCATGTATCCACTGTCGGACCCGCCGAACTACGAGCCAACCCCTGCCGACAGCGTCGCCGGTCTCGCCGCGGCCGCTGGCAGGAGTCCGATCGAGGTGCTGTACGACCTGCTGCTGGACGAGAACGGCACGCGCCTGCTGTACCTGCCCTTGATGAACTACGCCCGCGGCGACCTCGACGACGTGCACGAGATGATCACCAACCCCAACGCGATGTTCGGGCTGTCGGATGCCGGCGCCCACTGCAACTCGATCTGCGACGGCTCGTTCCCGACGACGGCCCTCACACACTGGGCTCGAGACCGCTCGCGCGGCGAGCGCTTGCCGATCGAGGCGATCGTCCACCATCAGACCCAGCGGACCGCGCGCCACGTGGGCTGGACCGACCGCGGCGTGGTCGCTCCGGGCTATCTCGCCGACCTCAACGTGATCGACTTCGACCGGCTCACGCTCCACCCGCCCGAGCTGATCGCCGATCTCCCCGCCGGCGGCACGCGGTTGATGCAGTCCGCCGACGGCTACGTCGCCACCATCAAGCGCGGCGACGTGATCGCCGAGAACGGCGACCTCACCGGCGCCCGCCCCGGCCGCCTGCAGCGTTCCTGACAATTCGGCCTGTCGGCCCCGGTTCGAGCCACACCGGCGAGGGGCTCTCGGGCGGTGCGCCCGTCACGAGTGCCCGCCGCGCTCAATCCCGGTCTTCGCGCACGGGTGACACGCGTCGCGAGGAGAGCAGCACGCCCACACCGGCGGCCGTCAGCGCGAACGCGATCAGGAGACCGATCGTGGTCGTGCCGGTGACGGGGAGCTCGCCGGCGACGGTGGTTGAAGCGTTCGGGCCGGCGTCTGGAACGGCTCCGGCGGGTGGTGTGGCGCCACCCGCGGGCGGCGTCGCGCCGCTCGTGCCCGCCGGCGAGGTCCCGGGGATCGTGCCGGGGATCGTCGTGGCCGCGCCGGTGTCAGTGGATGTCGGGGCCGCCTCTGGCGCAAGGACGTTGGTCGTGATCTGCGCGGTGCAAGTGACAAGGTCACCGCCACCGTTGGCTGAACCGTTGCACTGGTTGATGGTGACGGACCACAGCGCGGAGACCGTCGATGTCGGCACGGTGCACGTCACGCGTCCGGTCGCTCCGCCGTTGTTGCCTGACCCGTTGCACTGGGTCACGTCGGCGCCGGTCACCGACGTCTGGGGCGCACAGATCGTCGTGGGTTCGGCGCCGCCGCCTTGACCGGAACCGATGCACTGGTTGACGGTCGCCGGAGTCGTCGATCCGGCCCCGGTGATGTTGTTGACGACGATGACGTTGCAGGTCACGATCGAGCCGCCGGCATTGGCCGAGCCGTTGCATTGGTCGATCGAGCCGACGATGTCGGTCGTGAGCGCACCCGGGGTTGTCACGCACACGGCCTCGCCGGGGGCGCCGGCGCAGGCGGTGGTCGTCACGGTCGAGCTGGTTGCACCGGTGGCGATGTCGAGTGTGTTGGTCACTGTGACGTCGCAGCGGATCTCACGCGCGGCCCCGGTCTCGTCGCCGTTGCACTGGTCGACCGCTGTGGTTGCTGCGGTTGCGACCGTGGACGGGAAGATTCCACTCAGCGTGCCCACGCCGGCGACGAGGATGAGCGTCGCTGCGGTCGCACGAATGCGATGACGCAACCCCGCTCGTTCAGATCTCGTGATCTGGTGATGCGCCGCGCTGACGGGGAGCTCTCTCTGACTGATGTGCATGGTGGTCCCTTCCGAGCATGCACTTGGCGGCTGTATCGCCCTCCGCATGACTGCCTCCCGGAGGATAGCAGCAATTTGTCACTAGTAATGCATTACTAGTATTTGCAGACTAGATTGCCTGGCTGTGCCCGAGTGGAGCTTCCTGACGAACCATGCGCGAGCCCTGCTGCTCATCGCCAGCGAACCCGACGCGGTGCTCCTACGGTCGATCGCCGCCGACCTGGACGTGACAGAACGAACCGCCTACGGCATCGTCGCCGACCTCGCCCGCGACGGCTACATCGTGAAGCACAAGGATGGCCGCCGCAACCGGTACTCGATCCAGGCCGACCTCCCGCTCCCCGATCGTCTCGACAAGCGCCTCACCATCGGCGAAGTGCTCGGACTTCTGACCGACATCGACGAACGACAGGAATGACGATCCGGCGCGCATGCTCGCTGCGCTGGCGGGCGTGTCCGGCGATCAGCTCAGCAGGGTGCCGTGCATGGCCGCGCGCATCGCATCGACGGCCAACCGGTGCTCTTCGGGTGTACGGCTCCCGCCTTCGGTCAAACCGACGAACATCACCCGGATGAACTCGGCGACCATCGCCCGCTTGGCCGCGCACACCTCGCCGGTGGCGATGCCCGCATCGACGATGTGGGTGAAGAAGTCGTCACGATCTGCCGCCGCGGTGGCGAGCCGGTCAGCGATCTCGGGGAAGCGGCGCATGTCGATGCGCACGGTGCCGATGAACATCGCCAGCGACGGGTCCTCGCCGTTGAGCTCATGGGCCGCTTCGAGCACAGCGTCGAACTGACCGGCGAACGTGTCGGCGCACTGCACAGCCTCGACGAAGCGGCCGTACACCTTGCGTTGGATGTCGCGGTGGACCTTGACGTAGAGGTCGAGCTTGGAGTCGACGTAGTGGTACAGCGCTGCGGGGGTGATGCCGGCGTCGGCAGCGACCTGCTTGTTGGTGACGGCGCCGTAGCCGCGGTCGGCGAACAGGCGCCGGGCGCTGTCGATGATCGCCCGCCTCGTGTCGGCGGAGTCCCGATCCGTCGGCCGTCCACGCCGCTTCGCCGGGGCTCGGGTCACCTCCGCCATGCCCCGAGTATGACCGCCGTCACAGCCGGACTCGCTGTCGGAGCCGCGCATCTCGAATGTGTCCGAATCATCACGCTGAGCGTGACGGAGCGGACATGTTTGTGCCGGTTGGCCAGATCGTCGCGCGACGGGTGTCAGCGGCGGGCGGCTTCGACGGCCTTGACGAGGCGATCGAACACGGCGTCGGGGTGGCCGATGCCGTTGACGACCGCCAGCCGGCCCTGGTCGGTGTAGTGCTTGATCAACGGGAACGTCTGCTCCTCGTAGAGATCGAGCCGCCGGTTGACCGACTCGGGCGTGTCGTCACCGCGCTGTTCGACGTCGCCGCCGCACACGTCGCAGATCCACGGCTCAGGGTCGTTCCCGAGCGCCGTGTAGTTCGTGCCGCAGTCGCGGCACACCCGCCGCGACGAGATCCGCTCGAGCACGATCTCGCGCGGCACGTTGAGGTCGAGCACGACGTCGATCGGACGCTCGGCCGTGATCTGGTCGAGCGCATCGGCCTGCTCGATCGTCCGCGGAAACCCGTCGAGGATGTAGCCCCGCGTCATCGCGTCCGGCGCCGCCAACCGCTCGCGCACGATGCCGATCATGATGTCGTCGCTGACGAGGCCGCCGCTGTCCATCACCTGCTTGGCCGCCCAGCCGAGATCGGTCCCCTCACGCACAGCAGCGCGCAACATGTCACCGGTCGAGATGTGCGGTACGACGAAGTGCCGGGACAGACGCACACACTGCGTCCCTTTGCCGGCACCCTGTCGCCCGAGGATGATGAGACGGGCGCCCGGGATCACGGCGGCCTACTTGAGGAAGCCCTCGTAGTTGCGCAGGGTCAGCTGGCTGTCGATCTGGCGCATCAGCTCGAGGGCCACGCCGACGGAGATCAAGATGCTCGTGCCGGCGAAAGCGAACGTGTTGATGTTGGCGATGATCATCAAGATGTACGGCAAGATCGCGATCACGGCGATGAACACGGCGCCAGGAAGGGTGATGCGGTTGACCGCCTTGCCGAGATACTTCTCGGTCTGCGGGCCGGGACGCACGCCCGGGATGAACCCGCCCTGGCGGCGCAGCTGGTCGGCCTGGCGCACCGGGTCGAAGGCGATCGAGTTGTAGAAGTAGGCGAAGGCGATGATCATCAGCGCGAAGATCGTGATGTACACGAGGTTCTGCGGGTTGACGATGTAGTCGTTGACGAAGCGCACGATGTCGCCGCGCCACCCCGAGCCGCTGCCGAGCACGTTGGCGGCGACGGGGGCCTTGTCGGCGACGATCAGCAGCAGGT
>CAZQCP010000112.1:5465-10518 GCA_964592115.1 uncultured Ilumatobacteraceae bacterium
TGTAGACGAAGTTCTGCGGGTTGACGATGTACTTGTCGACGAACGATGCGATCTCGCCGCGCCACCCCTCGCCCGAGCCGAGGAACTGCGTGAGGATCACCGGGAGCAGCAGGATCGAGCTGGCGAAGATGATCGGGATGACGCCCGACTGGTTCACCTTGAGCGGAATGTACGTGTTCTGACCGCCCATCATGCGGCGGCCCACCACGCGTTTCGCGAACTGCACCGGGATGCGCCGCTGGCCGAGCTCGACGTACACGACGGCGACGATGATGAACAACGTCAGCGCCACCATCGCCGTGAACCAGAACCACTTGTTGAGCTGCAAGATGCCCCAGAAGCCGCCGGGCAACGAGGCGACGACGGAGGCGAAGATGATCATCGACATGCCGTTGCCGATGCCGCGCTGGCTGATCAGCTCGGCCATCCACATCAGCACGGCGGTGCCGGCGATCAGCGTCGGGATGATCAGGTAACCCCGCGGCCAGATCCCGTCGGGGAGCAACGGCACGGTCGGCGCCGCGCCGGCCGCCGAGAAGAACGCCGTGCCGCGGCCCGTGCCGAAGATGAACACGAGACCGGTCGCTTGCAGCGTGGCCAGGCCCATCGTGACGTAGCGCGTGTACTGGGTGATCTTGCGCTGCCCGACGGCGCCCTCGTTCTGCAGCTCTTCGAGCTTCGGGATCACCACGCCGAGCACCTGCATGATGATGCTCGCCGTGATGTACGGCATGATCCCGAGGGCGAAGATCGAAAAGCTCTCGAACGCGCCACCGGAGAACAGGTTCAAGAAACCGAGCGCCCCCTGCTGGCTCGCCGACTCACGGAGCTGCTCGATGGCGATCGGGTCGACGCCGGGCACGCGAATGGCGACACCGAACCGGTAGACGGCGACCATCGCGACCACGAACAGGATCTTGTTCCTCAGGTCGTGGACCTTGAAGATGTTGACCAAGTTCGAGATCACGCGATGTGCTCCTGATTCGATGCGCTCATGTTCGGGTGACCGGTTCGATGACCGGCGGGATGGTCGGTGTCGTGACGATGTCGGTGCGAACGACGCCGGTTCAGCGGTTGGCGAACTGGTTGCCCTTGGCGGCCGGGCGACCGGCCTTGCCCTCGCCGCGGAACGGCAGCTCGATCAGCGTGACGGTACCGCCAGCGGCCTTGATGGCCTCGTCAGCGGCAGCCGAGATGGCGTGCACGTGGAGGTCGACCTTCGTGGTGATCTCGCCGCGGGCGAGCACCTTGACGAACGCGTTCTTGTGCACGATGCCGTTCGCCACGAGGATCTCGGGCGTCACGGTCGCGTCGCCGATCTTGTCGACCAGCTCGGCAAGCGCGTGCAGGTTCACGGCCTGGTACTCGACGCGGAACGGGTTGTTGAACCCCTTCAGCTTCGGGACGCGTTGCTTCAGCGGGTTCTGGCCGCCTTCGAAACCGCGGGCGACGGTGTTGCGGGCGCGCTGGCCCTTGGTGCCGCGGCCGGCGGTCTTGCCGCCCCGGCCGCCCGTACCGCGAGCGACGCGCTTGGAGTTGCGCTTGGAGCCCGGTGACGGTGCAAGTTCGTGGACCTTCATGGTCAGCTCTCCTTCTCGGACGCGGCCGCGCCCTCAGTGACCTGGAGCATGTGCGGCACGCGGGCGATCATGCCGCGGATCTCCGGTCGGTCCGGCAGCGTGTTCGTGTCACCGATCTTGCGCAGCCCGAGTGCGCGCAGCGTGCCGCGGTGCTTGGGCTTCGTGCCGATCGACGACTTGATCTGGGTGACGGTGATCGTCTGCTCGCTCATTGCGCACCTCGCTCGTTCGTGGCGCTGGCGCGTGCCTTCTGGCGCTCGTTGTACGCGTTGAGCAAGCCCTTGGGCACGAACTCGTCGGCGTGCAAGCCGCGGCGGGCGGCGATCTCGTCGGGCCGCTGCAGCGACTTCAACCCGGCGACGGTGGCGCGGGCGACGTTGATGTGGTTGGCCGACCCGAGCGACTTGCAGAGCACGTCTTCGATGCCGGCCTCTTCGAGGATGACGCGGGCGGCGCCACCGGCGATGACGCCGGTACCCGGCGCGGCCGGCTTCATGAGGACCTTGCCGCCGCCGGTCGTGCCGATCACCGGATGGATGATCGTGCTGCCGGCCATCGGCACCTCGAACAGGTTGCGCTTGGCCTCTTCGGTGCCCTTCTGGATCGCCAGCGGCACCTCTTTGGCCTTGCCGTAGCCGAGGCCGACGCGGCCGTTGCCGTCGCCGATCACCACGAGCGCGGTGAACGAGAACCGGCGGCCACCCTTGACGACCTTGGCGACGCGGTTGATCGTGATGACGCGCGACTCGCGCAAGCCACTGCCGTCGTCGTCGCGTCCGCGGTCGTCGCGCCCGCGGCCGTCGCGGTTGTCGCGGCCGCGGTTGTCACGGCTGTCGGTGCGGGGTGCGTTGGTCGGTGTGTTGGTGGTGGGGATGGCCATCAGAACTCCAGTCCTGCTTCACGTGCGGCGGACGCAACGGCGGCGATGCGGCCGTGGTAGGCGAACCCGCCACGATCGAACACGACCTGCTCGATGCCGGCGGCCCGCGCCCGTTCGGCGATCAACTTGCCGACCCGCTCGGCGGCCTCGACACTCGAACCGACACCTGCGGTGCGCAGGTCGGCCTCGTTCGTCGACGCCGCAGCGAGGGTGACGCCGGCGTCGTCGTCGATCACCTGCACGGACAGGTGCTTGTTCGACCGGAACACGGCCAGGCGCGGGCGGGCCGCGGTGCCATGGATCTTCTTGCGGACCCGGCGGTGACGGCGGATGCGTCCCGACCGGCGGGCTTCGGCGATCTTGCTCATGATGCGCTCAGTTGCTCTTTCTGCCGACGACTACTTCTTGCCGGCCTTGCCGGCCTTGCGCAACACGCGCTCGCCGGCATAGCGGACGCCTTTGCCCTTGTAGGGCTCGGGCTTGCGGATGCTGCGGATGTTCGCGGCGACCTGGCCGACGACCTCTTTGTCGATGCCGGTCACGATGACCTGCGTCTGGACAGGCACTTCGAACGTGATGCCCTCGGGCGCCTTGACGTCGACGGAGTGGCTGAAGCCGAGGTTGAGACGCAACGCGGCTGGGCCTTGCGCCTCGGCGCGGTAGCCGACGCCGACGATCTCGAGCTCCTTGCGGAAGCCGTCGGTCACGCCGATGACCATGTTGTTGACGAGGCTGCGAGTGAGCCCGTGCAACGCCTTGGTCTTGTTCTCCTCGTTGGGACGATCACACACCAGTGTGTCGCCGTCTTGGGTGATGGTGATGGTGCCGGGGATCTCGCGGCTGAGGGTGCCCTTTGGCCCCTTCACCGAGATCGTGCGACCGCTCACGGTCACGTCGACGCCCGCTGGCACCGGGATCGGGGCCTTACCGATTCGGGACATGTCGTGGTCTCTCTTTCTCCGGACGCCCGGTCACCAGACGTAGCAGAGGACCTCGCCGCCGACGTTGCGCTTGCGCGCCTCGCGGTCGGACATGAGGCCCTGGGACGTGGACAGGACAGCGACACCGAGACCACCGAGCACGCGCGGCACCGAGCTGGCGTTGCGGTAGACCCGCAGCCCCGGCGTCGAGATGCGACGCAGACCCATGATCGTGCGATCGCGGTCAGCGGAGTACTTCAGTGTGATCGTCAGCACTTCGCCGACGCCTTTGGGCGACGGGGCGGTGCTGTAGTCGACGATGTAGCCCTCGTTCTTGAGGACATCGGCGAGGGCGACCTTCTGCTTCGACGAGGGCATGCGCACCTCGTCGTGCTTGGCGGTGTTGGCGTTGCGGACACGGGTGAGCATGTCGGCGATGGGATCGGTCATCATCTTGGGTACCTCCTCACCAGCTCGACTTCGTCATGCCCGGGATCTCGCCGGCGTGGGCGAGCTCTCGCAGGCACACGCGGCAGAGACCGAACTTGCGGTAGACCGAGCGAGCGCGTCCGCAGCGGCGGCAACGGGTGTAGCCGCGAACCTTGAACTTCGGCTTCGCGTTGGCCTTGTTGATCAGTGCTTTCTTCGCCATCTCGCGTCAGCTCACTTCTTCTTCTTGCCGCCGCCGTAGCGCGGGCCCTTGGACTTCTTCTTGCGTGGCTCGTTCTCGGCATCGACGCCCCGCTTGAACGGGAAGCCGAAGGCGTCGAGGAGGGCCTTGCCGCCGTCGTTGTCGCTGGCGGTGGTGACGATCGTGATGTCCATGCCCCGGGCGTGGTCGGCCTTGTCGGGATCGATCTCGGCGAACATCGTCTGCTCGTTGAGCCCGAACGTGTAGTTGCCGTGGCCGTCCCACGAGTGGGCGGGCAGGCCGCGGAAGTCGCGGATGCGGGGGATGGCGACCGAGATCAGACGGTCGAGGAACTCCCACATGCGATCGCCGCGCAGCGTGACCTTCACGCCGATCGCTTGCCCCTCGCGGAGCTTGAAGTTGGCGATCGAGTTGCGAGCCTTGGTGACGATCGGCTTCTGGCCGGAGATCACGGTGAGGTCGGTGACGCACCCCTCGATCAGCGATGGCTGACCGGCGGCGCGACCGACGCCCATGTT
This sequence comes from uncultured Ilumatobacteraceae bacterium, assembly GCA_964592115.1. Lineage (GTDB taxonomy): Bacteria > Actinomycetota > Acidimicrobiia > Acidimicrobiales > Ilumatobacteraceae > Sva-07. The sequence goes on from CAZQCP010000112.1 coordinate 10,016, forward strand.
GATGACGATCTTCTCGAGCCCGGGAACCTGCATCACGTTGCCGATGCCCAGCTGCTCGCGCAATGCGGGCTTGATCTCGTCGTTGTAGCGCGCCTTGAGGCGCGGTGCGGTGGCGACTGCGGTGCTCACTTGATCACCTCTCCACTGGGACGAGCGATGCGCACCTTGGTGCCGTCGTCGTTGACCTTGTAGCCGACGCGGACGGTCTTGCCCTTGTGCACCAGCATCACGTTGCTGGCGTCGATCGGCAGATCCTTTTCGATGATGCCGCCCTGCTCGTTGGCACGGCGTGCCTTTTGGTGCTTCGACGCCGTGTTGACGCCGTTCACGATGATCTTGTTGGCTTTCGGGAAGACGAAGGCGATCTCGCCCTGCTTGCCCTTGTCCTTGCCGGTGATCACCTCGACGGTGTCACCCTTCTTCAACTTCATGGTCACAGCACCTCCGGGGCCAGCGACACGATGCGCATGAAGCGCTTGTCACGCAGCTCGCGGCCGACCGGG
>CAZQCP010000113.1:0-10433 GCA_964592115.1 uncultured Ilumatobacteraceae bacterium
CGGATCACCTCACGCGGCGTGAAGTGCTCGCCCGCCGTCTCGTTGCTCAGCTCGGAGAAGCGGCGGATCAGCTCCTCGTACAGGTAGCCCATCTCCAAGTTGGAGACCCGGTCGGGATGGAGATCGATCTCGGCGAACCGGCCGAGCACGAGATAGAGGAGGCCCGCCCGGTGGAGGCGAGTGATCTGCGTGTCGAACTCGAACCGGTCGAGGATCTCACGGGCTTCGGGCGAGAAGCCGGTGATGTAGTCGAGGAGGTTGTGACGGACGTTGTCGGGGTCGTCGAGCAGCTTGGGGAGGTCGAAGCGGCTCGTGTTCCACAGCCCATCGACCGATGTGAGCTGATCGAGGATCGGGCCGAAGTTCTCGACCTTGCCCTTGAGCTTGTCGTAGCTGGCGAGCATCTCCTGCTTCACCGGCGCCAACACGCAGTCGAACCGGCGCAGCACGGTGAGCGGTAGGACGACCTTGCCGTACTCGGACTGCTTGTAGTCGCCGCGCAGCAGATCGGCCACCGACCAGATGAACGACGCGTGGTTCTTGATCGTCTCGCTCGACCCGCTCGGCACGGCAGCCATAGTGGCACGACGGGGCTCGGCGGCCGCCTGTCGACGAGTCGCCCGCGGCTATGACGACCGCACGAGGCGGGCTTCGAGGTGGTGCGTCAGCGGGTGACCGACGGCGGCCATCGCCAACCGGTAGTGCAGCTCGTCGCCGTCGACTTCGATGTGCCGCTCGACGGCGGTGACCACCTTGGCCGAACCGCTGAGCCCGACGGTGGTCGAACGCACGTCGATGACCAGCCCGGTCGATGTGACTTCGATCGAGCCTTCGTCGAGCTCGACGATCCCCGTCGGGTGGGCGAGGACGAGCTCCGCTCGACCCGGTCCCGGCGCGCGCAGGTAACCCGTCTCGGCGTGCAGCGGGCGGCCGTCGTCGCTGGCACGCGTGCGCTGGGTGTAGGCGAGGAACGGCTTGCCGACGTGAGCGAACGTGACCGACTCGACGTAGCCGAAGTCGTCGATCGTCGGGTACTCGCCGGCGCCGGATCCCTCCCAGACACCGAGCAGCGGTGCGAGCACTTCCGCGTCGGGATGCAGCGGTACGTCCATCCCGTGACGGTAGTCGTGCAGCAGACAAGGTTTGCGGCGTTCGCCCGGATCACATGTGTATCGGGCGTTCGGGGGCAGATTCGGTGGCGGTTCAGGCCTGGGGTGTGAGTGCTTCGAATGCGGCGTGGAGATCGTCGTCGTTGTTGTAGAAGTGCGGCGAAAAGCGGATGCCTCCGCCACGAGGTGCGCACTTGACGCCGGCTGCTGTCAGTCGGGCATGGAGATCTTGAGCCGACTCCCGGAGTGAACGGAAGATGAGGATCCCGGATCGCTGAGCGGGTGCGCGTGGACTGATGATCTGGTGGCCGGTGCGTTCCAGTTCCTCGCAGAGCTGGTCGTTGATCGTCAACACACGCGCTTCGACCTGATGGGTTCCGTACTGAAGGAAGAGGGAGACCGCTGCACCAAGGCCGATGATGCCGAAGACGTTTTCAGTTCCGGGCTCGTAGCGGTCGGCCGTTCTCGGCAGAGCGAGCTGGTAGTCGAACGCGAACGGCTCGGTGACTGACAGCCAGCCGACGATGTCGGGACGGATCTGGCCGAGTGCACGGTCCGACACGTGGACGAATCCGATCCCCGACGGTCCGAGCATCCACTTGTGTGCGCTCACCGCGAGGACATCGATCTGGGAGCGGGTGACGTCAACAGCAAGGGCACCGACTGCCTGCGTACCGTCGACGACAAGGAGCGCTCCGTGGCGCTGGCACAGCTCACCGAGACGGTCGAGGTCGTAGCGAAACCCGTTGGAGAACTGCACGGCGCTCACCGCGACCACCCGCGTTCGCTCATCCATCGCATCGGCGATCGCATCGATGGATGCATGGCCGTCTGGTGCGGGAACGCGATGGAGACGAACATGCCGCGGCTGCAGGTTCATCCACGGGTAGTAGTTGGAAGGAAACTCATGCTCGGGCACCACGACGTTGTCGCCGGGTCGCCAGTCGATCCCATTGGCAGCGATCGACAACCCAGTCGACGTGTTCTGGGTGAAGGCGATGTTGCCAGCGGTCGAGCCGAGCAATGCCGCTACTTGAGCGCGGACCGTTTCGATCTCGTCACGCCACGAGTCGTGAAAGCCGACCGCGACATATCGCTCGACGACTCGCCCCATGGCGTCGGCAACACGGGTCGAGATCGGGCTCACCGACGCATGATCGAAGTGGATCGCAACCTCTGCCGAGGGAAACTCAGCCCTCGCCGCTGACACGTCCGCCATCCCGTTCATCCGTCAACGTTGATACACGCGACTCTGATCATGCAAGCGAGCGATTGGGAGGTTCGACCGTCACCAATGTGTCTTCAACGCGGGGCAACCGTTGCCGGACGGCGTACTCGATGACCCTCCCCCACCGTGATTGGATGCGTGCATGACGCGTACGAGCGCGGGGATCGTGCTGTTCCGCCGAAAGATCGTCGGTGGCGGTGACGTCGAGGTGCTGCTCGCGCACATGGGCGGGCCGTACTGGGAGCGCAAGGAGGCCGGCGCTTGGACGATCCCGAAGGGCGAGTACGAGCCCGGCGAGGACCCGCTCGACGTCGCCCGGCGCGAGTTCCACGAGGAGCTCGGGTCGGCCCCGCCCGACGGTCCGCTCATCGACCTCGGCGAGATCCGTCAGTCGGGCGGCAAGCGCGTGCGGGCGTGGGGAGTGGAAGGTGATCTCGATCCGACGACGGTCGTCAGCAACACCTTCGAGATCGAGTGGCCGCCACGCTCGGGCACGATGCGGACGTTCCCCGAGATCGATCGCGCCGCGTGGTTCGACCTCGACGCCGCGGCGCACGTGATCGTCACCGCCCAGCGCGAGCTGCTCGCCCGCCTCCACGACCAATTGTCACCACCGGGTTCCGACACCTGAGGCAACACGCGTGGCGATCGCCCTGACCGTGCTCCGTTGCGGGTGTGCGAGCATGACGAAGTGAGCGCGACGTACTCCCAGATCGACTACGAGGTGCGAGGCGAGGTGGCGATCATCACGTTGAACCGCCCCGACCGCCTCAACGCCTGGACGCCGACGATGGCCGAAGAGCAAGCCGACGCGATCGGGCGGGCGAACGCCGACCCTGCGATCGGTGCGATCGTGACCACCGGTGCCGGACGTGGCTTCTGCGCCGGCGCCGACATGCGCGACACGTTCAGCGCCCGCATCGGCGGGACGGATCCCGGCGCGAACACCACCGACGGGCGTGGCGGCATGCCCGAAGGGCTCGATTGGGTGGCACTCGTGCGCTCGTCGAAGCCCATGGTCGCGGCGATCAACGGGGCGGCGATCGGCATCGGCGTCACGATGTGCCTCCCGATGGACCAGATCCTCGTCGCCCCGGCCGCCAAGCTCGGCATGGGGTTCATCACCGTCGGTCTCGTACCCGAACTGGCGAGCACGCGCTTGCTCGCCGACCGCGTCGGGTTCGGACATGCCAGCGATCTGTGTCTGTCGGGGCGTGTGATCAGCGGCGAGGAGGCGGCACGGATCGGCCTCGCCGACCGCCTGTCCGAATCGGTACTCGACGACGCGATCGCCGTGGCGGAGTCGTACGCCGCGAACCCCGACCCGCAGCTGCGGATGACCAAGCGCCTCCTCGGGGCGAGTGAGTCGGAACTGGCCGCCGCCCAGGCCCGCGAGCACGAGTTCCTCGTGGAGTGCTGGGCATCGCCCGAACACGCCGAAGCGGTCGACGCGTTCCTCAACAAGCGCAAGCCGAACTTCACCCGGTCGGGCGGAGCGAGCGCTACGAGCGGGGGCTGACCGCTGCCATCACGCTCGCCGGCACGGTGACCACGCGAGCACGCAGCCACTCCCCCAGCGCCTTGGCCTGCGCGTCCTGGCGGGTCGACGCGGCGACACCTTGTTGCAGCAGCCCGCGCAGCACGAAGTTCAGCGCCCGCAGGTTGGCGAAGCGGTAGCGGTCGATCGCCAGCTCGGCGGCCTCCGGCAGGAGCTCGCGCAGCCGCTCGACGGTCAGCTCGTGGTCGATCCACTCCCAGCCCTCATCAGACCGGGCGTACACGCCGAGGTTGGCGTCACCACCCTTGTCGCCCGACCGCGTACCGACGAATGCGCCCAGCGGCACCTCCACCAGCGGCTCGCCCCCGGTGACACGCACGCTGACGGCGCCGATCGGGTCGAGCGTCGTCGGTTCGCGCGGGGCGTCGCGCTCGACGATGGTCGTCGCGCCACCGAGCACGTGCACATACTGCGGCACGAGGTCGGCCGGCACCAGCGCCGGGCGGTACACGCCGTACGGGCTCGCCGCCGACGGACCCCCGCCGAGTCCGTACATCCCCGGAATCCCGGCGAGCGCCGTGTGCACCATCGCGTCAGCGAACGCCCGACCGACCTTGCGCTCGTCGCGATCCTTCACCGTGACCCGCCAGATCGCCGTCGCCTCCTCCTGCGTCGCCGGGTCGGGGGTGTCCGTGCGCACGATGCGACTGTCGATCTCGTCGAAGTCGTCGGGGCCGTACGGGCAGGCATCCCAGAACGTCGCCTCGGCGAACGCCGCCTTCTCGTCGATGTCCAGGCCGGTCAGCGCCACGGCGAACGAGTTGCGGTAACCGCCGAGCTCGTTCGTGGCCACCTTCAACGTCGCCGGCGGCGCCTGCCCGCGAGCCCCCGACACCCGCACCCGGTCCGGTCCCGCCTGCTCGACGCGCAACGTGTCGAACCGCGCCGTCACGTCAGGGCCGAGGTACTCGGGTCCGGTGATCTCGTACAGCAGCTGCGACGTGACCGTCTCGACGTTGACGACGCCACCGGTGCCGTCGTGCTTGCCGATCACGCACGACCCGTCGGCAGCGACCTCCGCCCACGGGAAGCCGAACCGGGCGCGACCGCCGACCTCGTCGTACCCGGCGATCTCGTGGAAGAACGAGTAGTTGCCACCGGTCACCTGCGCGCTGCACTCGATCAGGTGTCCCGCCACGACACCCCCGGCGAGCGCATCGAGGTCGCTCGGCGTCCAGCCGTGATGCCAGGCAGCCGGGCCACACGTGACCGCGGCGTCCGTGACCCGTCCGGTCACCACGATGTCGGCGCCGGCGGCGAGCGCCTCGACGATCCCGAAGCAGCCGAGATACGCGTTGGCGGTCACGAACCGCGACGGGTCGCCCCACGCGTCCGCGGACGCGTCATCACCGGCACGACCGTCGAGCTCGCCGAACGGGCGCAGCGATCCGGTGGCCAGCAGGTCACCCAACCGCGGCAACAGGTCGTCGCCGTCGACGTAGGCGATCGTCGGCGACAGACCCAACCGGTCGGCGACCTCGGCAACGGCGTCAGCGCACCCGTCGGGATCGAGCCCACCGGCGTTCGACACGACCTTGATGCCCCGATCGAGACACGTGCCCATCACCTGCTCCATCTGGGCGACGAACGTGCGAGCGAAGCCGCCGCGCGCGTGCTTCGCCCGGATCCGGCTGAGGATGAGCATCGTCAGTTCGGCCAGCCAGTCGCCGGTGAGCACGTCGATCGGGCCGCCCTCGACCATCTCGACAGCGCCACTCGGCCGATCGCCGAAGAAGCCCGAGCAGTTGGCGATGCGGACCGGCCCGCGCCCCATCTCGGTCGGAATGTTCCCGGCACTCACGAATCTTCCGACCCGGATCGGGGTTCGAGGGCCACGAGCAGATCGCCGGTGTCGACGCGATCGCCGACGGCGAAGCGCACCTCGCCGACGACGGCGTCGCCGTGGGCGGTGATCTTGTGCTCCATCTTCATCGCCTCGACGACCATCAACACCTGTCCGTCGGTGACCTCATCGCCGGGCGCGACGTGCACGGCGATCACCGTGCCGGGCAGCGGGCTGATCGGACCGGCGCCGACCGCGTCGAGATCGTGCAGCTCGAAGCGCGGACGCAGCGTCCAGCTCCGCGCCGCCGTGGCACTGACGGTGTGGACGGTCACCGGATCGAGCGACCGATCGGCGGCCGACGCGCCGCGCCGACCCTCGATCGCCGTGCGGATCGTGTAGGCGCGGGCCGTTCCGTCACGTTGGGGCCCGTCCCCATTGGTACTCCGTTCGGCGATCTCGAGGATGTGTTCGTCGCCGGCACTGGCCACGACCCGCACCACAACACGGTCACGCTCGTCGGCGCTGAGCACGCCATCGGTGCCGGGGAGCGGCCACGGGCCGAGGGCGGCCTCCACCGTGCGCTCGGTTCCATCGGGGGTCCAGCGCTCGTCGACCACGTACTCGACGCGGACCTCGACCCCCCGGTCGTCCTCCCACACCTGGCGCTGCCCCTGCGTGCGCAAGTTGCGCCAGCCCGACGGCGCCCACCCGGTCGTGGCGTCCCGCCGGCGATCGTCGTGCCCGACGGCGATCACCGCGCCGAGCAGCAGCGCCACGTCGTGGGGTGTGTTCCGTTGCACCCGTCCCCGCGGGGCACTCGTGAGGAAGTCGGTGGTGGTGTCGGCGGCGAGGAAGTCGGGGTCGGCACAGATGTCGGCGAGCAGGTCGAGGTTCGTGCGCACGCCGGCGATCTGCGACGTGGCGAGCGACCGGCCGAGCACCCGCGCCGCCCGGTCGCGTGTCGGGGCGTGGGCGATCACCTTGGCGAGCAGCGAGTCGTAGTCGGCCGAGACGGTGCTGCCGGCCTCGAACCCCGTGTCGACCCGCGTGCCGCCACCGATCGCGAACCGGGTCACCCGGCCGGTCGACGGCATCCAGTCGGCGGTCGGATCCTCGGCGACGACCCGCGCCTCGATCGCGTGCCCGGTCACGACGACGTCGTCCTGGGCGACGGGGAGCGGCTCGCCGGCGGCGACGGTCAACTGCAACTCCACGAGATCGAGACCCGTGACGGCCTCGGTGACCGGGTGCTCGACCTGCAAGCGGGTGTTGACCTCGAGGAACGTGACGTCGCCGTCGACGCCGACCATGAACTCGACCGTGCCCGCGTTTCGGTACCCCACGTGCCGGGCGAGCGCGACGGCACCGTCACACAGGCGTCGGCGCGTGTCGTCGTCGATGCCCGCCGACGGCGCCTCTTCGATCACCTTCTGGTTGCGGCGCTGGATCGAGCACTCCCGCTCGCCGAGGTGGATCACGTTGCCGTGCGAATCGCCGAACACCTGCACCTCCACGTGGCGACCACGGGCGAGGTACGGCTCGATGAACACCGCTCCGTCGCCGAACGCCGCCTGCGCTTCACGCGAGGCGCCGGCAACGGCATCGGCCAGATCTTCGGGTCGCTCGACCACCCGCATGCCTCGACCTCCCCCGCCGGCGGCCGCCTTCACGAGCACCGGGAACGGCAGGTCGCCGACGTCGGGTCCTTCGCCGACGACCACCTCGACGAACGCCGTGGTCGGCACGCCAGCCTCGCGGGCCGCCCGCTTGGCGGCCACCTTGTCGCCGAGCAACCGGATCTGATCGGGCGTCGGGCCGACCCATACGAGCCCGGCGGCGATCACCTGCTCGGCGAAGTCGGCGTTCTCGGCGAGGAAGCCATATCCAGGATGCACCGCATCGGCACCCGTGGCCCGCGCCGCGGCGATGATCGCGTCGCCGCGCAGGTACGACTCCGCCGCCGACGCCCCACCGAGCGCCACGGCCACGTCGACGTGGCGCGTGTGGAGCGCGCCGCGATCTGACTCGGAGTACACGCCGACCGTGTCGATGGCGAGGCGTCGCGCCGTCCGAGCGACACGGACCGCGATCTCCCCGCGGTTGGCGATCAGCAACCGATGGATGGCCATCAGTGCCGCCACACCCCGTACTCGGTGGCGCCCTGCACGACGTTGCTGTGCACCGCCGACAACGCCATTCCCATCACCGTGCGCGAGTCGGCCGGGTGGATGATCCCGTCGTCCCATAACCGCCCGGTCGAGTACAGCGCCGTCGACTCGCCTTCGATCTGCGCTTCGAGTGCCGCGCTCTGCGCGCCGAGCGCTTCCTCGTCGACCTCGATCCCCCGACCGGCGGCGGCGTTGCGGGCGACGATCTCCATCACGCCGGCGAGCTGTTTGGGCCCCATGACCGCCACCTTGTGGTTCGGCCAGCTGAAGATGAACCGCGGGTTGTACGCCTTGCCCGCCATGCCGTAGTTGCCGGCGCCGTAGCTCGCCCCGACCATCAAGTTGAAGTGCGGCACCGTCGAGTTCGACACGGCGTTGATCATCTTCGCCCCGTTGCGGATGATGCCGCCCTGCTCGGCCTTCGACCCGACCATGAAGCCGGTGATGTTGTGCATGAACAGCAACGGCACGTCGAGCCGGTTGCACAGCTGGATGAACTGGGCGCCCTTGGCGGCCTCCTCGGAGAACAAGATCCCGTTGTTGCCGAGCACGCCGACCGGGAACCCGTGGATCGCACCCCAGCCGCACACCAACTTGTCGCCGTACAGCGGCTTGAACTCCTCGAACCGGCTGCCGTCGAGCAACCTGGCGTGGATCTCGCGGACGTCGAACGGGATGCGCACGTCGGCCGACGGGCAACCGAGCAGCTCGGCGGGGTCGTAGCGCGGCGGCTCGTCGCCCTCGGTCGGGCCGGGTCCGAGCTTGCGCCAACCGAGGTGGCGCACGATGCCGCGCACGATGCGGATCGCGTCCATCTCGTCGACGGCGAGGTAGTCGGACAGCCCGCTCGTGCGCGAGTGCATCTCGGCGCCGCCGAGTGTCTCCTCGTCGGCGATCTCGTCGATCGCCATCTTCACGAGCGGCGGCCCGCCGAGGTAGGCGGTGCCCTTGCCCTTGACGAAGACCGTGTAGTCGCTCATGCCCGGCGTGTACGCGCCGCCCGCGGTGTTCGGTCCGAAGGCAACGGTGATCGTCGGGATCCCGAGCTTCGAGAGCTGCGTCAGGTCACGGAAGCTGCCGCCACCTTGGATGAACAAGTCGGCTTGGCGCGGCAAGTCGGCGCCCGCCGACTCGTTGAGGTTGATCACCGGCAGCCGGTTCTCGCGGGCGATCTCGTTGAACCGCGCCGTCTTGCGCCACGTGGTGGGGTTCGCCGATCCACCCCGGTACGTCATGTCGGAACCGGTGATGGCGCACTCGACCCCCTCGACGACGCCGATGCCGGTGACCGTGCCGACGCCGACGGGGTCCTGCGTGCCCCACCCGGCAAGGGGGCTCAACTCGAGGAACGGCGTGTTCGGGTCGACGAGCGCCTCGATGCGCTCACGAACGAGCATCTTGCCCCGCGTGCGGTGACGGTCGACGTAGCGCTGCCCGCCGATCGTCGGCACGCTCGCCAACTGCTCGGCGACGTCGTCCCACAACCGCTGCATCGCGGCGAGGTTGTCCTGGAACTCTGCCGAGCGCACGTCGAGTCGACTACGCAGCACGGTCCCCATCGCCATGGCGGATCACCGTAGTGGAGCCACCTCCCACCGCCCGGAGTCGGGCCAGCCCGCGCCGCGGACTACAACTTGGGGCATGGACGTGGGAGATGTGCTCGCTGATCTGCTCGCCGAACAGGACGCACTCGATGCGATCGTCGCCGACCTCACCGACGAGCAGTGGCGCCTCGACACCCCGAGCCCGGGATGGACGGTCGCCGACCAGATCGGGCACCTCACCTACTTCGACGGCACCGCGGCGTTGGCGATCACCGACCCCGGCGCGTTCACCGACGCGATGGCGGCGCTGCTCGCCAGCGACGACGGCGACGCTCTGACCCTCGCCGTCGCCCGGAACGCCACGCCGAGCGAACTGCTCACCGCGTGGCGCACCAACCGGGCCGACCTCGCCGCCGCCGCCGCAACGCTCTCCGACGGCGACCGGGTGCCGTGGTACGGCCCGTCGATGAGCGCCAAGTCCTTCCTCACCGCCCGGCTGATGGAGGCGTGGGCGCACGGCCAAGACATCGTCGACGCGCTCGGCGCTGACCGTCCGCCCACCGACCGGCTCCGTCACATCGCCAACCTCGGCTTCATCACCCGTGGCTGGACCTACGCCAACCGTGGTCTGGAGGCACCAGCGGTGGCCGTCCGCGTCGATCTGGCCGGACCCGGCGGCGAACGCTGGACGTTCGGACCCGAACCCGACCCCGCCTCCGCCGCAGAAGAGTCGATCGTCGGCCCGGCGGTGGACTTCTGCCTCGTCACGACCCAGCGCCGCCACGTCGACGACACGGCCCTCGTGGTCACCGGCGCCGCCGCCCGCGACTGGATGGAGAAGGCCCAGCTGTTCGCCGGCCCGCCGACCGACGGACCCGCCGCAGGCACCCGATGAGCAACAGCGGGGTCTGGGGTGGGATACCCCGCCGGATGCGCGAACCTGCTGGCCACCAGACTGATGCCCGGCAACGATTCCGCCCCGGTCGTAACCACAAGATCAACGGGCGACTGGTACGCGCCGCACTTCATCGCTCCCCGGC
>CAZQCP010000114.1:0-10332 GCA_964592115.1 uncultured Ilumatobacteraceae bacterium
CGTCCCCTCGACGCGGTCGGCGCCGGCCATCACGCCGAACTCGGCGGCGGCGACGGCACACCCACGGTCGTTGTGTGGGTGCAGCGACAACACGATCGCCTCACGGTTGCGGATCGTGCGGCCGAACCACTCGATGACATCGCCGTAGACATTGGGGGAGTAGCACTCGACGGTGGCCGGCAGGTTGAGGATCAGTGGGCGGTCCGATGTCGGCTGCACCACGTCCATCACGGCCTCGCAGATCTCGATCGCGAACTCCGGCTCGGTCAGCGTGAAGCTCTCCGGCGAGTACTCGTAGCGGACCGCCGTGTCGGGGATCGTCGCTTCGAGCTTGCGGCACAACCTCGCTGCATTGACGGCGATGTCGACGATGCCGTCGCGGTCGAGGCCGAACACGACCTCACGCTGCAGCGGGTTCGTCGAGTTGTAGAAGTGCACGATCGCCCGCGGCGCGCCGGTGATGCACTCGTAGGTGCGCTCGATCAGCTCCTGGCGACATTGCACCAGCACCTGGATCGTCACGTCGTCTGGGATCCGGTCCTCGTCGATCAGTTGGCGGATGAAGTCGAAGTCGGGCTGGCTGGCGGCGGGGAATCCGACCTCGATCTCCTTGAAGCCCATCTTGACGAGCTCGTCGAACATCCTCAGCTTGCGCGTCGGATCCATCGGATCGATGAGCGCCTGGTTGCCGTCGCGCAGGTCGACCGAGCACCACAACGGCGCCTCGGCGATCGTGACGTTCGGCCAGGTGCGGTCGGTGAGCACGATCGGGACGTACGGCGCGTACTTCTCGAACGGCATCTTCTTCGGCTGGACGGTCTGCGGTGGCATCGGTGTCTCGCTTTGTCTGTCGTGTTCGGTTGGTTCGGTGTCCCGTCCCCCGGGGAATGCCGGGGTGAAAAATGAAGAACCCCCCGGCCGAGGAGGGCGGGGGGTGCGGGCGGGCGCGAATATGTGGCGCTCGCCCTACAGAAGCAGGAGGAGGCCGCGGCGCAACATCAGTGACCAACTTATCAGCCTCGGCCGGCCTGTGCCACGCCGTTCTCGTGTTCAGCGATCTGGCGGGGATACGCTGGCCTCCGGAATGAGTGGACTTCGATGACCGGCAAACACGCGGCGCGCCCTCCCGCCCCACGAGGCGCTCCCCGCCGTCGGCGCCGACCACCGCAGGGATCCGGTGACAGCGGCCACGTCAACACCTCCAACCTGACGTCGATCAACGCGCTGCCTGCCGTCGAGCCGCCGACCGGCTTCGCCGAGCTCGGTGTGCCCGAGCGCATCGACATCGGCCTCGCCGCCTGCGGGTTCGCGGCGCCGTTCATGATCCAGACCGAGGCGATCCCGGTCGCGATCACCGGCAAGGACGTGTGCGGGCGGGCCAAGACCGGATCCGGCAAGACGCTCGCCTTCGGCGTGCCGATGCTCGCCCGCATCACCGACGCCGCGGCGCCGTCACGCCCGCTCGGTCTCGTGCTCGTGCCGACCCGTGAACTGGCGGTGCAGGTCGCCGAGGTCCTGTCGCCCGTGGCCGAGCACGCCGGCATGCGGGTGCTCGCCGTGTACGGCGGGGCGTCGCGTCACCATCAGATCGACGAGCTCGCCAAGGGTGTCGAGATCGTCATCGCCACCCCGCTGCGGTTGATCGACCTCATCAAGTCGAACGAGGTCTCGCTCGACGACATCCAGATCGTGACGCTCGACGAGGCCGACCGCATGGCCGACGACGGTTTCACGCCGCAGGTCGAGTGGATCTTGCGCCACTGCACGAACCGCAACCAGACGATGCTCTTCTCGGCGACGCTCGACGGTGACGTCGGCCACCTGATCCGTCACTACCAGGTCGACCCCGTGACCGTCGCCATCGACGAGGCCACCGACACCGTCGGCACGATGCATCACCTGTTCCTCGCCGTGCACCACATGGACAAGGACCGGGTGATCGGCGCGATCAACACGTCGGTTCCGAAGGTGCTCGTGTTCTGCCAGACCAAGCGCACATGCGATCGCGTGGCGAACAACCTCGCCGACCTCGGCGTCGACGCCTCCGCGCTCCACGGCGACATGCAACAGAGCTCGCGCGAGCGGGTCCTGCGCAAGTTCGCCGAGGGCTCGCTGTCGGTCCTCGTGGCGACCGACGTCGCCGCACGCGGCATCGACATCGACGACATCGGCGCGGTCGTCCACTACGAGCCAGCCAAGGACGTCAAGGACTACCTGCACCGCTCCGGACGCACCGCACGCGCCGGCCGCGACGGCTGGGCCGTCACGCTCGTGGAGTACAACCAGCACACGCAGATGCGCATCCTCCAGCGCGGCATGCGGCTGCCGCTCGACAAGCCGATCGAGGTCTTCTCGAACGACGTGCGGCTCAAGCATCTCCCCGAATTCGAAGCGGATTGAGGGGATGAGCGCGGACCATGTCGGTCGGCAACATGCCCGCCGCGGAGGTCGAGGTCGACGAACAGCTCGTCGCCCGCTTGCTCGCCACGCAGCACCCTGATCTGGCAGATCGACCGTTGACGGTCGTCGCCAACGGCTGGGACAACGTGATCGTCCGGATCGGCGACGACCTCGTCGCCCGCGTGCCCCGGCGCCGCGAAGGCGCCGCGCTCGTCGAGAACGAGCAGCGCTGGTTGCCCGAGCTGGCGGCCCGTCTGCCGATCCCGGTCGCCGCGCCCGTACTCATGGGCGCACCGACCGACGAGTACCCGTGGCGCTGGAGCATCTGCCCGTGGTTCGACGGCGACGTCGCCGCCGACGTGTCCTTGGCCGACCCCGACCGCGCGGCCGACCGCCTCGCCGCCTTCGTCGCCGACCTGCACGCCGTCGCTCCGGACGACGCGCCGTCGAACCCCTTTCGCGGTCAACCGCTCGGTCCGCTCATCGAGCGGCTGGAGGAGAACGTGACACGACTCGACGATCGCGCCCTGGCTCGGCGCATCGGTCGCCGAGTCGACGAACTGGCGGCGACTCCCGACTGGGACGGTCCGCCGCTGTGGCTCCACGGCGACCTGCACACCGCCAACGTCGTCGTGCGCGACGGGCAGATCGCCGCGGTGCTCGACTTCGGCGACATCACCTCCGGCGATCCGGCGGTCGACCTGGCCATCGCGTGGATGATGTTCGACGACGGTCCCCGGGCGAGGTTCCGGGCGGGCGCCGGCAGTGGAGGGGCCGGTGTCGACGACGCGACGTGGGACCGCGCCCAAGTGTGGGGGCTGCACTTCGCGGTGCTCTATCTCCTCCACTCCGCCGACGCCGAGCGGTTCGCCCGGATGGGCGCCACCCTGCTCGCCCGCCTCGTCGGACACGTCTGACCCGCACCCGCTCCCGTCCCCGCGTGTCCCGCGGGGACGGCTACGACGGAGCACCCCGTGTCGATGGGCGCGTCGAGCCGCGCGCGAGCGCGGTACGTTGACGCGGACGCGACACGAAGGGGTCCCGATGTCCATACCACAGCCCGCCACAGCACCGCTGCAACCCGAGCCACCGGCGCCACCAGCTGGATTGAGCGAACGCAAGGTCGGGCTCTGGGTCGCCCGCGCCGTCAGCTACCTCGTGTACGCGTACCTCATCCTGGTCGAGATCATCCTCGTCATCGGATTCTTGCTGTTGCTCTTCGGCGCCAACCCGACCGCTGGGTTCACACAGTGGGCCTACCGCAACCTCGATCGCGTGATGGCACCGTTCCGCGGCATCTTCACGCCGATCCACATCGGCACCACCTCGGCCGAGGTCGAGGCCGTCTTCGACACGTCGGTCATCTTCGCCATGATCGTCTACGGCATCGTGGCGCTGGCGATGAGCGCGCTGATCGGTTGGCTGTCGAGCCGCCTCGCCCGGATCGAGGACACCGAAGCCGAACTGCAGCGGCGGGCAGAGGCCGAAGCGGCCGCCCGCGCCTACGCCGACCGCCAGCGCGACGCCCAGATCGAGCGCGACGCCCGTGCCCAGGCCATGGTCGAGCTCGCCAAGCAACAGGCGGCCGCCGAGACGCAGGCGCAGGTGCGAGCAACCAGCGCCGAGGGCGTGCAGGCCACGCCCTGGGTGGATCCGACATCCGCCCAACCCGACACCTGAACCGTCACACGGAGCGTGCCACGAGGTGACGTCTCGTCAGCTCGCGGACCGCGATCGATTCACGCGACCCGCGTGGCGACGAACACCGGGATGTGCCGGTCGGTCTTCTCCTGGTACTGCGCGTATGGGGCGAACACACCGACCGACCGCTCCCACCACTCGGCGCGCTCGGCGCCGTCGACGAGGCGCACCTGGTAGTCGTGGGGCTCGGGGCCGTCTTGGATCATCACCAGCGGATTGGCCACGAGGTTGTGGTACCAGCCCGGATGATCGGGGGCGCCGCCTTTCGAGGCGACGAGCGCGTATTCGCCATCGTGCTCGACACGCATCAGCGCGAACTTGCGCAGCTTGCCCGACGTGGCGCCGCGGCAGGTGATGACGATGATCGGGATCCCGGTGTCGCGCAGCGTGTTCGCCTCGCGCCCGCCCGACGCTTCGTACGTGTCGACCTGTTCGCGCACCCAGTCGCTGGTGCTCGGTTCGTAGTCTCCCGTGAGTGGCATGGAGCCACTGTATCGACGGGTCCGGGTCGCTCAGGCGAGCCAGGCGGGGCGGCGTGACTCGTAGTCGGTGATCGCGTCGGCGTGGCTCAGCGTGATGCCGACGTCGTCGAGGCCGTTGAGAAATCGGTGTTGGGTCTGGGGGTCGATCGGGAACGGCTCGGCGATGCCGGCCGCGGGAACCTCCACGAGCAGCCGCTCCATGTCGACGACGATCTCGGTCGCCGCGTCCGCCTCGATCGCCGCCCAGATCGCTTCGACGGTGGCCTCGGCGAGCACGACCGGCACGAGCCCGTTCTTCGTGCAGTTGTTGCGGAAGATGTCGGAGAAGCTCGGCGCGATCACCGCGTCGAAGCCGTACTGCTGGATCGCCCACACGGCGTGCTCGCGCGACGACCCGACGCCGAACGCCGGCCCGGCGACGAGGATGTTCGCCTGGGCGTAGCGCTCGTCGTTGAGCACGAAGTCGCGCTGGTCGCGCCACGTGGAGAAGAGCCCCTTTTCGAATCCGGTGCGCTCGACGCGCTTCAGCCAGTCGGCGGGAATGATCTGGTCGGTGTCGACGTCGGAACGCTTCAACGGCACACCGGTGCCGGTGATCACGGTCACCGCCTTCACGACGCCACCGCCTCGAGCTCGGCGGGTGTACAGAACGTGCCCTTCACCGCGGTCGCCGCGGCGACGGCGGGGGAGACGAGGTGGGTGCGTCCGCCGCGTCCTTGGCGCCCCTCGAAGTTGCGGTTGCTGGTGCTGGCGGCCCGCTCGCCGGGCGCCAGCTTGTCCGGGTTCATCGCCAGACACATCGAACAGCCCGGCTCACGCCAGTCGGCCCCAGCGGCGACGAACACCTGGTCGAGTCCTTCGGCGATCGCCTGCGCCTTGACGGCGTGGCTGCCGGGCACGACCATCACCCGCGGCACGGTGACGTGGCGGCCGCGCATGACGTCTGCCGCCACCCGCAGGTCCTCGATGCGACTGTTCGTGCACGATCCGATGAACACCGTGTCCACGGCGATGTCGCGCAGCGGCGTTCCCGGTTCGAGGCCCATGTACTCGAGTGCACGCTTGACGGTCTCTTGCGTCGTGGCGTTCTCGAAGTCATCGGGGGAGGGGACCGACGCATCGATCGGTGCGACCTGACCCGGGTTCGTGCCCCAGCTGACGTGGGGTCGGATCGCCGCCGCGTCGAGCACGACCTCCTTGTCCCAGACCGCGTCGTCATCGGAGCGGAGCGTCGACCAGTCGGCAACCGCGGCGTCCCACGCCTCGCCGCTCGGCGCATGGTCGCGCCCGCGCAGGTACTCGAACGTCGTGTCGTCGGGGGCGATCATGCCGGCCTTGGCCCCCGCCTCGATCGACATGTTGCAGACGGTCATCCGGCCCTCCATCGACAGCGCCCGGATCGCGGAGCCCCGGTACTCGATCACGTGGCCGATGCCGCCGCCGGTGCCGATCTCGCCGAGGATCGCGAGGATCACGTCTTTGGCGGTGACTCCGGGCTGCAAGTCGCCGTCGACGGTGACCGACATCCACTTCGGCCGCTGCTGCGGCAGCGTCTGGGTCGCGAGGACGTGTTCGACCTCGCTCGTTCCGATGCCGAACGCCAGCGCGCCGAACGCTCCGTGCGTCGCTGTGTGCGAGTCGCCGCACACGATCGTCATGCCCGGCAACGTGCGACCCTGCTCGGGACCGATGACGTGCACGATGCCTTGGCCAGGGTCGCCCATCGGGAAGTTCGTGATGCCGAACTCGGCGGTGTTGGCGCGCAACGTGTCGATCTGCTTCGCCGAGATCGGGTCGGCGATCGGCTGGTCGATGTCGGCGGTCGGGACGTTGTGGTCCTCGGTGGCGATCGTGAGGTCGGGTCGGCGAACGGTGCGGCCGTTCAACCGGAGGCCGTCGAACGCCTGCGGGCTGGTGACCTCGTGGACGAGGTGCAGATCGATGTAGAGCAGGTCGGGTTCATCGGCGGCGTGGTGCACCACGTGGCGCTCCCAAACCTTCTCTGGCAATGTCTTGGGCTCCGGCAATGTCTTGCCCATCGGTCAGCTCCCTCGTCGAGTGTGCCGTGCTCGATCGGTCGCCCACGGCATGCAGGTAGAACTTGCAGGCATCTCATACTTTGGGATACCGTTCTCGTTCCATGGACATCGTAACGGGCGTGGGTGTCATCGACAAGGCGATGCTCATCGTGCGTGCCGTCGAGACCGAACCGCGCAGCCTCGGCGAGCTGCGGGCCGTCACCGGGCTGCCGCGGGCAACCGCTCACCGGCTGGCGGCCGCGCTCGAAGCCCACGGGCTGTTGCGCCGCGACGCCGCGGGACGCTACGAGTTGGGCCACGACCTCGTGCCGCTCGGGATCGCTGCCGCGGAGCGCTTCCCGCTCGACGAGCTGGCCCGGCCGGTGCTCGGAGATCTGCGCGACCGCACGGGCGAGAGCGTGCAGCTCTTCGTCCGCGAAGGTGCCCAGCGACGCTGCGTCGTGTCGCTCGAGTCTCCTCACGGGTTGCGCTGGATCGTGCCCCAGGGCGCGCTGCTCCCGCTCGACGTCGGCTCGGCGGGCAAGGCGCTGAGCGGCGAGGCCGGCCCGGGCGGTTGGGTGCAGAGCGTCGGTGAGCGCGAGGCCGGCGTGGCCTCGGTCAGTGCGCCCGTCACCGGTGGCGACGGCGCCGTGATCGCCGCGGTGTCCGTCAGCGGGCCGATCGAACGCCTCAGCCGCCAGCCCGGCAAGCGCTTCGGCGACGCCGTGGTCGACGCCGCCCGCCGCATCTCCCACTGAACCCGCGCCCGCCGTCACGCCGGTTTCGTGATCTTGTGCGCGAACAGTTGCCGCACGAGATCACGAAAACGGGCGGGGCGGGGCCGGTCAGATGGGCGTCGGGACCGTACGCTGGAACCGTGACCGCCACCGAGCACTCCGCGTTGGACGCGACGGGTGTCGAAGTCGAGCTGCTCCCGACGGACTGGCGCGAGCAGGTGCTCGCGCTCGCCGCCGAGCGCGACGCCGTCATCCTCGCCCACAACTACCAGGTCCCCGAGATCCAGGACATCGCCCACCACGTCGGCGACTCGCTCGGACTCTCCCGTGTGGCCGCCGAGGTCGATGCGTCGACGATCGTGTTCTGCGGCGTCCACTTCATGGCCGAATCCGCCAAGATCCTCGCCTACGACAAGACCGTGCTGATCCCCGACGAGCGAGCCGGATGCAGCCTCGCCGAGACCATCACCGCCGATCAGTTGCGGGAGTGGAAGGCCGAGCACCCCGGTGCGGTCGTCGTCAGCTACGTCAACACCACCGCCGCGGTCAAAGCCGAGACCGACATCTGCTGCACGTCGTCGAACGCCGTCGAGGTCGTGCAATCCATCCCCGAAGACACGGCCGTGCTGTTCTGCCCGGACCAGTTCCTCGGCGCACACGTGCAGCGCGTCACCGGCCGCGACAACATGCACATCTGGCTCGGCGAGTGCCACGTACACGCGGGCATCAACGGCGCCGACCTGCGCGCCCAGGTCGAGTCCGACCCCGACGCCGAGCTGTTCATCCACCCCGAGTGCGGTTGCGCAACGAGCGCCCTGTACCTCGCCACGTCGGGCGTCGTGCCCGAGGAGCGGACGAAGATCTTGTCGACCGGGGGCATGATCACCGCAGCGCGAGACACGACAGCGGCGCGGGTGCTCGTGGCGACCGAGACGGGCATGCTCTACCAGCTGGAGAAGGCCAATCCGACGACGCAGTTCGTGCCGGTCAACCGGGCGGCGGTGTGCAAGTACATGAAGATGATCACGCCCGCCAAGCTGTTGCGCTCGCTGCGCGAGGGAACCGACGAGGTGACCGTGCCACGCGACATCGCCGACAAGGCACGCCGGTCGGTCGAGCGGATGATCGCCATCGGCACGCCGTCGCCCACCGCTGAGTAGCGCCACGTGTTCCGTTGCACGCGTCCCCGCGGAACACGGTGTTCCGTCGCTCCCGTCCCCGCGGGCGCCCGGTGAACCTCCCGCGGCAGCTCGCCGCGCCGGCTGCGAGCTGGGAGCGTGACGTCGACGTCGTCGTGCTCGGATCGGGGGCCGCCGGCCTGTCCGCCGCACTCGCCGTGCGCCCCGTGCGCAGCGTGCTGGTGGTGACCAAGGACATCTTGTCGGCAGGTTCCACGCAATGGGCCCAAGGTGGCCTCGCCGGCGTGCTGCACCCGACCGACACGATCGAGGACCACGTCCGCGACACGCTCGATGCCGGTGCCGGCCTGTGCGACCCCGACGTCGTGCGCGAGCTGGTGACCGAAGCGCCGAAGTCGATCCGCTACCTGCGGCGTCTCGGCGCCGCGTTCGACCCGAATCACGCCGGTGGTGACGGCATCGACATCGCGCTCACGCGGGAAGGGGGCCACAGCCACAACCGCATCGTCCACTCCGGCGGCGATCGGTCCGGCGCCGAGGTGCAGCGCACGCTCGACGAGTCGGCGCTCGGCGCCGGCGTCGAGGTGCTCGGCCACGCGTTCGCCCTCGACCTCGTGTTCGGCACGTCGCCCGACGGTGCGCGCCAGGTGGCTGGTGTGCGCATCGGCAAGACCGACGAGCACGGTGTGTTGCAATCGGTCGGTCTCGTCACCGCGCGCGCTGTCGTGCTCGCCTCCGGCGGGTTCGGGCAGGTGTTCGCGTCCACGTCGAACCCCGCAGCGGTGACCGGCGATGGCGTGGCGATGGCACTGCGCGCCGGACTCGCGGTCACCGACATCGAGTTCGTCCAGTTCCATCCGACCGTCTTGTGGCGCGGACCCGACTCGCGCGGCCAGCAGCCACTGGTGTCCGAGGCCGTGCGCGGTGAGGGGGCGATCCTGTACGACGGGGCAGGCGAGCGCGTCATGGCCGGCGCCCATCCACTCGAAGATCTGGCGCCGCGCGACGTCGTGGCCGCGGCGATCAGTCAGCGCATGGCGGAAGCACCTGGTGGCATCGACGATCACGTGTTCCTCGACGCGACGTCGATGGGGGATCACTTCCACGACCGCTTCCCGACGATCACCGAGGCGTGCCGAGAGATCGGTCTCGACCCCGCCCACGACCGCATCCCGGTTGCTCCAGCGGCACACTTCGCTTGCGGCGGCATCCGCGCCCATCTCGATGGCCGGACGTCGCTGCGCGGCCTGTATGCAGCGGGGGAGGTCGCGGCGACCGGTGTGCACGGTGCGAACCGCCTGGCGTCGAACAGCCTCACCGAGTCGATCGTGGCCGGCACGCGCGTCGGCCGTGACCTCGCGTGGGAGCTCCCTGACCGTGTGCGTCTCGATGTCGAGACCGATCGCGGGCTCGACCATCCGCTGCTCGAACCGGCCCGCGTCCGCGAGGTGCGCGCCGTGATGTCCCGCCACGTCGGCGTCGTGCGCGATGCGCTGTCGCTCGCCTCGGCGGCGGGTGCGCTCGGATCGATCGCCCGTGAGCTGCGTCCGGCGGAGCCCTCGCGGCGATCGTGGGAAGGCACCAACATGTTGACGGTCGCGACGGCGGTCGTGGCGGCCGCTGCGGCACGCACCGAGAGCCGCGGCTGTCACCGCCGCGGTGACTTCCCGCTGGCGACCGACGCGTGGGTGTGTCACCTCGACGCGACGCTCGATGCCACCGGCACCGTCGATCTCGCCACCCGCGCCCACCCCTGAGATTGCATCCGGGGTCAGACACCAGATGCAACAGCACACGTCTTGTTGGCCGGCCTGGCGCTGGTGCGTTGTTGCATCTGGTGTCTGACCCCGGATGC
>CAZQCP010000115.1:0-10255 GCA_964592115.1 uncultured Ilumatobacteraceae bacterium
GGTCGACGGTGACGGCGAGCCCGCAGCCGACGACGCGGAGGAAACCGACTGAGTGCAGCTTCGCGTCCCGATCCCGTTCGCACCTGTATCGGGTGCCGCTCCCACCGGCCCCAGCGCGAGCTGGTGCGCATCACGCGTACGTCGGCGGGCATCGTCGTCGGTGGCGCGAGCTCGGGGCGAGGCGCATGGTTGTGCGGTGACCAGCAGGCGGTCGACGACGGCATCGATGTCGTCATCGACGCGGCGTGTCTCGAGCGGGCGCTCGTCAAGCGGGCGTTCGCTCGCGCATGGCGCGGCGACCTCAGCGTCGACGACGAGGCGCACCTTCGACGGCTGTTCGCAGCGCGTCGATCGACGGAGTGAGGGTGCGGTCGCGGTGAATCGGTACGCGGATTGGTGTTCGGACGAGGGATTGTCGACAGGGAAAGGTTGAATCTCAGCGTGGCAACGAAGAAGATCAGGATCCACGAGCTCGCCAAGGAGCTCGGGATGACCAACCAAGAGGTCGTCGACTTGTGCGGCGTCCTCGGCGTTGCCGCGAAGGGACCGTCCTCGTCACTCGCCGAGGCGTATGCCGACATGGTGCGCCGACGCGCCGACCGTGACGGGTTGACCCGCCCCGAGCAGCCCGAAGAGGCGAAGCCGGCCAAGAAGGCGCCAGCGAAGAAGGCCGCGGCCAAGAAGGCGGCGGCGAAGGCCGACGCCGCGGCCCCGGACACTTCACAGGCTCAAGAAGCCGGTGAGGCTGACGCGCCGACCGAAGCCACGGCGACCGACGCCGCGGCGACCGAGACGCCCGTCGCCGACACCGCAGCGACCGCCGAGTCGACGCCTGCGGACGCGGCAACGCCCGCCGCGCCGCCGGCCGCAGCGGAGGCGCCAGCAGCCGCGCCGCCTGCCGCCGCAGCGCCCGAGCGCGCGGCCGTAGCAGTGCCGTCCGAGGCGCCTGCCGCGAGCCCCACGCCTGCCGCGGAGGCTGCCCCGGCAGCCCAGGCCGCGGCCGAGGCTGCGCCGGTCGCCGCCGAGTCGACAGCGGCCGACGCGCCCGCTGACGCGTCCGCTCCGGCAGCGACCACCGCTGCGTCCGCAGCCCCAGCGGCTCCGACCCCGGCGCCCACAGGCGCCGATCAGCACGTCGTCGCCGATGCTGGCGATGCCTCCACATCGGTGTCTGCGGAGGCACCATCGCGCGTGATCTCGAGCCCCCGGCCTTCCGCCGGCGGTCGCCCGCCCGAGCAGCCTGCCGTCGCTCCCGAGGCGCGGCGTACGGAGGATCCCGCCGCGGCTCCCGCGGCACGTCCGCTGTCGCCGACCGGCAAGCCGATCCCGCCGCCGCCCGGTCGTCCGCTGTCGCCGAGTGGCAAGCCGATCCCGCCGCCGCCCGGTTCAGCCCGTCCCGTCCCGAGCCGTACCGGCCCGGGCACCGGTGGCCGCGGCCCGCGCCCTGGTGGTTACACGCCTCGTCCGTCCGGCCCCGGTGGCGGTGGCCCAGGTGGCGGACCCGGTGGTGGCCCAGGTGGCGGACCCGGTCGTCCCGGGGGAAGCCGCCCGAGCGGCCAGCGTCGACCGCCGCGTCGTACCGGACGTCGTCGTCGCCGTCGCGACCAGGACGAGCTGCAGCCGCAGTTCACGACGTACACGTCGTCGGACGCGCCGGTTCCCGAAGGCGAGATCATCATCGAGCGTGGCGTGTCGGCCCAGGAGTTCGCTCCGAAGCTGAACCGCACCGCCGCCGACGTCGTGCGCTTCTTGCTCAACAACGGCGAGATGGTCACGGCCACGATGACCCTCGCCGACGAGCAGATGGAGCTGTTCGCGCTCGAAGTGGGTGCGGAGATCCTTCTCGTCGAACCCGGCCAGCAAGAAGAGGTCGAGCTGCAAAAGCTGTTCGACGACTCCGACGACGACGAGAACCAGGTCCCGCGCCCGCCGGTGATCACCGTGATGGGCCACGTCGACCACGGCAAGACCACGCTGCTCGACCACATCCGTGGCGCCAACGTCGTCGCCGGTGAGGCCGGTGGCATCACGCAGCACATCGGCGCCTACAAGGTCGACAACGAGAACGGTTCGGTCACGTTCCTCGACACACCCGGCCACGCCGCGTTCACGCAGATGCGTGCCCGTGGTGCCGACGCCACGGACATCGTCGTGTTGATGGTGGCCGCCGACGACGGCATCATGCCGCAGACGATCGAGGCCATCAACCACGCCCGCGCCGCCGAGGTGCCGATCGTGGTGGCGGTCAACAAGATCGACCGCGAGAACGCCGATCCCCAGCGTGTGCTCACGCAGCTCGCTGAGCACGAACTGGTCCCCGAGTCGTGGGGTGGCGACACGATCGTCGTCGAGATGTCGGCGCTGCAAGGCGTGGGCGTCGACGAGCTGATCGAACAGCTGCAGGTCGTCGCCGAGCTCGAAGAGCTGACCGCCAACCCGGAGGGCCGCGCGAAGGGCATCGTCATCGAAGCGCAGCTCGACAAGGGCCGCGGCCCGGTGGCCACGGTGCTCGTCGACAAGGGCGAGCTCAAGGTCGGCGACCCGATCGTGGCCGGTGCCGCGTGGGGCCGTGTCCGGGCGATGATCAACGACAAGGGCGAGCAGGTCAAGTCGGCCGGCCCGTCCACGCCGGTGCAGGTGCTCGGTCTCTCCACGGTCCCCGAGGCGGGCGACGAGTTCCGTGCTGCACCCGACGAGAAGATCGCCCGCACCGTCGGTGAATCTCGCGAGCAGCGCCTCAAGGCGAAGCACCTGCGTGAGGATGCCCGCGTCAAGACCGGCACGAAGCTGGAGGACATCTTCGCCCAGATCCAGTCGGGTGAGCGGGCGTCGGTCAACATCATCTTGAAGGCCGACGTGCAGGGTTCGCTCGAAGCGGTCACCGAGTCGCTGCGACGGCTCGAACGTGACGAGGTCGACATCGGCTTCGTCCACCGCGCCGTCGGTGGAATCACGGAGAACGACATCACGCTGGCGAACGCCACGAACGCCACGATCATCGGCTTCAACGTCCGTCCCGACGGCAAGGCGCGCAAGCTCGCCGAGCAAGAGGGCGTGGAGATCCGTACCTACGAGATCATCTACAAGCTGCTCGAAGACATCGAACAGGCCGTCGTCGGCATGCTCGAGCCGGAGTACGAGGAGCGGGTCACCGGCGAGGCCGAGGTCCGCGAGATCTTCCGGGTGCCGCGCATCGGGGCGATCGCCGGCTGTTACGTGCTGTCGGGAACGATCACGCGTGGCTCGAAGGTGCGCTTCTTGCGTGACGGCACGATCATCTGGAAGGGCGAGATCAACTCGCTCAAGCGGTTCAAGGAGGACGTGCGCGAGGTCCGCGAGGGCTTCGAGTGCGGTATCGGCCTGTCCGACTTCCAGGACCTCAAGCCGGGCGACCTGATCGAGACCTACGAAGACGTCGAGATCGCCCGCACCTGAGGCTCGACGGCGTTTGTGTGAGCGATTGTGCGCGAATCGCGCACAATCGCTCACACAAACCGGCCACGGCGAGTGCTCGGCTCGACCCGGTTGAGTCCGGGTAGGTTGCACGGATGGCTGCCGATCTCGACTTCTTCTTCGATCCCGTGTGTCCATGGGCGTGGGTCACGTCGAGATGGGTGACGAACGTGAGTGAGCAGCGCTCGTACGAGGTCGAGTGGCGGTTCATCTCGCTGTGGATGCTCAACGAGGCGCGGACGAGCGAGTGGTACACGGCCGAGTACCGCCAGGGTCACTACCTCGGCCAGCAGGGCCTGCGCATCGCCGACGCGATCCGCCTCGGCGAGAGTGACCCGACTGCCGTCGGCCGGTGGTACGCAGCGATCGGCACCGGGCTGCACGTCGGTCGCCAGCGTGACGAGGCGCGGGCCGATTCGATCGCCTGGTACCGCGGGCTGCTCGCCTCGGCCGGGTTCGACGAGGGGTACCTCGCGGCCGCCGACGATGAGTCGCACGACGCTTACATCCGCACCGACACGGAGCTCGCGCTCAGCCGGACGGGCAAAGACGTCGGCACGCCGATCCTGACGTTCCACCCTGGCACCGCCAGCGAGGCGAGCTTCTTCGGCCCGGTCATCTCGAAGGCGCCGACGGGGCAGGAGGCGGTCGAGCTCTGGGACGCCGTCGAGAAGTTGGCGACCATGTCGGGCATGGCCGAGCTCAAGCGGTCCAACCGAGCCCCACTCGACTTCACCTGATTGCATCCGGGGTCAGACACCAGATGCAATCCACGCCCACCGATCCGAGGAGGACGACATGGCCGGCAAGCGCAGCCAGCGGAGCAGCAGCCGCAGCTCGACACCGAAGTATCCGCGCAGCGCCCGCGTCGGCGCGACGTTGCAGGAGATCATCGCCGAAGAGCTCGTGCGCATCGACGACGAGCGCTTGACGTTCGTCACCGTCACGGGGATCGATGTCGATCCTGAGCTCAACCGGGCGTTCGTGTTCTTCGATTCGCTCGGCGGGGAGGACGGCGATGCCGACATCATCGATGCGTTCGGCGATCACCGAGTTCGGTTGCAGTCGGCGATCGCCCGTCAGATCCGTGCCAAGAAGACACCGATCCTCGACTTCAAGCCCGACCTCGCGATTCGTTCGGCGGAGCGGATCGACGACATCTTGCGCGCCGACCAGGCGCGCCTGGAACGCGAGTCGGGCGAATCCAGCGAGCAAGGTGCGTCCGGCGAGGACGATTCCACCGGCTGATGGCGAGACGGCGGCCCGCCACAACACACGGCGTTTGCGTCGTCGACAAGCCCGCCGGTGTCACCAGCCACGACGTCGTCGGGATGCTGCGGCGCCGCTTCGGCGAGCGCCAGGTCGGCCACGGCGGCACCCTGGACCCGGACGCGACGGGTGTTCTGGTCGTCGCCGTCGGCAAGGCGACCCGACTGTTGCGCTTCGTCGAAAAGACGCGCAAGGAGTACGTCGGTGAGGTCGTACTCGGTACGGCGACGTCCACGCTCGACGCCGCGGGCGCGGTGACGGCCACGGCAGACATGGCGGGCACGACGCTCGACGACGTGCGGTCGGCGGTCGAGGCCCACCTGACGGGCGACATCGAACAGATCCCGCCGATGGTGTCCGCGATCAAGGTCGACGGACGAAGGCTGCACGAGTTGGCGCGCGAGGGGATCGAGATCGAGCGGGCACCGCGCCCGGTGACGATCCATCGCTTCGATGTCGTCGGATGGGTCGAGACCGGCGTGGTCGCGGTCGAAGTCGAGTGCTCGGCGGGCACATACATCCGCACGCTGGCCGACGACCTCGGCCGACTGCTCGGCGGTGCCGCTCACCTACGCAACCTCCGCCGCACCGCCGTTGGATCGTTCACGCTCGTCGATGCCGGCCCACCTGACACGTGCGAACTGTTGCCCGTGGCCACTGCCGTGGGCTCGCTCACGGCAGTGACCGTCGACGCGACGACCGCCGCGATGGTCGCCAACGGTCGCGTGCTCGACGCCTGGGACGGCGAGGGACCGTGGGCGGTGTATGACCCCTCGGGCGAGTTGCTCGCGGTGTACGAGCGTGTCGAGGCCACCCGCGCCAAACCGACGGTGGTCCTGCCACGCTGATCCTTCCCGCATCGATGAGGTTCTCGTGCACCTGTCGCGCAGGAATCTCATCGGAGGGTGGGCCTGGGTTGCATCGATGAGGTTCTCGTGCACCTGTCGCGCAGGAATCTCATCGGAGGCGACGCGCCGGTAACGTTGCGCCGTGCTCGTCGTGACCGACCTCGACCACCAACCGTGGGCGGGCGAGCGCGCGGTCATCACGATCGGGGCGTACGACGGCGTGCACATCGGGCATCAGGCCGTGATCGCCCAGGTCCGTGAGCGGGCTGCGGTGCTCGGTGCGCGCTCGGTCGTGGTCACGTTCGACCGTCACCCGGCAGCCGTCGTGCGGCCGGAGTCGGCGCCACGGCTCCTCACCGGCCCCGAGCAGAAGATGGAGCTCCTCGAATCGACCGCCGTCGACGCCGTCGTCGTGGTGCCGTTCGACGAGCGCCAGGCGGAAGAGACGCCGGAGTCGTTCGTCGAGCGGGTGCTGGTGCGGGCGCTCAACACGCAAGTCATCGTCGTCGGTGAGGACTTCCACTTCGGTCGGCACCGCGATGGCAATGTCGATCTCCTTCGCAAGCTCGGCTCCGAGTCCGACTTCGACGTCGAGCCGATGGTGCTCGTGCCCCGCGCCGACGGCGTCGACGAGCCGGTCAGCAGCACGGCGATCCGGAGGGCGCTCGCCGGCGGCGACATCGCTCGTGCGAATGCGATGCTCGGGCGGCCCTTCGAGGCGCGCGGCGAAGTGTTCACCGGCGACCAACGCGGGCGCCTGCTCGGCTTCCCGACCGCGAATGTCGCCGTGCCCAGTGATATGTGCCTGCCGGCGGACGGCGTGTACGCCGGCTGGTACGAGCGACCCAAGGGGGACGTGCACCCGTGTGCGATCAACCTCGGCCGCCGGCCGACGTTCTACGAGCACGCTGACACGTCGCTGCTCGAGGCGCATCTGCTCGACGTGGAGGCCGACCTGTACGGCGAAGCTGCTCGCGTGAGGTTCACACACTTCTTGCGTAGCGAGCGCAAGTTCGACGGCGTCGACGCGCTGATCGTGCAGCTCCAACACGACGTCGCCCACGCACGCGAGCTGCTTTCCTGAGCGGGCGAGGTGTCACAACGGTGCCAGGCACCGTTGACATCAGCCGGGCCAGATGACGGTGCCGTCGCCGTCGTAGATCCTTGACAGCACGTCGCTGATGTGGTCGGCGGCGCTGGGCGTGTCGCCGTTGCCGAACAGGCCGAACTCGGCGTACGTGTCGAGCTCGTCTTGGAGATGATCGGCGAGGGGAACGGCGGCGCCTTCACCCTCGGCCGTCTCGCTCTTGATCAGCTCGGCGTCGGTGCTCCAGCGGAAGCGCTCGCCCTCCTCGGACAGGAACATCGGGTTCCCGCTCGCTTCGACCAGCGCCATCGCCGCGTCGACGGCCGCATCCGGGTCGGCGAGGGCGTCAGCGAGTCCGCGCATCGTCGCTCGCATGAAGTC
Source organism: uncultured Ilumatobacteraceae bacterium (assembly GCA_964592115.1). Taxonomy (GTDB): domain Bacteria; phylum Actinomycetota; class Acidimicrobiia; order Acidimicrobiales; family Ilumatobacteraceae; genus Sva-07. Next base: position 7,039 of record CAZQCP010000115.1, read on the forward strand.
CTCGAGCGCGACCGGGTTCGCCTCGGCCCACTCGCCGCTCGTGTAGATCACCCCGAACGAGCCGGGCACGTCGTAGTCGATCGGGTCGAACAGGTCGAAGTCGATTCCCGCACGCTCCAGCGTTCCCGGCTCGTTGCTCTTGTAGCCGGGGAAGCCGACGATCGACTCGATGGCGATGTGGGCGATCGGGTCGAAGCCCTCGAGCAGAACCGTCTGATACTGCTCGCCCTCGTGCAGCCCCGCCTGCGCGAGCATCGCAGCCACGCCCGTGGTGATCCGGCCCTTGACACCGATCGTCGCGCCCTCGAGGTCGGCGAGCTCGGCGGCGGTGCCGGGCTTGAGGATCAGCCCGTCGATCGGGCTGCGGCCTTCCACGGCGGTCGCCAGGAACACGGTCTCGATGGCTGCGGCTTGCTCGACGAGCTCGCTGAACGATCCTCCTGATGAGAACTGGGCGATACCGTCGGCGACGAGCGCGTAGTTCGGAACCGAGAAGCCGGGCTGCACCTCGACGTCGAGGCACATATCGTCGTAGTAGCCGTTGGCATCGGCCACGATCACGTCGACGATCGAGGCGGTGGCGGCGAAGTCGAACCCGGTGAGGAACGTGATCGTCCCGGCGGCCTCGTTGGCGGCGCAACGGTCCTCCGGGAACGCTTCGCCCGCCACGACCGCGGACACGTCCGCGCTGGATCCACCTCCATCGCCGTCGTCGTCGCTTGAACAGGCGACCGCAAGAACGGGCAGTGCAGCGAGCAGCAGGACGGGACCGAGCGAGCGAGTGCGCATCGTGGGCTCCAGACGTGGGGGAGGGCGAGGTGACTCGACGACCGAAGCGTGGCCGTCGAGTCATGATGCCACGCCCGACCCCGCCGTGAACAAGCAACGCTCAGGGGACGGGCCGCTTCCCGTTGCTGATGTCAGCGCGACCCGCCGCGCTCAGCGGCGTTGCGAGGCGTGCCAGCGCAGCAGGAACCGCTCGGCGAGCGTGAGCACGGCCAGGGCAGCGACACCGAGCAGCGCAGACATGACGATCGTCGCCCAGAGTGTTTCGGAGTCGTTGAACGACGCCGCCCGCTTGCCGATCGCACCGAGCCCCTCGATCGTCAGCGCCGATCCCTCGGCGAAGTAGGCGGCGGCGAGACCGAGACCGATCGTCGTGCGCGCCGTGGTGAGGATCGACGGGATCGCCGACGGTACGCGCAGCCGGAAGAAAACTTCCCACGGTGACGCGTTGACGCTGGAGAAGAGCTCGCGCGCCGCCGGGTCCGTCGCCTTCATCCCGCCGACCACGCCGAACGTGAACACCGGGAACGTCGTGAACGCGACCATGAACACGATCGTCGGATCGCCGCCGTCGAGCCACAACACCACCGACGTGATGTAGGCGACCCACGGCGTGACGAGGATCAACACGAGCACGGGCTGGCTCGCCTCTTCCAAGAACCGTGACGCCGCCATCGCACCACCGACCGCCATCGCCACGACGAGCGACAGTGCCAGGCCGACCACGAGGTGGCGGGCGGTCACGAGCGTGTTGGCGAGGTAGAAGCCCGGGTCGTCGGCGATGGCTTCGATGATCGCCGACGGCGGCAGGAGGATGAATCGACGCACGTCGAGGGCCCGCACGAACAGCTCCCACAACAACCCGAACACCACGACGCCGACGATCGGAGCGACGACACGTCGCGCTCGCGGGCTCACCCGCGCCTCCCATTGGCCAGCTCGCTGCGCAAACGGCGTGTGTGGTCGAAGAACGCGTCGGTGTCCTCGATCGCCGGGGTGCGGGGGTGGGGGAGGTCGACCCGATGCTCTGTCGTGATCGACCCGGGGCGCCGCGACATCACGAGCACGCGGTCCGAAAGGAACGTCGCCTCGGGAATCGAGTGGGTGACGAACACCACTGACGTGCCGAGCGGCTCGCGCAGCCGGCCGAGCAGGTGGCGCATGTCGGTGCGCGTCATCTCGTCGAGGGCTGCGAACGGCTCGTCCATCAGCAGGATCGGAGCGTCGAGAGCGAACGCCCGCACGAGGCCGACGCGTTGTTGCATCCCGCCGGACAGCTCGTGCGGATACGCATCGCGGAACTCGCCGAGGCCGACCTCGTCGAGCAGGTCGCGCACGCTGACGCTCGGGGTCGACGGTGACCCGCCCCGGTTGATGTCGAGCAGCAACGAGGCGTTGGCCTCGACGGTGCGCCACGGCAACAGCGCTGGCGCCTGGGGGACGAAACCGATCAGCTTCCGCTGCCGCGCCTCCCTGGGCGACACGCCGTTGATCACCACGTCGCCGCGGGTCGCGCCCTCGAGCCCGGCGATGATCCGCAACAGCGTCGTCTTGCCGCAACCTGACGGTCCGAGCAAGGTGACGGTCTCCCCTTCGGCGACCTCGAACGTCACTGGCGCCAGCGCGTCGAGGGCGCCGAACGACTTCTCGACCTCGCGCACGGCGATCCGCGGGGCGACAGAGGGCACGGCGAGCGAGCGTACCCGGGTCCTCCAAGCAACGGTTGGGGACGGGTCCCAGCCGTTGCTTCTTTTCCACAGGCCTGGCATCCAGGTTGCCAGTGGCTGACGGGGAGGTGATCGCCCGCTGTTGGCGGTCGACCGTTGTGGCTCGCACCGCCCGCCCGTAGCATTGCCAGGTCCGTTCGGGCTGGATCTCCGGCGCGGGCGTGATGCAGATCGTCCGATCCGGGCGGCTGCGACCTCCACGACCCGAACGGGTCACCCAGGAAGGCGACACACCATGGCCAACACGATGGCGAACAAGGGCGAGACGATCGTCAAGCACCAGACCCACGAGTCCGACACCGGCTCGCCCGAGGTGCAGATCGCGCTCCTCACCGAGCGCATCACGCACCTGACCGAGCACCTCAAGGTGCACAAGAAGGACCACCACAGCCGCCGTGGCCTCTTGATGCTGGTCGGCCGCCGCCGCCGCATGCTCGATTACGTCAAGTCGATCGACGTCGAGCGCTACCGCAACATCATCGCCACCCAAGGCCTCCGCCGCTGAGCTGAGGTCCAATCGGTAGCGCCGACCTTCACGTCCGCTCGACGCGGCGGTCGGCGATCTCCTGGTTCGTGCAGCCTTCGCTCACCAGTTCGGTCATCGCTTGCTCCGCCGGCGCGAATGCGTCCCAGACTGTCGTCGCCCGATCGCGCCGCCCGCGGGCGCGGGTGGCGTAGGCCACTGCTTCGTCGAGCGTGTGCAG
>CAZQCP010000116.1:0-8876 GCA_964592115.1 uncultured Ilumatobacteraceae bacterium
ATCGCGCTCGTGGCGGTCGTCCAGCGGCTGCCCTGGCTCGTGTTCAGCCTGCCCGCCGGGGTCATCACCGACCGCTACGACCGGCGCCGGCTGATGATCGTCGCCAACGTCGCCCGCGCTGCGCTGACGCTGCTCGTCGCGATCGCTGTGTTCGGCCGCCAAGGCTCACTCCCCGGTCCGGACGCGGTTGCCGATGCGGCCACCGTGATCTCCACCGACACCGCGCTCTACCTGATGGTGTTGATGGCGACGCTGCTGCTCGGCGTCGCCGAGGTGATCTACGACAACTCCACCCAGACGTTCGTGCCGTCGATCGTCCACGCCGACAACCTCGAGAAGGCGAACGGCCGCATGTGGAGCGCCGAGATGGTGGCCAACGTGTTCGCCGGACCGCCCCTCGCCGCGCTATTGATCGCAGTGGCCTACTCCCTGCCGTTCTTCGTCTATGCCGCCACGTTCGTCGCGTCGGCGGCGCTGATCGCCACGATCCAGCTGTCGCGATCCGCGCCGCCTCCCGGTACCGCGACCGACCGCTCCGATCGCAGACCGTGGAAGGTCGAGCTCGCCGAAGGTTTCCGATGGCTGTGGGCGCATGACCTGCTGCGGTCGCTGGCGATCACGCTCGGGTTGCTCAACCTCCTCAGCACGATGTCGGCGGCCACGCTCGTGCTGTTCGGCCAAGAGGTGCTCGGCACGAGCGCCACGGAGTTCGCGCTGCTCGGCACCGGGGGCGCCATCGGCGGCGTCGTCGGCGGGTGGACCGCGTCCGCCGTCGCCAAGCGCATCGGAGCCGGTCCCTCGCTGGCGATCACACTGGTCGGTGGAGGTGCCATCACGACCGCCATCGGCTTGATGAGCTGGTGGCCGATCGTCTGGGTGCTGTTCGCGACGATGACCTTCGTCTCGGTGTTGTGGAACGTGATCACCGTCAGCTTCCGCCAGCGGGTGATCCCCGACGCACTGCTCGGCAGGGTCAACAGCGTCTACCGCTTCTTCGGCTGGGGGATGATGCCCATCGGTGCCGCGCTCGGCGGACTGACCGTCGTCGTCACCGATGCATTCGCCACACGCGAGCTCGCATTGCGCATGCCGTGGATCTGTGCGGGGCTGACGTCGATCGCGCTGATCGCCTACGCCGGGCCGCGCCTCACGACCGCCAGCTTCGCCGCGGCGAGCGCTGCAGCCGAGGGCGCAGCGGCACCGGACGCGGCGAGCGTCGATGGCGCACCGACGGCTGTCACCACCGACGGCTGAGTACGTTTGCGACGATGTCGTTGGGCTCGACCGTGGCGCGCATGCGAGCGACGGTCGGCCTGCTGGTCGCCGTCGCCACGACCGTGCTCGTCGCCTGCACGCTCGTCGCCCTCGTGCCCGTGTACAGCACGGCGATCGTGGACGCTGGTCTGCGAGCCACCGTCGAAGGCGCCGCCGCACCGGAGCGCGCGATCCAAGTCACCGCCCGAGCCCCGTCCGCCGACCACTCGACGATCGTTGCCGCCCTCGAGCACGGTCTCGACGATCCCGAACCGTTCGACGCCATCGTCCTCGCCAAGTCGGCCCCGTATCGCGTCGTCACGCCGGCAAGCGCTCCGGACGAGGCGAGCGATACGCGGATCGTGACGAGTCTGGCCGCGGTCACGACGCTCCGCGGCGACGACGCGTTCGCCGCCGTCGCCGGTGATCTCGGGGTGCTGGACGGCGCTGGCGCGTCGAGCGTCAGCGACACGATCCCGACCGCCCTCCACCGCGACGCCGCCGACCTGCTCGGCCTTGCGGTCGGCGACGACGTCGTCATCGCTCCTGCCGGCGGCACCGACGAGCCGAGCGACGGGTCGACGAGCGGGACCCCGGCCGGCGCTGTGCGGCTCACGGTGGTGGCGATCGTCGAGCCGGCCGACGCTGCTGATCCCCGCTGGTTCGAGGCGCCCTTCGGGCGTGACGGCGTCGTCGTGACAGGATCGTTCACGGAGATCGGGCCACTCTTCGTCGCGCCGACCGCGTTCGCGGCGTCCGATCGCGACGCCACCTACACGGCGCTCTTCGCACTCGATCCGAACGACGTCACGTCCGACACGATCGACTCGCTGATCACCACCGCGAACCGAGCTGACGCGACGCTCACCGACGCGCTCGATCCTGCCCCGACCCGGGTCCAGAGCGGCCTCGGCCGCCTGCTGCGCGACACCGACACCTCGATCCGGTCGACGAGCGCCGTCGTCGCCGCGATCCTGCTGCAGGTCGCCGCGATCGCCCTGTACGGCTTGGCGGTCGCCGCGTCCGTGCTCGTCGCATCACGCGGCACCGAGCGGGTGTTGCTCAGCTCGCGGGGGATGAGCACTGCGCAGGTCGCCCGCGACAGCCTCGCCGAGGCCGCACTGATCGCCATCCCGGCAGCCGTCGCCGGTCCATTCCTGGCGGTGATCAGCGTCGATCTCGTCGGACGCTGGGGTCCACTCGCCAGCACCGGACTCGACCTTCAGGCACGCGTGACTCCGATCGCATTCGTGGTCTCCGCCGCGGCAGCGGTCATCGCTGCCGTGATCGTCACCTGGCCAGCGGTCGTGGCCACGCGGACCGCGATCACCGGTGAGTCGAGACGGACGACCGAGCCGTTCCTGCGCCGCACCGGTCTCGACATCGTGCTCTTCGTCATCGCCGTCCTCGGCCTGTGGCAACTGGCGCGCACCGGCAGTGTGGCGACGTCGGCGACACCCGACGGGCGTGCCTCGGTCGACCCCGTGCTCGTGCTCGCACCGACACTGGGCATCGTGGCCGCGTCGCTCCTCGCCGTACGCCTCTTGTCGCTCGCCGCCCGGGGCCTCGCGACGATCGGCGTCCGGAGTCGACGGTTGGCGCCGGCACTCGCCGGATGGGAGGCGGCGCGCCAACCGGCGCGCCGCGATCGCACGTCGATCCTGCTCGTCGTGGCCGTGGCAGTCGGTGTCTTCGCGCTCGTGCACGCCGTGTCCTGGCAGACATCACAACGGGATCAGGCGAACGCCACGGTCGGCGCCGACATCGTCGTGACGCCGGACATCCGCCCCGACGCATCGCTCGGGCCGACCGAGCTGCCGAGCGCCTACAGCCGTATCGACGGCACCGAAACGGTCGCCCCCATCGAGCAGCGATCGGTGAGTCTCACGTCTCGGCTCAGTTCGGTCTCGCTGACGGCGCTCGACACCGGCCGCTTCAGCGACTACTCCCGCGTCCGCGACGACATCATCGCCGACGATGCGACGATCGAATCGCTGGCGTCGTCGCTCGCCGGTCCCGGCGACGACCTCCGCGGCATCAGCCTCGACCCCGCCGGAGGCACGATCACCGCGACGGTCGACCTCGCGGCGGTGACGACGGACCCCGAAACGGGCACGGTCGTGCCTGCCGATGCCCGCCTCCACCTGACGCTCGTCGTCGTCGACGAGTTCGGCACGTTCCAGCGCTTCACCGCCGACGTCGACGTCGCGACACGCGCCGGCACCGAGGCGAGCGGAGGTGCGGGACGGGACGAGGCCGCGGTGTCGAGTCCTGTCACGTTCGCCCCGATCGAGGCATCGATCCTCGAGGGTCGCCGCGCCCGGCTCGTGGAGATCGAAGCACTCGTCGATGTCCCGGCCGTCACGATCGACACCGTCGACTTCGACGGCGACGGCGCCCCCGACCACAACTGGTGGGAGGTCACCGGCACGACGATGACGGCGACGCTGACGGACGTCGCCCTCGATGGTCGACCGCTCGACCTCGACACCGCGACATGGAGACCGATCCCGTCCACCGCAGGACGACACACGCTCACGGAAGCCGACGCCGAGGTCACCGGCGCTGGCAATGGGCTGTCAATGTCCATCGAGACGGGGACCACCGACGGCCCGCACGTTCGCGCAGCCCATCGCTTCGTCACGTTCGCGTCGCCGGAGGGTGCGGGACCGCCGGTGCTGGACGCGCTCGCCACACCCACGCTCGTCGACGCACTCGGGATCGAAGTCGGCGACGTCGTGGCCGGGCGGATCAGCGGGCTCCGCGCCCAACTGCGCGTCGTCGCCACGAGCGATGTCATCCCGTTCGCCATCGACAAGCCGCTGGCGATGGCGGTCGACTTCGCCGACCTCGCCGCCGCCGAGTACGTCACGACCGGCGCCCGTGCCCAACCGGACCGCTGGGCGCTCGTGACCGATCACGACGCAGTCGACGCAACGACGTCCATCCTGCGCGGCGAGCCGTTCGTGAGCCAGGAGGTGACCGACCGCTGGAGCGTCGCCGAGCAGCGCACCCGCGACCCGGTGCTCGTCGGCCTCGCCGGGAGCCTGCTGTTGGCGATCGCGGCGGTCGGCGTGATCGCCACCGTCGGCCTCGTGATGTCGGCCGTCACCGGCGCCCGCGAGCGCCGCGCCGCGCACGCCGTGCTCCGCGCGCTCGGTACGCCGCGCCGCGACCTGCGACGCTGGCTGGTGCGCGAGACCGTCCCGCTCGGGCTGATCGCGATCGTCCTCGGTGCGCTGGCCGGTTGGTTGATCGCCGCCCTCGTCCTCGACTCGCTCACCGGCGACCGCGAGGGTGCCGCAGCGGTGCCACCACCTGTCCTCGTGGTGCCGGCGCTTGCAGTGGCGGTGCTCGTCGGTGCCGCTTTGACCGCCGTCGTGATCCTCCCGATCGCGACGAGCCGCCTGCTGCGCGGCGTGCGGCCTGCCGATGAACTGCGCATCGGAGACCAGCGGTGAGCGCGTTGCGACGGTGGTTCAACGGCACGATGTCGGGCCTGCGCGTCACGTGGCGTGCCGACCGGGTGGTGTTGCTGCTCGCCGTCATGCTGTTCGGAATCGTGACCGCCGGGATGGTCGCCGGTCAGCGAGCGGTCGCCCGCGCCGAAGCCGACAGCCTCGAACGCGCGCTGCGTGACGCGCCGGCGTCGGCGCGCACGTTGCGCATCGCGATCGCCGACACGTTCCGGCCGACGGCTGACCCGACCGCGCGACAACGCCTCGCGCTCGAGGAGGCGAGCGAGCTGCTCGATCCCGAACTGCGCGCCGTGTACATCGACGCGCGGCTCGTGAACGACACCCCGACATTCATAGCCCGATCGGTCGACGGGAGCCAGCCCAGCGCGCCGACGAAGGTGGTCTTGCGCGCGCAGCAGGGCCTGAAGGATCACCTCACCCTCGTCGAGGGCCAACTCCACGCCGCCGACGGGCAGCCGCCGGGCGACTCCGCGGTCGGCGTCGTCATCACGCCGGAGACCGCCGATCGTCTCGGTTGGTCGATCGGCACGGACGTCGTCGCCAGCGCCAACGTCGACGATTCGCTGTTCCTCGGGTTCGACCGGCTCCCCGCACCGCTCACGCTGCGAGTCGACGCGGTCGCCGAGCTCGATCCCGTCACGGACGACTTCTGGGCGAACGACCCACGTCTGCACCGACCGATCGTCAACGACACCAACTTCGGCGCCGAATACACGGTCTACGTGGCGATCGCCGAGGATCAACTCCCGCTCGTCCTCGACGCCCTCGGTGGTCACTCGCCGTTGCGCGTCGAGCAGCGCTCGAACCTCGACGACGACCGGATCGACATGGCCAACGTCGACGACATCGCTCGTGCCGTCGCCGCGACCGAGGCCTCGACGTCGGCGACCGCCGGATTCGGGACACCAGCGGTGACGGTCGGCCTCGGCCCGACGCTCGACAGCGAATCAGCCCGGCGCGCCGCGGCGCGCGACTCGATCGCGCTCACCGCCGTCGGCATCGGCGCGGCCGCGATCGGTGCGTGCGTCCAACTGCAGCGCGCCGCCGCCGAACGTCGGCGACCGTGGTGGGCTCAGGCTCGCGCCCGCGGCGCCGGCACCGGCGCCATGCTCACGGCGGCACTCGTATCGTTCGGCGCCGCCGTCGCGCTCGCGGTTGCCGGCGGTGCCGTGGCCGGCTGGGCGCTCGTGCCGGACGCGCCCGACGGACCATCACTCGCCATCCCCATCGTGTTCCTCTCGGCGACGATCGTCGCGTCCGCAGCGGTCCAGGTCGGCGACATCCGCGTCGTCGACAGTTCCGCCGCGCGCCGCGGCACGTCCCGCTGGACCCGCGCCGCCGCGGTCATCGTCGTGATCGTCGCTGTCGCGTCGGTCGTGACACTTCGGCGAAGCGGCATCCGAGCCGGCGACGATGGCATCGATCCGCTCGTCGCCTTGCCGATCGTGGCGGTCCCGCTGGCGTTCGCCATCGTCGCGACTGCAACCGTGCGCGCGCTCGTGAGCGAGCGCCGGATCGGCCGCCTGTCGCGCGGCGTCGGACGGGTGATCGGCCTACGGCGAGCACTCGAGCTCGGCAGCGCGACGACGGTCGTCGCCGCGGTCGCGCTCTGTACCAGCGTTGCCGCCGTTGCGAGCGTGCTCGCCTGGTCGCTGGGGACGGCTGCGACGGGACCGCTGCCCGACATCACCCGCGCCGCGTACATCGCAACCGCGATCGGCGCGTGGCTGCTGCTCGCCGGGGTGGCCGCGATCGCCACCGTGCTGACGATGCGACGCAGGCGCGCCGATGCCGGGATCCTCGCCGCGCTCGGCGCACCGGCCCGCGAGTTCCGAGCTGCCATTGCCGCCGAGATGGTTCCGCTGCTCGCGCTGTCGATCCTGACCGGTGGGCTGGCCGGGCTCGTCGTCGCCGGCGCGCTCGCCGGACGACTGGACCTCCAGGCCCTGACCGGTGGCGGGACACCCGGCATGCTGATCGCCGTGGGAGGTACCGTGCTCGTGATGGTGACATCGCTGCTCGCCGTCGTCGGCATCGTCGGGGTGAGCGCGGGCTGGGTCGAACGTCGCGCCATCGTCCGGGCGCGAGACGAGACGCGTGCGGTGTGGTCGTGACGGTGCGCACGGCTGCCCATGCCGGCATCGTCTGCGACGGGCTCGTGAAGATCTACCAGACTTCCGACATCGAAGTCGTCGCGCTGCAAGGGCTCGATCTCGACGTCGAGCCTGGCGAGTTCGTCACGCTCGTCGGCGCCTCGGGCTCGGGGAAGTCGACGTTGCTCAACGTGCTCGGCGGTCTCGACCAGCCCACCGCCGGACGCGCATTCGTCGCCGGGCACGATCTGCTCACGATGCAGCCAGGTGACCGCGCCGCCTTCCGGCGCCAGGCGATCGGTTTCATCTGGCAGCAGACGGCGCGCAACCTGCTGCCGTACCTCGACGCGCGAGCCAACGTCGAGTTCCCGATGACGTTCACCGGTGTCGGACGTCGTGAGCGCCGCGAGCGCGCCGACGAGCTCCTCGGCCTCGTCGGAATGTCCGGGCGCGCCGACCATCGCCCCGGCCAGCTCTCCGGCGGCGAGCAGCAGCGTGTGGCGATCGCCGTCGCACTCGCCAACGAACCGTCCGTGCTCCTCGCCGACGAGCCGACCGGTGAGCTCGACACCACGACCGCGGAGGAGGTCGTCGACGTACTGCGTGCCGTGAACGTCGAGCTCGGCGTCACCGGCGTGATCGTCACGCACGACCCGCTCGTGTCGAGCCACGTCGACCGCACGATCGCCATTCGTGACGGGCGCATCAGCACCGAGACGTTGCGCGCCCGCGACGCGACGACCGGCGTGATCAGCCAGGAGTTCGCCGTGCTCGACGCCGCGGGCCGACTGCAGCTCCCCGAGCACTACGTGACCGCGCTCGACCTGCGCCGACGGGTGCGACTCGAGCTCGAGCGCGATCACGTCGGCGTGTGGCCCGAAGGAACGCCACACCGCGACGCATTCCCGCCGCCGGTCGACCCGGGCCGAGAGGGCGACCCGGCTGACGAGACGGCGGGCGAGGTGAGCGACGGGTGGACCCTCCCGTGAACGAGAGCCTCAGCACTGCTGCCACGGCAGCGGTCCGCCTCGAACGGGTCTCGCGCACGTTCGTCGCCGCCGAACCCGTCCACGCGTTACGCGACGTGGACCTCACGATCCCGGTCGGCGCGTTCGCCGTCGTCCACGGGCGGTCCGGATCGGGCAAGACAACCCTCCTCAACGTGATCGGTGGCCTCGATCGGCCCGACGCGGGGCTGGTGATCGTCGGCGGACGCGACCTCACCGCCGCCTCCGACTCCGAGCTCACCGAACTGCGGCGCACCGTCGTGTCGTACATCTTCCAGGGCTTCGGTCTGCTCCCCGTGCTCACGGCGGCCGAGAACGTCGAGGTGCCACTCCGGTTGCTCCGTTGGAGCGAGGACGACCGGCGACGTCGCGTCGACGAGGTGCTCGGCCTCGTCGGGCTCACCGAGCGGTCGCACCACCGTCCCGACCAACTCTCCGGTGGTGAGCAGCAACGCGTGGCGATCGCCCGTGCTGTCGCAGCTCGCCCCGAGGTGTTGATCGCCGACGAGCCGACCGGTCAGCTCGACTCGCGCACCGGCCAGACGATCATGGCGCTGCTCCACGAGCTCGTCGCTGAGCAAGGCGTCACCGCGGTGGTGGCGACGCACGACGACAAGGTCATCGGTGCCGCCGACCGGCGGATCGAGCTGTCCGATGGCCGGGCCAGTGTGACGACGGGGGTCTGACCCCTGCTGTGCCGCTCAGGCGTTCTTCGGGAGCTCGGAGAACGGGACCACGCGGTCCTGGTTCGGCTCCTTGGGCAGGCCGAGCACACGCTCGCCCATGATGTTGCGCTGCACCTGGTCGGTGCCGCCGTAGATCGGCGGCGCCTGCGCGAACAGTGCCATCTCGGTGACGAACCCGAGGAACGGGTTGCCGGTCGCCTCGTCGAGCACCTTGCGATCGTTGCTGTCGTAGGCATGGAGCATGCCCGCCGCGCCGACGATGCGCAGGCCGAGGTCGCGCTGCAAGCGGACCATGTGGCTCATCGACAGCTTGGCGATGTTCGCCATGCCCGGGATCTCGTGTCCCTTCTCGCGCGC
>CAZQCP010000116.1:8976-10168 GCA_964592115.1 uncultured Ilumatobacteraceae bacterium
GACGCGTTGCCGCCGCCCGAGCCGAGACCGGCGCGCTCGTGGGCGAGCGTCGTGTTGGCGACCGCCCAGCCGTTGTTGAGTCCACCGATCACGGCGTCGTCGCCGACACGCGCGTCGGTCATGAAGACCTCGTTGAACAGCGCCCGGCCGGTCAGCTCGCGCAGCGGTCGAACGTCCATGCCCGGCTGGTGCATGTCGATGCCGAAGTAGGTGATGCCCTGGTGCTTGGGCACGTCGGAGTTCGTGCGGGCGATGAGCATGCCCATGTCGGCGTAGTGGCCGCCTGACGTCCACACCTTCTGGCCGTTGACGATCCACTCTTCGCCGTCTTTCACGGCCCGCGACTGCAAGCCGGCGAGGTCCGAGCCCGCCTGCGGCTCGCTGAAGAGCTGGCACCACGCCTGCTGGCCGGTGACGATCGGCTTCACGAAGCGCTCGATCTGCTCAGGGGAGCCATGGGTGGCGATCGTGGGTGCCGCGAGCAGCAGCCCGAGGCCACCGGGCGCGCCGAGCGCGCCGAAGTCGGCGATCGTGCCTTGCACGACCACGGCATCGCCGCGCGACAGGCCGCGGCCATAGGCGTTCTCGGGCAGCGTCGGTGCCGCCCATCCCGCGAGACCGAGGCGCTCCCACCACTGGGCGACGGTCAGGTCGGGGTCCCAGTTCTCCTCCAACCAGCTCCGTACCTCGTCGACGAGCTCGTTCGGTGTGGCGTCGTTCGACGCGGCCGCATCGCGTTGTTGGGTGTCGGTCATGGCCCCTCCTCGAAGCGCCGCTCCGCGTGGCGCATTCGGCACAGCTTCGCCGATGGGAGCGACCAGGCAGAAATCGGTGACGAAATGTCACCGACGAAACTTGACAGCTATCGCTATAGTTAGCGATACATCGTTAGAGATACAGATACCCAGGAGGGTCATCACATGCACTTCGAGATCAATCAGAACATCGGTCGTCGTCCAGGACCGCGTCGCCGAGGCCAATGGGACGCTCCCGACGGTCCAGGACGCGGGAGCCCAGGACGCGGCAGTCGCCGCACCGGCGGACGTCCTGGAGGACCGGGCGGCCATCGGGCCCGGCGCGGGGCGGTCCGTGACGGCATCGTGCTGCTGCTCGGCGAACGGCCGATGCACGGCTACGAGCTCATCACCGAGCTCGAGTCCAAGAGCGGCGGCCGTTGGCGGCCGAGCCCCGG
>CAZQCP010000117.1:0-7473 GCA_964592115.1 uncultured Ilumatobacteraceae bacterium
TTCGACCCCGTCCTCACCGACCTGACGGCGATGGTCACCCCGTCGCTCGCCAGCGGCGCGCTCAGCGGCCTCGTGACCGGCCCGCTCGATCTCCGCGTCGTCGCCTACCGGCCGACCGAGCGCGCCGTCGTGCGCGTGACCGACGCCAACGGCAAGGTGCTCTACGTGAAGGTGCTCCCGCCGGCACAGATCACTGCGGTCGTCGAACGGCACGGGGCGCTCCGCCGCGCCGGCGTACCCGTTCCCGAGGTGGTCGACTTCGGACACGGTTGGCTGGCGATGACCGAGCTCGCCGGCACGACGCTGCGCGACCTCATCAAGGGCGCGCCAGGACCGTGGCCGGCGGCCGCCGCGTTCGCCGAGCTGCTGGCGACCCTGCGCGAGGTCGAGCTCCCGGCGCGCACCGCGCCGTCACGTGTGGTCGACGCGTTCGGACACGCCGCCATGTTGCAGCTGGTCGCGCCCGAGCTGGCACCCACCCTCGATCGGGTCACCACCGCGCTGGAACCGGCCCGCGAACGCAGCGCAGCCCGACGCGCCACCGTGCACGGCGACCTGCACGAGGCCCAGGTCGTCGTCGAAGGTGGACGCATCGTCGGCGTCCTCGACATCGACGAGGCCGGCATCGGGGATCCGCTCGACGACATGGCGACGCTCGTCGCCCACACCTGGTTCCGCGCCGTCGTCGCCGAGGGCGACCGTTTGGCCGGGCATCTGTCGGGCTACGCCGGCGCGCTCTTCGAGATGTTCACCGCCGAGACCGAGCGGCTCGGGTTCGAGCGCCGCGAGCTGCAACTCGCGGTGGCGGCAGTACTGGTCGGGCTCGCCACCGGCCCGTACCGCGTCCAGCGTGCGGGCTGGCACCACGAGCTGGCGGCGGTCGTTGCGCTCGCCGACGAGCTCGCCACCCCTGCCTGATCGCGCGTCTCGGGTGAGCGCGGAGTAGCGCTGGGGTCAGGCCCCACCGTTACTCAACCCTCCGACACACCTCCACGTCGGACGTCTTGTGCTCGCCACTTCAGTGTGCTTAACATTCACGCCTACCTCATCTAGGTATCGCCGGTTGCACCCCCGCACCGGACCCCCGACTGAAGGAGAAGCGATGCAAGCACGATGGCCCTCGAAGGCGATCGCGATCTCGGCGGCGCTGATGCTCGTCGCAGCCGCATGCGGCAGCGACGACGACGGCGCCGATCCCGTCACGACCGACGCGCCGGTGAACACCGATCCTGCGCCCACCGAAGGTGGAACGCTGGTCCTCTACAGCGGCCGCAACGAGGGCCTCGTCGGTCCGATCATCGAGCTCTTCGAGGCCGAGACCGGCATCGACGTCGAGGTGCGCTACGGCAATTCGGCCGAGATGGGCGCAGCCATCTTGGAGGAAGGCGACCGGACACCCGCCGACGTGTTCTACTCCCAAGAGGTCGGCGCGGTCGGCGTGCTGGCGAAGGCCGGCCTGCTCACGTCGCTCCCCGATGACGTGGTGACCCTCGCCGAGGAACGTTTCCAGCCCGCCGACGGCAACTACTGGGTCGGCGTGACCGGACGCTCGCGTGTCATCGTCTACAACCCCGACCTCGTCGCCGAGCCGCCCGCCGGCGTGGTCGAGCTCACCGACCCGAAGTGGGAAGGAATGACGGCGATCGTGCCCGGCAACGCCGGCTTCCAGGCGTTCGTCACCGGCTTTCGCGTCATGGAAGGCGAAGATGCCGCCCGCCAGTGGCTCACCGACATGCAGGCCAACGGCGTGCGCACCGATATCGAGAGCAACGGCGACGTGCTCGCCGCGGTGAACGACGGCGAGCTGCCGATGGGCCTCATCAACCACTACTACTGGGGCCAACTGGCGACGGAGCTCGGCGCGGAGAACATCACCGCCCAGCTCATCTTCCCCAAGGGTGGCGACCCGGGCGGCTTGTTCAACGCCACCGCGGTGGGCATCACGAACACCGGCGCCGACAACCCCGCGGCACTCGCGTTCGTCGAGTTCCTCCTGTCGCAGCAGGGCCAGACGTACTTCGTCGAGGAGACCTACGAGTATCCCGTCGTCGAGGGGATCGACGGGCCGGCAGGCTTCCCCACTCGCGCCGAGCTCGACGGACCGGCGATCGACCTCACCGACCTCGACTCGCTCGAGCAGACGCAAGCGCTGCTCACCGAGCTCGGACTGTTGAGCTGACCGGACCTCTCGTCTGACGGCAACGCTCACCGCACGCCGCGCGATTCGTCGACGCCCCCCGCTGGTTCTGCTGGCGGGGGGTGTCGTCGCGTCCGTGTTCGTGCTGATTCCCATCGTGTACATCGCGGTACGCGCCACGGATCACGGGTGGCAGCCGTTCATGGACACGTTGTGGCGGCGGCGCACCGCGACGCTGACGCTGCGCTCGATCCAGCTCGCTGCGGTGGTCACGGCGGCAAGCATCGTCATCGGCGTCGCCAGCGCCTGGCTGGTTGCCCATACCGACGTGCCGATGCGCCGGTTCTTGCGCGTCGCCCTGGCGATGCCGCTCGCGGTGCCGTCGTACGTGGCGGCGTGGGCGTGGATCGGCTGGCGACCCGACCTGGCGGGTTTCCGCGGCGCCGCGCTCGTGCTGATCTCGATCTCCTACCCGTACGTCTATCTGCCGGTGCTCGGCGCGTTCCGCCGCATCGACCCGGGTCTCGCTGAGGTCGCCCGCAGCACCGGGCGCGGGCCGTGGTCCACGTTCTTGACCGTGACGCTGCGCCAGGTGAGCATCGCCGTGTTCGGCGGTGCGATGCTCGTGATGCTGTACTCGTTGAGTGAGTTCGGTGCGGTCTCGATCATGCGGCACGAAACGCTGACGCGGGTGATCTACACGTCGTATCGCGCCTCGTTCGACCGCACACCGGCGGCGGTCCTCGGTTGCGTGCTCGTCGCGGTGACCCTCGTCCCGCTGCTCGTCGGGGTCCGGGTGACCTCGTCGCGCCGCGTCGCCCGCGTCGGCAGCGGCGTTGCCCGCGACCCGGCCATGGTGCGACTTGGCGCCTGGCGGTGGCCGCTGTGCGCCGCCGCGCTCGGACTCCTCGCGGCGAGTCTCGGCGTGCCGCTGTGGAACATCATCCGGTGGGTGAACCGCGGCACGTCGTCGTCGCCGTGGTCGGAGGTGTTCGCCGCCGCCCGCACGACGTTGTGGCTCGGCGTCGCAGCAGCGATCGTCACCGTCGTCGTCGCCATTCCGATCGGCTTGCTCTCGGCACGTCACCCGGGACCGTTCGCCAACGGCGTGACCACGATCGCCTATGCCGGGCACGCCCTCCCCGGCATCGTGATCGCGCTGTCGCTCGTGTTCTTCGGCGTCCGCTACGCCCAGCCGCTCTATCAACGCACGCCGATGTTGATCGCCGCCTACGTGGTGATCTTCTTGTCGCTCGCCATCGGGGCGATCCATGCCGCCATCGCCCAGGTGCCGCCGGAACTGGAGGACGTGGCGCGATCGAGTGGCCGTACCCGGTTCGCGACGTGGATGACCGTCACCTTGCCGCTCGCTTCGTCCGGGATCGGCGCCGGCGCCGCGCTGGTGTGCATCGCCGTGATGAAGGAGTTGCCGGCCACGTTGCTGTTGCGTCCGATCGGCACCGACACGCTGGCGACTCGCCTGTGGAGCAAGACCGACGCGATCAGCTACGCGGCCGCGGCGCCCTATGCCGTCGCCCTCGTGCTGACCGCCTCGATCCCGACCGCCGTGTTGACCCGAAGCACCATGCGACGCGAGCCATGAGCGGACTGTCCCTGCGCGAGGTCACCAAGACGTTTCCCGGTCGACCACCGGTGCGCGCCGTCGATCGCGTCGATCTCGACGTCGACGACGGCACGTTGGTGGCGATCGTCGGACCCTCCGGATGCGGCAAGACGACCACGCTGCGTCTGCTCGCCGGGTTCGAGCGACCTGATCACGGCACGATTCGCATCGGTGGCACCGAGGTCGCCAGCGCCACCCGGTCGCTCGCCCCCGAGCGGCGCCGGGTCGGCATCGTTCCCCAGCAGGGCGCGCTGTTCCCGCACCTCGACGTCAGCGGCAACATCCGCTTCGCGTTGCCGGACCGGCGCAGCAGCGCCGCCCGCGCCCGCGCCGACGAGTTGCTCGAGCTCGTCGGCTTGTCAGGACTCGGTCGCCGTAAACCACACGAGCTGTCCGGTGGCCAACAACAGCGCGTGGCACTGGCGCGGGCGCTGGCCCCCCGCCCGAGCGTCGTCTTGCTCGACGAACCGTTCACGGCGCTCGACGTCACGCTGCGAGCCCGGTTGCGCACCGACATCGCGCAGGCGCTGCAGGAATCAGCGGCGACGGCGGTGATGGTGACCCACGATCCGAGCGACGCGCTCTCGATGGCAGACCGGGTGGCGGTCATGCTCAGCGGACGCGTCGAGCAGTTCGGACCGCCGACAGACGTCTACTTCCATCCAGCGAACGAGGCGGTGGCCCGCACGCTCGGCGACGTGGTCGTGCTCCCGATCGTGGCCACGTCCGCCACGGCGATCATCACCCCGTTCGGCGAGGTCCCCGCTCATGGCCGGGCCGGTAACGCCGTCGAGGTGCTCGTGCGGCCCGAACAGATCGTGCTGGACGGAGCCGCCGGGTGGCCCGCGACGGTGCTCACCACCCAGTTCAACGGCGACCACGGGATCGTGACACTGGCGCCGCCGGAGGGTGACCACCACCTCGTGGTCAGTGCCCGCTTCCGCGCCGACGAACTGCCCGAGCCCGGTCATCGGGTCGGCGTGCGTCTGACCGGAACGGCGCTCTGTGTGAAGTGAGGTTTACACCGGGGTACTCTCGCGTCGATGTTCGCCCTCGGACTCCGCGAAGGACTGGAGGCTGCGCTGATCGTGGCGCTGCTCGCCTCGTTGACCCGCGGCACCGATCAGCAACGCAACCTGGTCGCCGGGACCGGAGCGGCGGTGGTGCTGAGCGCCGTCTTGGTGGTCGTCATCCGGCGCCTGCATCTCGAGTTCAGCGACTCGACCCTGCACGCCATCAAGACCGCCGTTGCGGTCGGCGCCGTGATCGTCCTCACCTCCACGATCCGCTGGTCGACCGCCATGATCGGATCGAACGCTCGGGTCGCCCAGTTCGCGGGGTCGGGCGCGCTCGGGTCGGTCGCTTTCTTGGCCGTCGCCCGTGAGGGGCTCGAGTTGGCGGTGTTCCCCGGCGCCGGCGTGGAGCCGAACTGGGGCCCGGGCACGCTGTCGATGCTCGCCGGTGTCATCGTGGCGACCGGGATCGGCACCGCCGTCTACGTCGCGTTCCGCTCGTCGCCAGACCGCATGGTCGGCATCGTCACCATCGTGTTGCTGTTCATCGCCGCCGGGCTGGCCGCGGCCGCGGCGCGCAGCGCGCCCAAGGTGCTCGATCGCGAGTGGTCGCCGCTGTTCGAAGCCTCCTGGCTGGAAGGATCGAACATGGCGGCCCAGACGCTGGTGAAGGGACTCGCTGGGCTGCACGCCACACCGACCACGTTGGAGGTCGTCGCCTACACCTCGTACGTGGCGGCGATGACGGTGTGGATCGTCCTCGCGAGACGCTCGGACCACGGATCGACACCGCCGACGAGTGACCAAGCTCCGACGTTGAGCCCGATCGGCCACGGCGGCTGACGGTGGCCTCGGCACGCGAGACGAATGGGCAACTCGACCTGTTGTTGCTCGCCGTGATCTCCACGGGCGAGCAACATGGCTACGCCATCATTCGGAGCCTGCAAGACCGCAGCGACGGCCGATTCGCCATGAAGCAGGGCACGATCTATCCCGCGCTCCACCGGCTCGAATCGAACGGGCTCGTCGTCAGCAGACTCGAAGCGGTCGATGGCCGTGAGCGTCGCCTGTACCGGCTGACCGCCCGCGGCCATGCCGACCTCGCCGAGCGGCGGGCACAGTGGGACCGGTTTGCGTCAGGTGTCGCGGCGGTGTTGGAGTTCACGCCATGAGGCGCCCGGACGTCGCCGGCGATGCGATCGACGTCTACGTCACGGCGTTGCACAGCGCCACCCGCCACCGGGTCGGCGGGACGCGGATCGTGCGCGATGCCGAGGAGCACCTGCGCGACGCACAAGCCGATCTCGTCGCCGGTGGATCGAACCCTGCGGCCGCGGCAGCGGCGGCGATCGAGGCGTTCGGCTCGCCGCACGAGGTCAGCACGGCGATGCCCCGCAACGGTGGTTCGCTGGGGCGCCAAGTGGTGCGCGCCGGGATCCCGACGCTGGCACGCACGATGATCGCCATCGGGATCGTCGGCCTGGCCTCGACCCTCATCGCCACGATCGCCGGTGCCGACGACGCCGCTTCGAATTCGGCGTTGCTGGTGTGCGTCGGCTTCGTGGG
The DNA here is from genome assembly GCA_964592115.1 of uncultured Ilumatobacteraceae bacterium. Classification (GTDB taxonomy): domain Bacteria; phylum Actinomycetota; class Acidimicrobiia; order Acidimicrobiales; family Ilumatobacteraceae; genus Sva-07. The sequence goes on from CAZQCP010000117.1 coordinate 6,341, forward strand.
TGTGAGCATCCTGGAAGCGCGTCGCCGCAACAGCGCGTGCGGTGCAGATCGGGCCACGCCGGGGCTCTCGCTGATCACGCTGTCCAAGGCCCTCGCCGCGGCGTCACTCCTGCTCGCGGCGACGGCGTTCACCTCGGCGCTCTACTTCGCCGCGACCGAGCGCCGCGACCTGGCGACCGTCAGCGCGCTCGTCGCGCTGGCGCTGGCGGCGACCCCCATGTGGCCGCTCGCCGTGCGCGTCGCGTCGGGTCGCCGGTCCCGAGTCGTCGTCGGCTGACGCCCGCGCAAGCGCGGCGGGTCGGGACGGGGTGTGTCGGCGTCGATGAGAGAAGTCTCAGCACTGCCTCATCGCCGTGCCACCAGCGGATGGGAGATTTGACGCATCCTCCCCGACGAAAGGAACGAGACGATGACCAAGACCCGGATCAACTGGAAGGTCGCCGCCATCAGCGGCACCCTCGCCGGAGTCGCCCTCGGCGGCTTCGCCTACGCCGGCAACGACGACGGCCTGGTCCTACCCGACAGCGTGGTTCTCGAGCCCGCCGCTTCCGCCCAGGCGCCCGCCGCGACCAACACGACCCGCACCGACACGGCCAGGAACGGCGTGGCCAACTCCGGTGCCGGCACAGCCGTCGAGCCGGCGCCAACCTCGACGATCGCCAGCCCCGCCAGCCCGGCCAGCCCCGCCTCGGTCGCCAGCCCCGCCAGCCCGGCATCGGTCGCCAGCGTGGCCTCCCCCGTCTCGCCGGTGTCGCCGGTGTCGCCCGTGTCGCCCGTCAGCCCGGCGTCACCGGCCAGCCCGGCGAGCCCCGCCAGCCCCGCCAGCCCCGCCTCGGTCGCCAGCCCGGCCAGCCCCGCCAGCCCCGCCTCGGTCGGCAGCGCCGGCAGCAGCTGAGTAACAGTGGGGCCAGACCCCGCTGTTACTCGGGCAGGCGAAAAACGTACGAACCCCGGAGCGCATGCTCCGGGGTTCGTTCTCGTTCTGGACCAGTGTGGCGCCGGCGTGTCACCGGCTGGCGATCACCAGCGGTAGTGGGCGAACGCGCGGTTCGACTCGGCCATCTTGTGCATGTCCTCGCGGCGCTTGACCGCGGCGCCGAGGCCATTGGAGGCGTCCATGATCTCGTTGGCGA
>CAZQCP010000117.1:7483-8609 GCA_964592115.1 uncultured Ilumatobacteraceae bacterium
GCGGCACCTTAGTGCACTCGTGAACGGCATCGCCAGCGGCCCCGAACGCGGAACTGCGGCACACCCGGGTGGGTGCGCCGCAGTTCGGGTTCCGAAGAGCTCGGACGGTCACCAGCGATAGTGGGCGAACGCCTTGTTCGACTCGGCCATCTTCTGGATGTCGTCGCGCTTCTTCATCGCCGCGCCGAGACCGTTGGCGGCGTCCATCAGCTCGCCGGCGAGGCACTGGGCCATCGTCTTCTCACGGCGGGCACGGGCGTAGTCGACGACCCAGCGGATGGCGAGGGTGGTCGCCCGGCGGGGGCGCACCTCGACGGGCACCTGGTAGGTCGCACCGCCGACGCGTCGGCTGCGCACCTCGAGTGGCGGCTTGACGTTCTCGATCGCCCGCTTGACGACGTCGATCGCCTGCTCGTCGCCTTCGAGGCGGGACTGGATGAGGTCGATCGCGTCGTAGACGATCTTTTCGGCCACGGTGCGCTTGCCGTGCAGCATGACCTTGTTGATGATCTGGGTGACGAGGACCGACTTGTAGATCGGGTCGGCGACCAGTTCGCGGCGGGGAGCGGGACCTTTACGAGGCATCGGTCACTTCTCCTTCTTGGCGCCGTAACGGCTGCGGGCTTGCTTGCGGTTCTTGACGCCGACCGCGTCGAGCGTGCCGCGGATGATCTTGTAACGCACACCAGGCAGGTCGCGAACGCGACCGCCGCGCACGAGCACGATCGAGTGCTCCTGCAGGTTGTGCCCTTCGCCGGGGATGTAGGCGGTGACCTCGATGCCCGAGTTCAAGCGGACACGGGCGACCTTGCGCAGCGCCGAGTTCGGCTTCTTCGGGGTGGTGGTGTACACACGAGTGCACACGCCGCGGCGCTGGGGCGAACCCTTGAGCGCCGGCGTCTTGCTCTTGGTGACTTTCGAGCTACGACCTTGACGGACGAGCTGCTGGATGGTTGGCACGAATGAGACCTCGTTCGTTTGGTCGTTCCGGATCACCGGGCGGAGCACCGGAAATGTGGTGTGTTGGCTCCACTGCGAGTCGCGGTGTCGCCGCCGTACATCAGGAAATCTCCCGATGAGAGGCCGTTGCAAGGCTACGGGCACCGGCTCCGACCCGCAACGCAGC
>CAZQCP010000117.1:8709-10128 GCA_964592115.1 uncultured Ilumatobacteraceae bacterium
GCGGGGCGCGTCAGCCGATGGGTTCGGCGACGCTCGGGTCGTAGGTGCCCTCGAGGCCGGCGAGGAAGGCAGCCGGGTCCTCTTCTTCACCGTCGCTCGAGTAGAACGACATCGGCTCGTAGTCAGGCGCTTCGATGCCGAACTCGCGGTAGCGGAGCATGCCCGTGCCCGCGGGGATCAGCTTGCCGATGATGATGTTCTCCTTGAGGCCGATCAGGTTGTCGCCGCGGCCGTCGATGGCGGCCTCGGTGAGCACCCGGGTGGTCTCTTGGAACGACGCCGCCGACAGCCACGAATCGGTGGCCAGCGACGCCTTCGTGATGCCCATCAGCTCGGGGCGACCCTCGGCGGGACGCAGGCCTTCTTCGACCATGCGGCGGTTCGTGTCGCGGAAGCGCTTCGAGTCGACGCGCTCGCCCGGCAAGAACGTGGTGCCACCGGGCTCTTGCACGCCGACCCGGCGGGTCATCTGGCGCACGATCAGCTCGATGTGCTTGTCGTGGATCGACACACCCTGGTCGCGGTAGACGCGCTGCACCTCTTCGACGAGGTAGAGCTGGGTCTCGCGGATGCCCTTGATCTCCATGATCTCCTTCGGATCGAAGGGACCGTCGGTCAGCGGGTCACCGGCCTTGATCTCCTGGCCGTCTTCGACCAGCGGGCGCGCGCCGAGCGGCAGCACGACCTCGTGCTCCTCGCCGGCATCGTCGGTGACGACGATCGGGATGCCCTTGCCCTCGTCCTCGCGCAGGTGCAACACGCCGCTCGCCTTGGCGAGACGGGCCGAGCCCTTCGGCGTGCGGGCCTCGAACAGCTCGACGACGCGGGGCAGACCACCGGCGATGTCCTTGCCGGCCACACCACCGGTGTGGAACGTACGCATCGTGAGCTGCGTGCCGGGCTCGCCGATCGACTGGGCGGCGATGACGCCGACCGCCTCGCCGAGCTCGATCATCTTGCCGGTCGCCAGCGAGCGGCCGTAGCACATCGCGCAGACGCCGAGCTCGGCGTCGCACGTGAGCACCGACCGGACGCGGATGCGTTCGATCGACGAGTCGTCGCGCAGCGCCGCCATCTCCTCGTCGCCGACGATCGTGTTGCGCGGCAACGTCGAGATCTGCTCGCCGTCCTTCTCCATCGGCACGCTCAGCGGCGTGTCGTTGAGCAGCGCCCGGCCGTACAGCTTGGTCTCCAAGTAGGAGCGCCGGCTGGCGGTGTCCGGGGCAACGTTCTCGATCCAGACGCCGAGCGTGGTGCCGCAGTCGTCCTCGCGGATGATCAGCTCCTGGGCGACGTCGACGAGACGACGAGTCAGGTAGCCGGAGTCGGCAGTACGCAGCGCCGTGTCGACGAGACCCTTGCGGGCGCCCGGCGTGGCGATGAAGTACTCGAGGGTCTCCAGACCCTCACGGAAGTTCG
>CAZQCP010000118.1:0-9962 GCA_964592115.1 uncultured Ilumatobacteraceae bacterium
GTCTGACCCCGGATGCAATCTGACCCGTGTGTACGGTTCGGGCGATGGCTGTCTACGCGCTCGGCGACCTCGTGCCCTCGATCGATCCCTCTGCGTTCATCCACCCGGACGCGGTGATCATCGGAGACGTCACGATCGGTGCCCAATCGTCGGTGTGGCCCGGCGCGGTGTTGCGCGGCGACGGTGGTGGCATCCGCATCGGTGATCGCACGAGCGTCCAGGACAACGCGGTGCTCCACACCACGCCGCTGTGGGAGACGGTCGTCGGCAACGACTGCGTGCTCGGCCACCTGATCCATCTCGAAGGTTGCACGATCGAAGACGAGGTGCTGATCGGGAATGCGTCGATGGTCTTGCACCGCTCGGTGATCCGTACCGGCGCCATCGTGGCCGCGAACTCGGTCGTGCTCGCCGACGTCGACGTGCCGAGCGGTGCGCTCGCGGCAGGGTCGCCAGCGGTGATCAAGCCCGGTAGAGCGCGCCCGGAGGAGACGCGGATGGCCGCCAAGGCCTACGTCGATCGGGTCGAGATGTTCCGGTCGGGCATGCGCCGCATCGATTGATCGAGTTGGGGAACATGCTGACCGCACTCGTCGTGACGGTGCCGCTCGCCGACGCCGAGATCGCCGGCGACGTGTTGTGGAGCCTCGGCATCCGAGGGATCGAGGAACGGGTGTTGTCTCGACCTTCACTTGACCTTGACGATGATGGGGAGCTTGAGGTTGAGGATGGAGACGTCGAGGGTGGTGAGGTCGAGGGTGTCGTCGAGCTCTGGACCTACGTCGGTGAGACACGAACCGCCAAGGACGCGGTGCAGGCCGCGCTCGGCAGACGCTGGCCGCTGAGGTGGGAAGAGGTCGACGAGGCACCGTCGGGCGCCTGGCGCGACCACATCGGGCCGATGTGGATCGACGACGGGTTCGTCGTGGTGCCCGCGTGGAGACAGGGCGACGAACTCCGGCGCACCGACGTTGTCGTCACCATCGAACCCGGCGGCGCGTTCGGCATGGGCGACCATCCCACGACCCGGCTGTGCTTGGGGGTGCTGCGGCGTCTCGTGGCAGGCGGAGATGCGCTCGATGTCGTCGACGTCGGGTGTGGGACGGGTGTGATCGCGATCGCCGCTGCCGTCCTCACGGGTCGAACGGTGCGTGCCGTCGACGTGTCGAACGCCGCGGTCGCAGCGACCATCGACAATGCGCAGCGCAACGGGGTCGGTTCGCTCGTCGTGGCCGATGATGCGCCGTTGTCGGATGTGGCAGCCGCCTACGACGTCGTGTTCGCCAACATCTTGGCGCCGACGCTCGTCGAGTTGGCCGACGACCTCCGGCGTGTGACGCGGCCCGGTGGCCGACTCGTGATCAGCGGGGTGCTCGACGGCCGCCACGACCATGTGCTCGCGGCACTGGCGCCGCTCGTGGTGGAACGCACCGACGTGGATGCCGGCTGGGCGGCGGTGACCCTCCGGCGCTGACGTTCGGGACTCAGCTGGCGTTCGGGCTCAGCTGGCGCGGGCGCGGATGCCGATCGGGGCGATCAGGCGGTATCCGGCGGCGTGGCGCTCGTCTTCGGACTCGCCACCCCAGTAGCCGTACTCGTGGTTGCGCCGGGCGAAGTCGAGGCAGGAGTTCTGGACGGGACACGTCGCGCACACCTGGCGGGCGGCCGCCTCACGTCGCTCGCGGGCTTGCGGGCGCTCGGCTGCGGGGGGGAAGAAGAGGTGGGTCAGTCCCTTGCACGCTCCATCTCGCATCCAATCGTCATCCGTCCTCATCCGTTCGACGGACGTCTCGATCGCCGACATGCACACCCCCGTGCGTTCGCAGTTCTGTCTGGACTTCGTGCCCGATCTCGATCTGGGCCTCACGCCCGGTCGAGCCAGGGGTCACAGTAGGCGCGAATCGACTGGCGGGTCAATTGCATGCACCAACTAACTGCTCCACTCCATGTGTGAACGCTGTCACATCGTCCGCTGTGGTCGCCCACGACGTCATCCATCTCACCTGGCCGCGCGGTGCGTCCCAATCCCAGAAGAACGACCAGTCGCGCAGCGGTTCGATGCTGGCGCGGGGGAGGCGGGGAAAGATGCTGTTCACCGCCGGGCGCTCGTCGAGTACCACCCCCGGAATCGGCGCGACGGACTCGTAGAGGAGTGTCGCCATGTCGTTGGCATGGCGGGCGAGATCGATCCACAGATCACCTTCGAGCACGGCGTTGAACTGTGCCGCGAGATAGCGCATCTTCGAAGGCAGCTGCGTGACCTGCTTGCGGACGAAGCTCGACCCGGCCGCCACACGAGGTGTGCAGAACACGACGGCCTCGGCGCCGAGCAGCCCGTTCTTGGTGCCGCCGAAGCTGACCGCGTCGACGCCAGCATCGATCGTCATCGACCGCAGTGCATCGACCGTGCCGCCGAGCGCCGCGGTGGCGTTGGCGAGCCGGGCACCATCGACGTGCACGAGCATTCCGTGCGCGTGGGCGCGCTCGCACAGTGCGGCGATCTCGTCGGGCGTGTACAACGCGCCGAGCTCGGTCGCCTGGGTGATCGACACCACGCCGGGCTGGGCGTGGTGCTGATCGCCGAGCGCGTGCGCCACATCGTCGAGTTGCTCGGGGACGAGCTTGGCGGCGGGTGCGTCGAGGTCGATCAACTTCGTCCCCAAGATGCGCTCGGGTGCGCCGGTCTCGTCGACGGCGATGTGGGCCGCGGCCGTGCAGACGACGGCGTGATGTGGCCCGGGGAGTGCGCCGAGGAGTGTGGCGAGGGCGACGATGTTGGCGCCGGTCCCGTTGAACGCCAGGAGTGTCGTGACGTCGGCACCGAACAGATCGCGAAAGCGCGCCTCGCACTCTGCCGTGTGGCTGTCGTCTCCGTAGGCGAGTGCAGGGCCGTCGTTGACCGCGGCCAGCGCGGCGAGCACCTTGGGGTGGGCGCCGGCGGCGTTGTCGCTGGCGAAGGAGGAGCGCGGCGCCGGGGGGAGTGCACGGTCCGCGGCTGGCGCATGCGTCGAGGTGGGCTGGTCGGTCACGGCGCCGAGTCTCCCAGATCCGGTGCATCGGGGACGACGGTGGTCCGCCATCCACGGGGTGCGCGCTGCCTACCATTACGTCATGACGAATTTGGGTGCGGCGGCAGAGAGCGGGGCAGAAGAGCGCCGTCTCGCGGCCGGGAACTGCGCGTGGTGCCGGCGGGCGCTACCGGTGCGCCAGGGGCCAGGACGTCCGCGGAGGTTCTGTTCCCAGCGGTGCCGGCAATGGGACTGGGTCGCCCGTCAGCGGGCCAGTGAGCTCGCGCTGAGTGAGGGCGAGTTGGTGATCGCCCGAGACGAGCTGGACGCGCTCCACGACGAGCTGTACGTGCTGGCGTGCGCGGTCGATGACGTCGAGCGCGACCTCACCGCGGCGGGGCGCCGCACCGTGACCGAGTTGCACGACGCGATCCGGTGGCTGCTCGACGCGGCGCGTCCGCTGCGCGACCGCGAGATCGGTGCCGCCGGCGCAGAGATCTCGTCTTGATTTCGTCATGACGTAATCGGGCGTGAACGCCGATACCGGACGTTGCGCGTCGATCGCGCTCGAACGGACCCATCGCCAGCGCGGATCCGTCCGCGCCGCGTGCTGACGGGCGTCGACAGGACCGAAGGCGAAATTCCTGAGGAATTTCTCGAGACCGTGTCGGGGCGACCAGCCAACGGTGCGCTCGAGCAAGTCTCGACCTGATGTCCAGTGTCCATGCGGGTTGGCCGCGCACCGTGGCCGTTTGCCTGCCCTCGGTCGGCAACGCCCATAATCCTCGTTATGTCACATCGACCGGATCGCGTTGGACATGGTCACAGGGATGGGCAAAGATGACCCTGCTCCCCGGCGAGACGTGCTCCACCAGGCCGATCACGCCAGACCTCGACTTTCAAGTGATAGTTCCACGATCCAGATCGAACCTTGATCTCGACTTGAGATTTCAGGTTCCCATCGGGCGGACCGAGAGCTTTCCCGTGCAGGAGGCAGAACGTCCCATGATCCACCCGCCAGTGATCCAGCTGCCGAACACAGATGTCGATCCGAACCCGCCCCGTGGGCGCGCTCGGGTGCGGCGCAGCGTCGCTGCCACCTGCGTGGTGCTCAGCGGTGTGCTCGCCGTCGGCGTGCTCCCGGCGAGTCCGGTCGCCGCGTCGCCGGCCGTGCCGGCGGCACCACTCGTCGGGCAGGCGATCGTCGGTTTGCGCGAAGGCTCGCGCGGCGCCGAGGTCAAGTCGGTCCAGCAAGCGCTCGTGGCAGCCGGCATCCAGGTGCCCGGCGGCGTCGACGGCGTCTTCGGCCCCGGTACGAAGTCGGCCGTGGTGGCGTTCCAGTCGCGCAACGGACTGTCCGCGTCGGGTGAGGTCGACAACGCCACCGCCCAGGCGCTCGGGCTGTCCAGCGCGCAGCCGGCCGCCGCGGCCAGCGGTGCCTCCGCCGGTGCGGTGAGCGGGTTGGTCGAAGGAGCCAAGAGCGACGCCGTCAAGGAGCTCCAGACCAAGCTGATGGCGTTCGGGGTCTACGTCCCGGGTGGCGCCGACGGGTTCTTCGGGCCCGCCACCAAGACCGCGGTCTCGCACTTCCAGCGGTGGAACGGGTTGGCGGTCACCGGTGTGGTCGATGCGTCCACGTCGTCGAAGCTCGGCCTGACCGGTTCGGGCGGAGGAGGCGCCGCCGCGAGCCCCGCGGCGAGCGCGACGAACTACGTCGGCATGGCGCTCGGTTCGCGCGGCGACAAGGTCAAAGAGCTTCAGCAGGCGCTGATCAAGGCCGGCATCGCGGTGCGCGGCGGTGCTGACGGCATCTTCGGCCAATACACCGCGACGGCACTCAAGAGCTATCAGCAGGCCCACGGTCTCACCGCGTCGGCGGTCGTCGACGATCAGGTCGTCGCCAAGCTCGGTCTTGGCACTGGCAGCGCTCCCGCTGCTGCACCGGCTGCGAACAACACGGATGCGTCGTCCGGCTACGTCGGTCTCAAGGTCGGGTCGAACGGTCAGGCCGTGAAGGATCTCCAGCGGGCCCTGATGAACACCGGCCTGACGCTCCTCGGTGGGGCCGACGGCGTGTTCGGGAACGCGACCCGTTCGACCCTCATCCTCTTCCAGAAGGTCAATGGCTTTGCGCAGACCGGCGAGGTGTCGGCCAAGGACGCCTCGGCCCTCGGGCTCGGTTCGACGGGGAGCACCCAGGGCGTGAGCGGCACGGCCGGTTACGCCGTGTACGGCGAGCGTGGCGCCCGTGTCACGTCCCTCCAGCAGGCGCTGCTCAAGGCGGGCATCAGCTTCGCCGGCGGCGCCGACGGCGTGTTCGGCGCCGCGACGGCCGGTGCGATCCTCGCCTTCCAGCGCCGCGAAGGGCTGCCGGCCACCGGCAAGATCGACGACGCCACCGCCAAGCGCCTGGCCGTCGGTGCAGCTGCGGCCCCGGCCCCGCCGAGCGCGGTGGGCGTCAGCCTCGACGTGTTCCCGGTCCAGGGCCAGTGCTGGTATGGCGACACGTTCCAGGCGCCGCGCGGTGGCGGGCGGACTCACGAAGGTCTCGACATCATCGCCGCCAAGGGCAACCTGCTCTACGCCGTCGTGAGCGGCACGATCTCGAAGGTCTACACCGACTTCCCGGGCTCGTTGTCGGGCAACGGCCTGCGCGTCGCCCAGGACAACGGCACGTACTTCACCTATCTCCATCTCGATGCGCTCGCCGAGGGCATCGGGGTCGGGACCAAGGTCACGGCGGGCCAAGTGGTTGGCTACGTCGGCAACACCGGCAACAGCGCCACACCGCACCTGCACTTCGAGATCCACCCCAACGGTGGCGCAGCGATCAACCCGTACTCGATCGTCAAGCAGATCGACGCCTGCAACGTCACGGCCCCTCGGGCCTGAGCCACGGCTGCGTGGGCGCTGGCACGCTCGCGGGAGGCTCGGCCGCTACGCTGCGACGACAACTGAAACGCCGTTTTCAACCGAGCGGGAGAGTCGCCGCACCATGGCGACGCCGAAGGAGCAACCTCCCCGGAATCTCTCAGGCCAACGGACCGCTCGGGTGAGGCACGCTGGAAAGCGCACGGTGATGGCCGTCGGGTGACGACCACGCCGAGCCGCCCACGGGGAAAGCCCGGTTCGCCGGACGAAAACTCTCAGGTACCGACGACAGCAGGGGAAGGTCCGCCAAGGAGGCTCCCGTGCCCGATCCGTCCACCCCCACCGCTCCCCCACGACTCGCCGACCTCGTCGAGAACTTCACCGAACGACACATCGGGCCGTCGGCCGCCGATCTCGCGACGATGCTGTCGACGATCGGCGTCGCCGACCTCGACGCCCTGATCGACGACACGGTGCCGACCTCGATCCGCTCCGATGAGCCACTCGCGCTTCCGGCGGGCCGCTCCGAGCGTGATGCGCTGGCGCGGCTGCGGGCGATGGCCGCCGAGAACCGCCCGATGACGAGCCTCATCGGGATGGGCTACCACGGCACGATCACTCCCCCGGTGATCGCTCGCAACGTGTTGGAGAACCCGGCGTGGTACACGGCCTACACGCCGTACCAACCCGAGATCAGCCAGGGTCGCCTCGAGGCGCTGCTGAACTTCCAGACGCTCGTGACCGAGCTCACCGGCCTCGACGTCGCCAACGCCTCGCTGCTCGACGAGGGCACTGCGGCAGCCGAGGCGATGACGATGGCTCGACGGCTGTCGAAGTCGGCGTCGAACCGGTTCGTGGTGCACCACGACACGCATCCCCAGACGCTCGCCGTGCTCGCCACCCGTGCTGACCCGATCGGCGTGGAGCTCGTCGTCGGTGACCTCGACGAGATCGAGCATCCCGACGGGCTGTTCGGCGCGCTGTTCAGCCTGCCGGGCTCCACCGGCGCGATCCACGACTGGTCGGTGCCGATCGCTGCCGTGCACGAGGCCGGCGCGATCGCCATCGTCACCGTCGACCCGCTGGCCAGTGTGCTCCTCACCTCCCCCGGCGCGATGGGTGCCGACATCGCCATCGGATCCGCGCAGCGCTTCGGTGTTCCGATGGCGTTCGGTGGCCCACACGCCGCGTTCGTCGCCGCCCACGACACCGCGGCGCGATCGATGCCGGGTCGCATCGTGGGCGTCAGCAGCGACACCAAGGGTCGGCCTGCGCTCCGGCTCGCCCTCCAGACCCGAGAGCAGCACATCCGCCGCGAGAAGGCCACGTCGAACATATGTACGGCACAGGTGCTGCTCGCCAACATGGCGGGGTTGTACGCGGTGTGGCACGGGCGTGCCGGCCTCACGCGCATCGCCCAGCGCGTGCATCGCCTGACGTGCGTCGCCGCTGCCGGCCTGCGCGCCGGTGGGTGCGCGCTGCGCCACGACACGTGGTTCGACACGCTGACGGTCGACGTTGCCGATGCCGACGCGGCGGTTGCATCGGCGTTGGCGGCCGGGTTCAACATTCGCCGTGTCGACGACACCGCCGTCGGGATCACGATCGACGAGACGACGACGTTGCGCGATGTCAGCCGGGTCGTCTCGGCGCTCGGTGGCGTGCCTGTCGCCGGCGACGATGTCGACACGGTGCGCAACGGGTTGCCCGCTGCGCTGCGTCGCACCGACGAGTTCCTCACCCAGCAGGTGTTCGCCGGTCACCACAGCGAGCACGACATGTTGCGCTACCTGCGCCGGCTGAGCGATCGCGATCTCGCCATGGATCGCACGATGATCCCGCTCGGCTCGTGCACGATGAAGCTCAACGCCACGTCGGAGATGATTCCGATCACGTGGCCGGAGTTCGCCGATGTGCACCCCTTCTCCCCCACCGACCAGGTCACCGGGTACCGGCGGATGATCGACGAGCTCGAACAGCGGCTGGCGACGATCACCGGCTACGACGCGGTCAGCGTGCAGCCCAACGCCGGCAGCCAGGGTGAGTTCGCCGGGCTGCTCGCCATCCGCGCCTACCACCACGACCGCGGCGAGACCGAGCGCACGGTGTGCCTGATTCCCTCCAGCGCCCACGGCACGAACGCGGCGAGCGCGGTGATGGCCGGCTTCGACGTCGTGGTCGTCGGCTGCGACGAGGGCGGCAACGTCGACCTCGCCGACGTGCGCGACAAGATCGACCAGATCGGCGATCGACTGGCGGCGATCATGGTGACGTACCCCTCGACGCACGGCGTCTTCGAGGCCGAGATCCGTGAGCTGTGCGCGATGGTCCACGACGGGGGCGGCCAGGTGTACGTCGACGGCGCCAACCTCAACGCTCTGGTCGGTCTCGCCCAGCCCGGACGCTTCGGGTCCGACGTCAGCCACCTCAACTTGCACAAGACGTTCTGCATCCCGCACGGCGGCGGCGGCCCGGGTGTCGGCCCGATCGCCGTGCGCTCACACCTCGCGCCGTTCCTTCCGGGGAACCCACTCGACCCGGCGGCTCAGGTCGGTGCGGTGTCGGCGGCGCCGTTCGGGTCGGCGGGGATCTTGCCGATCTCGTGGATGTACATCGAGATGATGGGCGGTACGGGCCTCACCGACGCCACCCGCGTGGCGATCGCAGCCGCCAACTACGTCGCGGCGCGCCTCGATCCGCACTTCCCTGTCCTGTACCGGGGCGCCAACGGCCGGGTCGGCCACGAGTGCATCCTCGATCTCCGGGCGATCACCAAGGCGACCGGCGTGACCGTCGACGATGTCGCCAAACGCCTCATGGACTATGGGTTCCATGCGCCGACGATGAGCTTCCCGGTGGCCGGGACGCTGATGGTCGAACCGACCGAGAGCGAGGGACTCGCCGAGCTCGACCGCTTCTGCGAGGCGATGATTGCCATCAAGGCCGAGATCGACGACGTCGCCACCGGACGCTGGGACGTAGCCGACAGCCCGTTGCGCCACGCACCCCACACCGCCGAGGACCTGCTCGGCGAGTGGGATCGGCCGTACCCGCGCGAGCTCGGCGCCTATCCCCTGCCGGCCCTGCGCGACCAGAAGTACTTTCCGCCGGTGTCGCGCATCGACGGTGCCCAGGGTGACCGCAACTTGATCTGCTCGTGCGAGCCGCTCGAGGCCTACGCCGCGTCGCTCGCCTGACCTGTCGCGGTCGCCCGGCAGGCGGGGTCCCGTGGCTCCCAGACCTGTCGCGGTCGCCCGAGTACCGTGCAGCCATGGCTGAGGACCGTTCCGACCCGCTCGCCGATCTCTTCACGCTGGTGGCCACGCCGGTCGCCGGCGCTGTGCGCTCCGTCGAGCAGTTCCGCAAGGGCGTCGACGAGTTCATGCGCGGCGTCGAGAACTTCAACCGCACGATGGAGAACCTCAACGAGACCGCCGAGCGGATCAACTCGTTGCTCGCCGAGGTCGAGCCGCCGCTGCGTGCCGCGATCCCCCGGGTGACTCGCACCGTGCAGACCGCCGATCAGATGATGCAGGTCGTGAGCGGCCCGGCGATGGCCGTCGCCCCAGGCCTGGAGCGACTCGCCGACACGCTGTCCAATCCCGTGATCGCCCAGTTCCCCACACAGCTCGCGCAGTTCTCCGACGTGCTCGGTGAGCTCAACAAGCGGATGGGTCCGCTCGCCAACCTCGCCGAGTCTGCCGGTGGCCTCTTCGGCTTCCGCATCCCCGGCACGCCCGCCCCCGCCGCCGCTCCCACTCCCCCGGCCAGCAGCGAACCCGGACGCAAGCCGGCGGCGAAGAAGTCACCCGCCAAGAAGTCGACCGCCAAGAAAACCACCGCGAAGAAGACCGCCGCGAAGAAGACCGCCGCGAAGCAGCGACCCCACCAACGATGAGTTTGCGGTGCACGTGTCGCGCAGGAATCTCATCGGTGGTGTAGGTCTGGCGTCAACGATGAGTTTGCGGTGCACGTGTCGCGCAGGAATCTCATCGGTGGGATAGGTGTGGCGTCAACGATGAGATTCGGGTGCACGTGTCGCGCAGGAATCTCATCGGTGGGATAGGTGTGGCGTCAACGATG
>CAZQCP010000119.1:0-9859 GCA_964592115.1 uncultured Ilumatobacteraceae bacterium
GTCGAGTTCGTCGTCCAGTTCCGTGTCGATGTATCGCGTCGATTGTCGTGATGGTGGGTCGTGATGGTCTGTGTCGTCGGTGGTGTCGCCATGCGTCCTGACGGGGTCAACGTGCGTCGACGTGTGGCCATCGTGATGTGATCGAGACACCAGCGCGTGCGAGCAGGTGTCGGCGCCGTTCGGTCGCCTCCGTCGCGAGGGCGACGGTATCGACGGTCGTGACGCGTCCGTCGGCGACCACGTGTCGCCCGGCGACCCATACGTCGCGCACGGTACGTCCGTCGGTTCCCCACACGAGCTGGAGTGCCGTGTCGCCCCGCGGCGACCACGCGGGGGTGTCCGTGCGGTGGACGACGATGTCGGCCTGCTTGCCGGGCTCCAACGACCCGATGCGATCGTTCATCCCGACCGCCCGCGCACCATCGATCGTGGCGAGCGCGAACGCGGTATCAGCCCCGAGGTGCAACGGGTCGAGCGCCGCGTCGCGGGCGATGCCGACCATCGCCGCAGCGGCGCGCAGCACGTCGATCGCGTCGCCGGCGTTGCCCGAGTCGCAACCGAGCGCGAGCCGGCCGCCGCGAGCGACGATCTCGTGGTGACGCCCGCGCTGGGTCACTCCCTGCCCGAGCCGCAGGTACGCCCACGGACATGCGGCGATCGCCGTGTCGGTGCGCAGGACGAGGTCGATCTCGTCGTCATCGAGCCACACAGCGTGGGCGATCAGGAGGTGCGCGCCGAGCACGCCGAGATCGGCGAGATGCTGCACGGGTCGGCGACCCGTGCGGGCGACGTAGGCGTCGGGATCGGCCCTGGTGGGGGAGAGGTGCATCGTCATCCCGGTGCCGAGTGTGCGCGCGAGATCGGCGGCACCCGTGAGCAGGTCGTCGGAGGCCAGGTCGTGCCCGACGAGCGTCACCCACCCGTCGATCAACGGATCGTCGCGGTAGGTCTCGACGAGGTCCCGTTGCCGGGCGAGCACCTCGGCGGCCGGCGCGACGTGTGGCCCGTCGCCGACATCCCATCCCCACACTCCGATCGCAGCGCGGATGCCCGTCGCCCGCAGCGCCGCCGCAACTCGATCCGGGTGTGCCACCGTGCCCGCCTCGACCACGGTGGTGACCCCGTTCGTCAACGCCTCGACGCTCGCCAGCATGGCGGCGGTCTCGTCGTCACCGGGTTCGAGCGCGGCGTGCAATGGGATCGCCCACGACCCGATCGCCGTCGTCGAGTCGATCAGGTCGGGGATGCAACAGCGCAACAGCGGATCGGCCGTGAGGTGCTGGTGGGCATCGACGAGGCCCGGTGTCACGACACAGCCGGTCACGTCGACGTGGGCCGCCCGCGGGTAGCGCGCGCGGAGCTCGGTCGTGCCACCGGCGGCGACGATCGTCGCGCCGGCGACCACGATCGCCCCGCCGACGAGCACCTCACGGGCGGCATTCATCGTCACGACGTCACCGCCGTGGATGATCGTGACGAGTCCGTCTGCGGGTTGCAGCAGGTCGTGGGTGGTGTCGGCGTCCGGCATGACGGATCGTCCGGGACATCGCATGTCCAGACGTGTGGACTGTAGCCAGCGCCGACCGCGCGTCGAGTGGTGTCGCACGATGCTTGGCTCGACGTTGACTGGTCTCTGGTCTGTGGACAAGAAGCAACGGCTGGGGCCCGTCCCCACCCGTTGCTTGTCGCTCGGGCCGGCTGGTCGCTCGCTCGGGAGGGCCGGGTACGGTGACGGCATGAGCGACGCGACGATCGAGGACACGGCGACGCACCGCCTGCGGCCGACGACGGCGCGGTGGACCCATGTCGCCTTGCGGGTTGCCGACATCGACGCCACGATCGAGTGGTACCTGCGCCACACACCGCTCGAGCTGCTCGACAAGCGCCAGGACGACGATGGATACGGCGCCTGGCTCGGCCACTCCGACACCGGTGAGCACCCGTTCATCCTCGTGCTCGCACAGTTCTTCCCCGACCGAGACCCGTTCGCGTCGACCCCCATCGCCACGCTCTCGCCGTTCAACCACATCGGCATCGAGTTGCCGACGCGGGGTGACGTCGACGCCGCGGCTGCCCGTGGCGACGCCGACGGCTGTCTCGCGTTTCCCGCCACGCAGATGCCGGACCCGATCGGCTACATCTGCATGCTCACCGACCCCGACGGCAACTTGGTCGAGTTCTCGTACGACCAGGGTGTCTACGAGAAGGTCCGCGAGGCTTGGGGCTGATCGGCGATGGCTGCGATGCACGAGAACCGTCAGGACCGGGAGCGCTGGGTCGCCTCCGGCATGCCCGAGGCGATGGTCACGATCATGTTCCGCGACGGCACGCTGCCTCCGCCGTCCGCGGCACGCTGGTACGACTCGGGGCTGACCACCGAGGAGATCGCCGAGTACCGCCGCTCCGGCCGGGCCGTACCTGATCCGCTCGGGCTTCCATCGGACCCGACGTTCCACTCCACGTGGGAGGGGCTGTCGTCTGAGGACATCCTCGCCGCCATCGACCGCGGGTTCGTGTCTGCCGATCACTATCGGCCCTGGGCGGCCACAGGCGCCGATGCCCGCGAGGTCGAACAGCTCGCCGGCGCCGCCCGGCTCGACGGGTTCGACGAGGCCGACGCCATCCGCCAGCTGCGTGCCGGGCGCACACCGGCTGACATCGAGTACTCGTTGCGCTCCGGGATCCGGCCGAAGAAGGTCGCCCGCTGGGTCGAGCAGGGCTTCGATGCCGACGCCGCGCGGGCGTGGTCGTCGGCCGGGTTCTCGACACGCAAGGCCGGGGCGTGGCGGCCCGTGACCGACGATCCGTCCGTCGCCACGCGGCTGAAGGCGCTCGGCTTCGATCCCGACACCGCGTTGGCGGCCCGCCCGCACGACGGATGGTCGCCGTGGTCGATCCGTCGCGAGCTCGTCGCACAGGCCGGCGCCCACGACTGGGACATCGACCGCTGGGTGCAGAGCCCGATCGCCGACGATCACCTCGCCGGCTGGGTGGCAGCCGAGCTCGGCCCCGACCTCGCCAGCGCGTGGGCGGCCACCGGCGCCGCGCCCGCGGACGCGACCGCCTGGGCAGGCGCCGGTTTCGATCCGCTCGACGCCGTCGCGTGGCGCGCCGCCGACATCGAACCGCACGTCGCCGCCCGCCGCCGCGCCGCCGGCCTCCACCCCCCAGCGACCTGACAACCCGAAAAATGTCGCTCACGTGTCGCTGAGCGGCACGGAGCGGACATTTTTCGGGTTGGATGCTCCGAATGGGTGGGTCGCGCCGCGGGTTCGGGCGGGCGGCGTCAGGCGAACGCGGCGAAGAGCTCGTCGAGCGCCTTCATCTGGCCGCCCGACGTCGACGACGGGACGATGATCGGACACGTCACGCCGGCGTCGAACCAGGCCTCGATGCCGTCGCGGACCCGCCCGACGGGTCCCGACAGTGTGCAGTCGTCGAGCCAGGCGTCGCTCATCGCGGCGAGCACGGCGTCTCGATCACCGTTCTCGATGGCCACCTTGACCGCCGTCATCTCCTCCTCGTAGCCGGCGTCGAACCAGTAGTTGCGGTAGTTGGGGAGGGCGACGTAGCCCTGGAGCGTCTTGCGATTGCGGGCCCGGGCCGCTTCGAGGTCGTCGTCGATCACCGTCGGGATCATGTTGCCGACCCAGAACGCATCGCGTCGCTCGGCGGGCACGAGCGACAGCGAGTGCGCCATCCGGCTGCGCGATCCGTTGGCCCACACCGCGCCGTCGCCGATCTCGGCTGCGAGCTCGACCATCCGGTCGCGCAGCGTCGCCAACACGACCGGCGGGAGGCCACCGAGATGTTCACCGGCGGCGCGCAGGTCGGCGACGTAGGCGCGCATGTCCGCGAGCGGCCTGCCCGTGGTGACGCCGAGCCGCTCGATGACAGGTCCGTGCGTGACGCCGATGCCGAGCCGGAAGCGTCCACCCGAGATCTCGTGCAGGTAGCTCGCCTGAGTCGCCAGCTGCGACGCGTGTTGGAGGTAGATCGGCTGGATCGACGTCGCCATCTCCAACGTGGTCGTGGCGTGGGCGACCGACAAGCACAACCCGAGTGCGTCGCCGAAGCTCGCGCAATACACGCCGGAGAACCCGCGGCGCTCGATCTCGGCGGCGAGCTCGACGGCGGCGGCGCGCTTGCCGGGCACAGCAGCGAGGGACAGGGCAGGCATGCGATCGGTCATGGCGCCAACGTACGCGGAGCGCTCACGACTCGGAGAACCGACTCGCCCTGCCTGCCGGACGATCGCGTGACCAGCGTGCGCTGCGACCGCGCGCTGGTGCCGGGATCACCGACCGTCGGCGTTCAGGCGATCAGCGGGTGGTGACGGTGACGGGGATGCCCGTCATCCACGCCTGGTTCGACAGCGGGTCGAACGTGCCAGGACCGGAGGGGAGCAGCCGGTTCACGTTGACCCCGGGTTTGTCGTTCGCCACGCGCATGCCCGACTGGCGACCCCACCCGTGCTCGATCGCCACCACGCCGGGGCGCACGGCGTCGTCGACGCGCACCGTGGCGTCGATCTCGCCCCATGCGCTGCGCACGATCACCGACGACCCGTCGGTGATGCCGAGTCGCTCGGCGTCGTCGGGATGCATCTCCAGCGGGTTCGACGAGCGGGCGCCGCGCTTGAGCCCGGCCACGTTGGCGAACCACGAGTTGTGCATGCGCGTGTCCCGTCGCCCGATGAGGTACAGCTCGTCGCGGGTGGTGCGATCGCGCGCCTCGCCGGCTTCGTGGGCGAGCTCGGCGATCGCGTTCTCGAACCCGTCAGGACAGCAGTCGACCCGACCGTCGCCGTGCTGGAGGTGGGTGTCGAAGAATGCCCCCGGCTGCAACCCCTCGTCGAACACGACCGTGCCCTTCGGCGCCGAACGAACGTCGTCGAGGGTCAAGCCACGACCGCGCAGCATGTGATCGGTGCGCGCCCACACCGCATCGCCCGGTTCATCGTCGTCGAGCACGCTGCGCATGCCCATCGCCTTGGACAGCTCGGCGAAGATCCGCCACTCTTCGCGCCGTTCGGCTCGCGGTTCCACGACGGCGTCGGTCCATTGGATCCACGGCTCGTACTGCAGTCCGAGGCCCGTGATGTTGACGTCGGCACGCTCGAACATGTCGGTCGACGGCAACAGCCAGTCGGCGACGTCGCCGGTCGCCGTGCGGTACAGGTCGATGCACACCACCAGCTCGAGCGACTCGAACGCCTCGCGCAGCCGGGCCTCGCCACCGATCGTGAGGAGTGGGTTGCCGGCGAGCACGATCAGCGCCTTCACCGGCCGCTCCGCGTCGAGGATGTGCTCGGCGAGCAGGTTGCCCGGCAGCGACCCGCGTCGCATCGGGCCGAACTCGCCGTCGACGAAGCCGGAGTCGTACGCCCGTCGGCCCGCCTTGGCATTGGCGTAGAAGCCGACGCTCAACACGTTGCCGCCCTCGCGATCGAGGTTCCCCGTGACGAAGCTGAGCATGTGCACGAGCCAGTAGCACAGCGTGCCGTGGCGCCCCATGTTCACGCCGGTCGACATGTGCACCGCGGCTCGCGGTGCGCTGGCGAACGTGCGAGCGACGTCGCGGATCGTGTCGGCATCGATGCCGACGAGCGGCGCGACCGTGTCAGGTGAGTACGACGCGACGAAGGCGCGCAGCTCGTCGACGTGACGTCCGTGGTCGTCGACGCAGCGGTCGAAGCCGACCGTCGCGTCGATCTCGTGGATCAGCGCGGCGAGGAGGAACACGTCGGTTCCGGGCACGATCTGGAGCGTTTCGCCGGTGCGCTCGCCCGACGACTCGGTGCGCCGTGGGTTGACGAACCAGATCGACGCGCCGCGGGCTGCAGCTTGCATCAGCTCGCGGTACATGTTCGAGATGCTGATGAAGCTGCCCTTGGACACGCGCGGGTTGGCGCCCAGCACGAGCAGCGCGTCGGTGTGGGCGATGTCGGGGATCGGGTGGATCGTCGACGACCCGAACACGGCCTCGCTGCCGGCGAACTTGTTGGCGCAGTCCTGCGTGCCGGAGGAGAAGTAGCGCGACATCCCGAGCTGGG
Organism: uncultured Ilumatobacteraceae bacterium; assembly: GCA_964592115.1. Taxonomy (GTDB): domain Bacteria; phylum Actinomycetota; class Acidimicrobiia; order Acidimicrobiales; family Ilumatobacteraceae; genus Sva-07. The sequence goes on from CAZQCP010000119.1 coordinate 6,056, forward strand.
CGAAGAACGCGCCGCTGGCCGGACCGGCGAGCGTGTTGAACGCGCTCGGGTTGCCGACGTAGGCGGCGACCGCTTGCGGCCCGTGACGCTCGATCACGGCGCGCAGCTCGCTGGCGACGCCGTCGATCGCGTCGGTCCACCCGACGCGCTCCCAACGTCCGTCGACGCGCCGCATCGGATGGTCGAGACGATCCGGGTCGTGGTGGATGTCGAGCGCGGCGAGCCCCTTGGCGCACGCGAAGCCCTTGCTCACCGGGTGCTCGTCGTCGGCGCGGACGCGCACGATCGTGGCCGCCGGCCCGTCGCCGTCGACGGTCGCAATGAGCCCGCACGCCGGCTCGCAGACCCGGCAGAACGTGGCGACATCCCGGGTGACCGGGCCAGGTTCGGCCCGCTCGGACCTGACCTGGTGGCGTCCCGCCGAGCCGGGTGACTCGGGCGCGGACGTGACGGTGACGTCGGTCATGTCGGAAGTGTTGCACCCCGGCGATCCACTGGCGATGCCAGACGGAGGGTGCGTTCCGCCCACGCTTCGAAGAACAGGGTCCCACCCGGGGGCACGGACGCGAGCACACCGAGCATGGTGGCTCGACTGTCCCATCGCAGGCGATGGGCACACCATGCGAGCACGGCGAGGTAGGCGAGCACGACGACGCCGTGGACCGGCCCGAACAGCTCCACACCGCGCTCGCTCCCGTTACCGACGTACTTGACCGCCATGCCCACGAGCAGTCCGAGCCACGTCAACGCCTCGGCGACAGCGACGATCCGGAACCAGCGTCCTTCACGCGTCACGGGCGGTCGTCCTGTGCGACTCGTCGGCACGCGCCACAAGATCCACGACACACCGACCGCGCCGGCGCCGAGCACGATCGCACGCCAACCCCAGGACTCGAACGCCAAGAACGCGCTGAGCGAGCACATGAGTGCGATCGAGGAGATCGCCGCGGTCTTCGCCGTGCGTGGCATCCCGAGGCCGGCGCGGTAGTCGCGGACCATGGGTCCGACGCCCGGTCGATCGAGTACCCACTGCTCGAAACGTGGACTCGAGCGTGAGAAGCAAGCCGCGGCGATGATGAAGAACACGGTTGTCGGCAAGCCGGGCACGATCACGCCGACGCTGCCGAAACCGACGGCGATCCACCCGCCGACGAACCATCCTCCACGGACAATTCGGCCAGCCATCGCCCAGGAGGCTACGGGTGTCTTGCCGCTATGGTCATGGTGTGCGTCGACAGGACAAGGCGGACCGCATCGGTGTGGTGCTCGACGATCTCTACCCGGATCCCCCAGTACCGCTGGACCATCGCGACCCCTACACGCTGCTCGTTGCGGTGGCCCTCTCCGCCCAGACCACGGACAAGAAGGTCAACCAGGTCACGCCGGCGCTGTTCGACCTCGCCAGCACGCCGGTGGAGATGGCGGCACTCGATCCCGACACCATCCTCTCGGTGATCCGTGAGGTCGGTCTGGCGCCGACGAAGGCCAAGAACCTGTGGGTGGCGGCCAACCAGATCGTCGATGCGGGCGGCGAGCTGATCCCGGACTGGGAGTTCCTCGAGTCGCTCGCCGGCGTCGGCCACAAGACGGCCAGTGTGGTGATGGCCCAGGCGTACGGCGTCCCGGCATTCCCGGTCGACACCCACATTCACCGTCTCGCCGCGCGATGGGGGCTGTCGAAGGGCACCAACGTCGAGCTCACCGAGCGCGACCTCAAGGTGGTCTTCTCGCGCGACACGTGGAACCGGCGGCACCTGCAGATCATCTTCTTCGGTCGCGAGTACTGCCCGGCGCAGCGTCACGACCTCACGGCGTGCCCGATCTGTTCGTTTGCCGCCACCAAGAAGCGCATCGCCCTCGAGTCGGGCTGGATCGCCCGCTCGCGGCGTTCCGAGAGCTCCTCGTTGCCCTGAGGCAACGTCGCCACTGGCGCCAGGTCTCCTAGAGTTCGACGATCGAGCGGACGTGAAGGGGTCGCGTCCGCTGGCGACAAAGGGGGAATCCAGGTGTACGGAGCAGCAACCGCCGCGATCGATCCGGACCGGCCGTGTTTCATCATGGCCTCGACCGGGGCCACCGTGACCTACGCCGAGTTCGAGGCGCGGGCGAACCGCTGCGCACAACTGCTCGCCGCCCACGGGCTGCGCCGGCTGGACCACTTCTCGATCTTCATGGAGAACAACGACCGGTACCTGGAGGTCTGCGGCGCAGGGGAGCGGTCAGGGCTGTACTACACGTGCGTCAACTCGCACCTCACCGCCGACGAGTTGGCGTACATCGTCGACAACAGCGAGTCACAGGTGCTCATCACATCGCGCCAGTTGTGCGACGTCGCCTTCGAAGCGCTCGCCCAATGCCCGAAGGTCACGTTGTGCCTCGTCGTCGACCTTCCCGCCGGCGCTGGCACCGGTCTGTCGATCCCCGTGCTCGACTACGACGAGGCGATATCGGGCCATCTGGACACCCCGCTGGACCAGGAATGGCTGGGCACACCGATGCTCTACTCGTCGGGCACGACCGGCCGACCGAAGGGCATCATCCGACCGCTCCCGGAGGGCCCTCCGGGTGAACCGTTGCCGCTGTTCATGTTCCTCACCGCGCTGTGGCACTACCGCGACCGCATGATCTACCTGTCGCCGGCCCCGCTGTACCACTCGGCGCCGCAGGCCGCGGTCAGCCTCACGATCCGCACCGGCGGCACGGCGGTGATCATGGAGCGCTTCGACCCCGAGCAGTACCTGGCCGACGTCGAGCGGTACGGCATCACCCACAGCCAGCTCGTGCCGACGATGTTCAGCCGCATGCTCAAGCTGCCCGACGACGCGCGCACCAAGTACGACCTGTCGTCGCTGGAGGTGATCGTCCATGCCGCTGCTCCGTGCCCGGTGCAGGTGAAGCGGGACATGATCTCGTGGTGGGGCCCGATCATCCACGAGTACTACGGGGCGACCGAGGCGATCGGCTTCTCGGCGTGCAACTCCGAGGAGTGGCTGGAGCATCCGGGCACCGTCGGCCAGATCAAGACCGGTGTTCTCCACGTGCTCGACGACGACATGAACGAGTGCGCGATCGGCGAGCCGGGGACGCTGTGGTTCGAGACGCCTGCAGGATTGGAGTACTTCAACGATCCCGCGAAGAGCGCCGAGGCGACGTCGCCGGACGGCACCATGTCGACGGTTGGCGACGTCGGATACGTCGACGACGAGGGCTATCTGTACCTCACGGATCGCAAGACGTTCATGATCATCTCCGGCGGCGTCAACATCTACCCGCAAGAGACCGAAGACCTGCTGATCACCCACCCGAAGGTCGCCGACGCCGCTGTGTTCGGAGTGCCCAACATCGACCTCGGCGAGGAGGTCAAAGCCGTCGTCCAGCCGTTGGACGGCGTGGAGCCCAGCGACGAGTTGGCTGCCGAGTTGATGCGCTTCTGCCAGGACAACCTGGCGAAGTACAAGTGCCCGCGGTCGATCGACTTCGATCCCGCATTGCCGCGACTGCCGACCGGCAAGCTCTACAAGCGGGTCCTGCGCGACCGCTACTGGAGCACCGACGGCCCCTCCCGCATCGTCTGAGGCCGGGCTGGATGCGGCGATCGCTGCGTTGCGAGGACTCCTCGTTGCCGACAGGCAACGTCGTCGTCTCGCGCCTTGCGCTCCCCACATCCAGCTCGGCCTCAGCGAGCTGACTCTTGTCGAGCTGTGAGTGTCGCGAGTAACGAACGGAGGGACCCGTCCCCACGTTCGTTGGTCAGCGGAGGACCACCTCGAACAGCACGGTGTCGTCGCGCAGGTCGTGTTCGAG
>CAZQCP010000120.1:0-9824 GCA_964592115.1 uncultured Ilumatobacteraceae bacterium
TGGCCTGGCGCTGGTGCGTTGTTGCATGTGGTGTCTGACCCCGGATGCAATCGTCTGACCCCGGATGCAATCGACTCGGCGCGGCCGTCAGTGCCAGCGGGCCGCGGCTGCGCCTGTTGCACCGCGGCGTCAGTCGGTGACGATCGTTCGGGTGTCGATCGTGGTCATGTCTGGCCGCCTGGGGCGACCGCTGGCTGACCGGCCCGGAACGCCACTCGTGCTCCACCACACTGCGTGCGACAACGACATGCACGCCGTGGTCGTGTGCGGCGAGTGCGCCGAACCCCTCCCCGTTGCTCATTCCGCTCCGCGCTACGGTCGAGCCACCGATCAACAATGGTGGCTAGGGAACCGCCCGGTACAGAGCCGGGGAGGACCGAGCGCCACAGCGACCCATCCGAATCCAACTCAGGGTCGTACATCTGAAGGGACAAAAGCCTCGAGGAATGAGACCGGCTCGTCTGCCGCGTACCGATCCTCCGGAGGCTCTGATGCTCCACCCCGACCGCCGCACCCACACCCGCGCCGTGTGGACGGCCCTGCTCGTCACCGTCTTGTGGAGCTCGTCGTGGGTGCTGATCCGCGTCGGCCTCGACGACGACCTTCCACCCATCACGTTCGCCGGGCTGCGCTACGCACTCGCTGCAGGACTGCTCGCGGGATGGGCGCTGTCTCGCTCGACGACCCGCGCCGAGCTCGGCTCGCTGCCCGCTCGCGGGTGGTGGATGCTCATCGTGCTCGGCGTCGTGTTCTACGCCGTCACGCAAGGGGCGCAGTTCGTGGCCATCGATGCACAACCCGCAGCCACCACGAGCCTGATGCTCGCGCCGACACCCGTGCTCGTCGCGCTCTTGGCGCAACGCTCGATCGGAGAACGGGTCCGCCCTCGCCAGATCGTCGGCGGGAGCTTGATGGCCCTCGGCGCGGGTGTGTTCTTCGCCGGCGAGCTCGGAGCGACCGTCGTCGGCATGATCGCGGCGACGATCGCCCTGGCGGCGAACGTGACGAGCTCGCTGCTCGGACGGTTCGTCAACCGCGCACCGCACGTGTCACCGCTCACGGTCACCGCGGTCAGCATGACGATCGGCGCGATCATCCTGCTCGGCGTGGGACTCGCCATCGACGGCCTCCCGCGGCTCGGATGGACCAGCGCGGCCGTGGTCGCCTGGCTCGCCGTGGTCAACACGGCCTGGGCGTTCACGATGTGGAACGCCTCGCTCCGCTACCTCGCGGCCGTCGAGTCGGCGGCGATCAACAACACGATGCTCGTGCAGATCGCGCTGCTCGCCTGGGTGTTCCTCGGCGAGCAGCCTGGCGCCGCGGGAGCGATCGGCATCGCGATCGTCTCGGCCGGCGCGTTCCTCGCGCAGGCGGCCGACAGGCCAGGCAACGAAGTCGATTGAGCAACGGCCGGGGGCCCGTCCCCTTGCCGTTGCTTATTGTCGCTGCCATGTCCGAGATCGACATCACTGTCCGCGGTACGCATACGTTCTTCGCGCCGCCGGAGCGGGCGACGGTCACGTTGGTCGTTGCCATCGACGGAGCCGACGCAGGCGCTGTCCATCGCGACGTTGCCACCACGGCCGACGCCGTGCGACGATCGGTCGAGCCGCTCCACGACCCTGAGCGGGGGCCGATCACCTGGTGGTCGAACGAGCAGATCCACACGTGGGCGACGCGCCCCTGGAACCAGGACGGCAAGGTCCTTCCCCTCGTGCACCACGCCCGGGTGACGTTCTCGGTGAAGTTCGCCGACTTCGAGCAGCTCTCCACCTGGCTGGCGTCGACCGCCGAACTGCCCGGCGCCTCGGTCGGCGGCATCGAGTGGGCCCTGACGGCCGCCCATCGCGAACAGGCCATCACGCGGGTGCGCCAAGCGGCTGTCCGCGACGCCATCGACAAGGCGCGGACGTACGCCGATGCCGTCGACGCCGATACCGTCCGCGTCCTCGCGATCGCCGACGCCGGCATGCTCGGCGACGGTCTGCATCCGACCCAGGGACCAACGCCGAAGTTCGCCCGAATGGCGGCGTCCGCGGACGCGGCATCACCGATCGAGCTGGCGCCGGAAGACGTCGCCATCTCGGTGGAGGTCGACGTTCGCTGCGTCGCGGGAACGAACACCGCCTGACGACCGTGTGACACCGCGTCGCCTTCAGGTCATTCGCCGCAGCAGGCCATCGCGGTTCACGAACTGATGCTTGAGCGCCAGTCCCACGTGCAGTGCAATGGCGACGAAGAACGCCAGGTGCGCCCCGACGTGAACGCCGACCAGGTCATCGTCGTCGGCGACCACGAGCGCGAGTCCGGAGATCGGAATGGCGAACATCAGCACGTACAACGCCCGCTCGGTCCAGTGCGCCAGCCAACGTTCGCCCGCCGACAGCGTCGGCGCCCACTCGGGCAGCGGCGTCGTCAGACGCCATACGAGGCGCAGCGTGGCCAGCGCGAGGATCGTCACGCCGAGCACGACGTGCGCGGTGAGCAGCGCGTCGTCGCCGAACACGTCGTACTCGCCGCCGCGACCGCGGCCACGACCCTGCCCGGACTCACCGCCGCGCCCCCGACCGCGTCCGCGTCCGCGGCCACTGTCATCGGCGTCCATCGCGTAGCCGACGACGAACTGGGCAGCGATCGTGCCGGCGACCGTCCAATGCAGCCCCTTGGTGACCAGCCCGTACCCCTCCGGATGGTTCCGCCAGCGGTACCTCGATGCGTGCATGCTCACTCCCTCCGACACGTGTCACTCCTCGGTGTCCACATACGCTCGCGCATCATGACCGCTCGACGATTCGTGTTCGCCCAACCGGGCGACGACCTCGCCGCCATCGCGGCTCGCGAGCTCGACGGTGCGGACGACGGTGCCCAACAGCTGCTGTCATGGAACCTGCACCTCGCGGCGCGGCGCACCGTGGGCATCCTCCCGAGCGACATCGTGTTCACCGAGCCACCGCCAGCGCGATGACGACGGTCATCACCCGGGCCACCGTCGTCGGCGGTCACGACGGCCGCGCCGAGATCGAAGTCGAGCTGACCTACGACAACGGTGGGACGTCGACGATCTCGCTCGACGAGGAGGCCTGCCTCACCTCGCTGGATCAGGCGGGGATCGGCTCGCTCGATGAGCTGATCGGCCGACCGTGGGGCGCGGTGCTCCCCGCCCTCGAGACACAAGGAGAAGTGCATGCTCGACCTCGTCATCCGTAACGGGTTGATCGTCGACGGTTCCGGTTTGCCACCACGCCTCGGCGACGTCGCGATCACCGGCGGCAAGATCGTGTCCGTGGGTGGCCGCGCCGCCGCTGGTCACCGCGAGGTCGACGCCTCCGGCCGCGTGGTCGCGCCCGGCTTCATCGACCCGCACACGCACTACGACGCCCAGCTCTGCTTCGACCCGTACGCGTTCCCGGCGATCGAGCACGGCGTCACGACCGTTGTGCCGGGCAACTGCTCGCTCTCGCTCGCGCCGCTGCGCGTCGACCAGCGCGAAGCGTTCAGCAAGATGTTCCGTCTGATCGAAGAGATGCCCGAAGAGGCGTTCGACACCGGGGTGGACTGGCGCTGGGGCGAGAGCTTCGGCGGCTGGCTGGATGCACTGACCGGCAACATCGCCCTCAACGTGGCGCCCCTCGTCGGCCACTCCGTATTGCGCATGTTCGTGATGGGGCCCGAAGCACAGGTCCGGGCGGCAACCGCCGAGGAGCTGGCGGCGATGGCCGACATGCTGCGCACCTGCCTCGACGCCGGCGCCGTTGGGCTGAGCACGAGCTTCGTCGACATCGACGAGAACTACCGGCCTGTGCCGAGTCGCTGGGCCGCTCCGGACGAGCTCGACGCACTCGCCGCCGTGCTCGGCGAGCGGGGCGGCGTCTTGCAGATCGTCCACGAGTTCTACGACACCGAGCTGACGATCGCCCGGATCGAGCAGCTCGCCGAGCTCTCTCTCCGTCACGGCATCACGACGACCCTGTCGCCGCTGTTCCACTCCGACGGCAACCAGCGAGGGCTCGAGCGGATCATCGCCTCGATCGAAGACGCCCGCGCCCGCGGCGCCGCGGTGTGGCCGCAGGTGCAGACCCGTCCGATCGACATCAGCTTCACGCTCGAACAACGCAGCCTGATGCTGCTGTCGATGCCGTCGTGGTGGAAGATCGCCTCGCTGCGTGACCACGGCGAGAAGCTCGCGGCGATCGGCGGTGCCCGCGACGCCCTCGCCGAGGAGATCGACGGATGGGGGCGTCGACCGGGCAACGGCGCCGGCGCCGCCGCGTTCGTCGTGCGCGAGGTGGTCGAACAGCGCAACAGCGACCTCGTCGGCCGCACGATCGGCGACATTGCGGCCGAGCGCGGCCTCACCGACGGACAGACGCTCGTCGACTTGGCGCTCGATGAAGACCTCGGCACCTGGTTCATCCGCGCCTCGATCGGCCACAACAACTCCCCGGTCGTCGGCGAACTGCTCGCCCACCCGTACGTCCATGTCGGCGCGTCCGACGGCGGCGCTCACGTCGGGTCGTTCTCGACGTTCGGTGACACCGGCTATCTGTTCTCCGAGTTCGTCCGCGGCACGAAGTCGTTGAGCCTCGAAGCAGCGGTGAAGAAGATCACGCTCGACCCGGCGACGATCTGGGGCCTGCGCGATCGGGGCTTGCTCACCGCTGGCAACGCCGCCGACGTCACGATCTTCGACGCCGACCGCATCGGGCGCGGGCCGGAGATCGCATCCGACGACTTCCCCGGCGACGGCGTCCGCTGGATCCGCCGCCAGGAGGGCATCGACACGGTCGTCGTGAACGGCGAGGTCACGTGGAGCGCATCGGACGGTTACGTCGACGGCGTCCGCGCCGGGCAGATCGCCACCCAGCCGTGACCACGCTTCCGGACGGCTGCCGGTCACAGGTTCTCACGGTCGGCGACGTTCGCCTGCACTACGTCGAGTCCGGCGAGGGCCCGCTCGTCCTCTTGCTCCACGGGTTCCCGGAGTCGTGGTACTCGTGGCGGCACCAACTGCCCGCGCTCGCCGCCGCCGGCTACCGGGCTGTCGCCATCGACGTGCGCGGCTACGGCCGGTCGTCGAAGCCGCTGGCCATCGAGGACTACCGGATGGTCCGCCTCGTCGCCGACAACGTCGGCCTCGTCGGTGCGCTCGGCCACGACACGGCGGTCGTCGTCGGCCACGACTGGGGTGCACCGATCGCGTGGAACTCGGCCCTGCTACGTCCCGACGTGTTCACTGCCGTCGCCGGCTTGTCGGTGCCGTTCTCGGCCCCAGGTGACATCCGCCCCACGGTCGGGATGCGAGCGATGGCAGGCGACGAGGAGTTCTACATCGAGTACTTCCAAGAGCCGGGGCGCGCCGAGGCGGAGATCGAAGCCGACGTGCGCGACTGGTTGCTCGGGTTCATGTTCACCGCCTCGGGCGACGCGCCTCCCCCCGACCCGAGCGTCGGTACCGTCGCCACGGTCCGGCGAGGCGGCCAGATGAAGGACCGCTTCCACCGTCCGGAGCCGATGCCGACGTGGCTGACGGATGCCGACGTCGACGTCTACGCCAGCGAGTTCGAGCACGGCGGCCTGCGCGGCCCACTCAACCGCTACCGCAACGTCGACCGTGACTGGGAAGATCTCGCCGCGTTCCGCGGCGCGAGCATCGGCGTACCGGCACTCTTCATCGGCGGCGACCGCGACGGCCCGACGATCTGGGGCACCCCGGCGATCGAGGCCTTCGAGCGCACGCTGCCCGCGCTCCACCGCTCGATCATCTTGCCGGGCTGCGGGCATTGGACCCAGCAGGAGCGACCCGACGAGGTCAACGCGGCACTGATCGAATTCCTCGCCACCGTCCGCTGAGCCGCAGGCGCGCCACCGAGCGGTCCCGCGCCGTCCCGCGTCGTCCGGCACCCTCCGCAGAATGTGGCGGGCCGTGCTACGGGAAGCGGGCGCGCAGCCAATCGACGACGTGGGCGATCGCTTCCACGCGGTGGCCTTCGAGGTAGTGCGGCGCACCCTTCATCTCGACGTACGTGACGTCGTCGGCACCGGCCGCCTCGACGATCTCGCGAGCCTGCCACACGCGGATCTCGGTGTCGGCCGTCGGGTGGACGAGGATCGTCGGCACGGTCACCTGCGGCATCGTGTCGGCGAGCTTGGCGTGACTCGACAGCCCCGACCACGTGCTCAACCAGCCACGAGCGGTCATCGTGCGAGCGAGCCCGCCGCGGCCGTAGTTGGCGTCGTGCGGATCCGGGAATGCGAACAGCGACCCCATCGGCCGGTCGTCGGGGTCGATCGACAGGTCGAGGTAGGCCGGATCGGCGAGCGTGCGATAGATCGTGAGGTACTTGGTGAACACGACGCGCCGCCGCAGCGCTCCCCAACGCTCAGCGTCGCGGCGATCGGTCGCCTTCAGCGCGGGCACCGCCGCTTCCGACTCGGCGATCGACGCCTTGGCGGTCGCATCGATGCGAGCGACGCGGGCGACCTGGGCGGCTCGGTAACGGGCGAGCCACTCGCGGTCGTACGTGCACGGTTCGGGCCACGGCCGCCACCCGTTGTCAGGGTGATACATGTCGAGCTCGGGCACGGTGGCGAACGGGTCGGACTCGTCGGCGACCGATGGGTCGATCACCTGCAACATGAACACGCCCTCGCCGGGGTGTGCCGCCATGCCGATCCACCCGTCGCCGATGCCGAGCTGAGCGTTGGCCATCGCCATCAGCGAGCCGCCGCCCGAGTTGCCGAGCAACACGACGGACTCGGCGCCACGACGGATCATCTCGTCGTGGGCTGTCTGCACGTCGGTGATGCACAGCTCGTGGAGGCAGTCGGTGTCGTTGTTCATGTAGCGGGTGCCGAACCCGAGCACCGCGTACCCGGCGGCGGCGAGCAAGGGACACGCGTAGTGCACGCTGAAGTCGCCCCGGGGATGCGACAGGATCACCGCCGTCTTCCACGGCGTGCCTGCCGGTGGGGTCCACAGGATCCCGCGCACCAACCCGCCGTCCGGTGACACGAGCCGGATCGACTCCCGTCCGACCCGCACACCGGGGTCGTCTTCCGGAAGGGGCCAAAAGCTCAGCCCGAACGGGCGTTGCCCGCCGAGCAGCACATCGAAGTCAGACATCGCTCGGACGCTACGGCCGTGCTGCCGACGAAACCGAAGCCGAGTCGCATTGGATTGCATCCGGGGTCAGACCCCACATGCAATATCACGCGGTCGCATTGCATCCGGGGTCAGACCCCACATGCAACCGCGTACCGGCGTGGCACCGGTCATCATCATGTGTGCTGTTGCATGTGGGGTCTGACCCCGGATGCAATGTGGCGCTACGCGTATCTGAGGATGGCGGCGGCCTCGCGGCCACCGGGCACCTCGTCGGCGCGGACGGCGACCACCCGGCCGCCGGCGCGCAGCACACGACGTGCCACCTCGTCGACGACGCTGTATGCGCCGGGACCCTCGTCGAAAGTCACCTCGCCGTCGTCGCCGATCTGCCCGGCGACGAATCGATCGATGTCGACGAGCAGCACGTCGACGGCGCCGAACGTGGCCGCCCGCGCGACGTCGACGAGATCGGTCGCCGTGCGGCGCTGTCCGTCACGCAGGGCGAAGAGCTCGGCGAGGTCGCGGATCTCCGCCGCGTAGATGCCATCGAGCACGCCGCGCGCTGCTGCCGCGAGCTCGTGGTCCCCGACGTGTTCCGGGTTCCCCGGGACGTGCTCGTCGGCGAGCGTGTGCAGCGTCGACACCGCCGGGAAGAGACTTGCCAACGGCTCGGCAGCGGCCAGCACGACCGGTAGCTCGTGACCGCGGATCGCGGCGCGTACGGCACGGTCGACCTGCCGGGCGTACTTGCGCATCCGCGACGTGCGACCCTCTGGGCTCAACAGGCCGAAGCCGGCCGCACCGCTCGCGCCAGGCGCTGTCTCGACGAAGCTGTCGAGGTCGGTGGGGATGTCGGCGACGTCGACCTCGACGGGCCCCGCGTCGCCCGTGAACTCGAGGAGGCGCGCCGACCCCTGCGCCAATGCGAGCACGAACCCGGCGTTGGGGAACGTGACGGCACGCAGCAGCGGCTTCACCATGAACCGGTCGGCGACGACGGCGAGCGACTCGAGCCGGCTCGCGAGTCGGTAGATGCGGACCTCGTCAGTGGTGGCGAACACCGCGAGGCTGTTCGCCTGGTGCCGCCAGAAGAACGGGTCGTCTTCGAGGTCGGCGAACGCCTCGGCGAACGTCGCCACGTCGTGCTTGTCGACGCCGGCCGCGCCGAGTTGTGCGGTCGCGTCGGCGGCGAGGTTCTTGAACGCGATCCGCTCGGCGTCGGCGTCATCGGTCTGCGGCGTCGCCGACATGTAGATCGACACGCACGTCCTCCCGGTCACCTCCAGCAGCGAACGGACCTCCGCCGGTGTCGGCAGATCGACGTACATGGCATACCTCCACGCTCGGCCGTTGCCCCGGACAGGGGTTCCGGGGTGGTTCGGACACTCGCGACCATATCGCCCGACCCCAGGACGCAACCGGGCCGAAAGTCACCTCACAGAGCGTCACCACACCGAGGGTCACCACACCGAGCGTCACCACACCGAGCGTCGCCTCAGGCGGTGTCGGTGCGGGCAGCGGTGTGGAGGCCGAGCTCGTCGATCGCCAGCTCGCGCATCTCGACCTTGCGCACCTTGCCGGTCACGGTCATCGGGAAGTCGTCGACGAACTTCACGTAGCGGGGCACCTTGTAGTGGGCGATCGACCCACGACAGAACTCGATGACCGCCTCCTCGTCGAGTGACGCACCCGGTCGGACCTTGATCCAGGCCATCAACACCTCGCCGTAGCGCTCGTCGGGGACACCGATCACCTGCACGTCTTCGACGTCGGGATGCGCGTAGAGGAACTCTTCGATCTCGCGCGGGTAGATGTTCTCGCCGCCGCGGATGACCATGTCCTTGATGCGGCCGACGATGTTCAGGTACCCGTCGTCGGCCATCACGGCGAGGTCACCGGTGTGCATCCAACCGTCGGCATCGATCGCCTCGGCGGACTTGTCGGGGTCGTTCCAGTAGCCCTGCATCACCGAATAGCCGCGGGTACAGAACTCGCCGGTCTCGCCACGATCGAGCGTTGCGCCGGTGTACGGATCGGCGATGCGCACCTCGACGTGCGGGTGGGCGCGCCCGACCGTCGCCGTGCGGTGGTGCAGCGAATCGTCGGGCAACGTCTGGGTCGACACGGGGGATGTCTCGGTCATGCCGTAGCAGATCGTCACGTCGGTCATGTGCATCCGGTCGACGCACTGTTTCATCACCTCGACCGGGCACGGCGATCCCGCCATCACGCCCGTGCGCAACGAGGACAGGTCGAACGAATCGAAGTCAGGGTGGGCGAGCTCGGCGATGAACATCGTCGGCACCCCGTAGAGCGACGTGCAGCGCTCCCGTTCGACCGCGGTGAGCACGGCGGTGGCGTCGAACGCATCTCCCGGGATCACCATCGTGGCGCCGCGCGACGTGCAGCCGAGGTTGCCCATCACCATCCCGAAGCAGTGATAGAAGGGCACCGGGATGCACAGGCGGTCCTCATGGGTGATCCCTTGACCCGCGGTGGTGAAGTACCCGTTGTTCAAGATGTTGCGGTGGGTGAGCGTGGCGCCCTTCGGGAATCCCGTGGTGCCCGATGTGTACTGGATGTTGATCGGGTCGTCGGGTCGCAGGGCTGCTCGCTGGACGGCGAGGTCCTCGGCGGTGACCTCGTCGCTGCCGGCGGCGAGGGCATCCCACTCCTCGGTCCAGAAGAAGACCGCCCGTTCCAGTGCGGGCGTCGCGCC
>CAZQCP010000121.1:0-9667 GCA_964592115.1 uncultured Ilumatobacteraceae bacterium
AGCGAGCGCCAGCGAGCGAGCGGTTCGAGGCGGCCTGCGTGGCCGGGGAACGCAGTGAAGGGTTCATCGACCCCAATTGTGCCTGATCGTCACGACGACCGGAGATGACCGGCGAGCACACCGAGCCCGGCGAGGTCGTGAATGTCGTCCGACAGCCACGGCACGGTGAGCAACGTGGACGTCAGCGCGGCGAGCGCGACCTGGCGGTCGGCCTCACGAGCCGCGACCAGGGCGACATCGTCGAATCGGGCGGCGACCTTCGTGAGCGCCGTCTGCGTCGCCCGCGGCTGCGAGTCGAGGCGAGCGGCCACAGCGGGTGCGACGTCGGCGACCTGCTCTCCGAGCGCGGTCGCGCTGTCCGCCGCCTCCGACGAGGCCATCTCGGGAGGCAACACCCGATTGGCCACCACCGCACCGAGCGTCATCTGACGAGCGACGAGCTCACGGGCGAGGAACCGTGCCTCGTGGCTCGGCGCCGTCTCCAGCGTGGTCACGACGACGAACGCCGTGCGCGGGTCGACGAGCAGCGATTCGACCTCGCGGGCACGACGTACGAAACCTGACTCCATCTGCTGGAAGAGCATGAAGAAGTCGGCGATGTCCTGCAAGAACCGCGACCCGAGGATCCGGTCGGCCACCTGTGTGAACGGCTTGGAGGCGAGCGTGAAGAGGCGCGAGCGGTACGGCACGGTGAGCCAGCGCAACAGCCGACTGCCGAAGAAGTCGATCATCCGGCCCGGCGCGTCGAGGATCGACAAGGCGTTGCGCGACGGCGGCGTGTCGACGATCACCAGGTCGAACTCGCCGCCGGCATGCAGATCGTGGAGCTGCTCCATCACGAGGTACTCGTGGCTGTGCACGAAGCGGCGGGTGATGTTCTCGTAGAGCGGGTTGGCGAGGACCGCCTCGCGGGTCGTGGCGTCGGGAGCGTGACGTGTGATCAGCTCGTCCCATCCGGCCTTCGTGTCGAGCATCGCCACCCACAGCTCGCCGCGCACGGACACGCCCGCCTGGCGGAACAGCTTCGGCGGGATGCGGACGGGCGTGTTGCCGAGGTGTTCGAGCCCGAGCGCCGAAGCGAGCCGGCGCGCCGGATCGACGGTGAGGACGAGCACGCGGCCGGACTGGCGCTGCGCCGCGGCGATGCCGAGCGACGCCGCGATCGTCGTCTTGCCCACGCCGCCGGACCCGGCGACGAGCACCATCTCGCGACTGGCGAGCAGGCTGTCGAGGTCAGCCACGGCGTCCCACCTGTGTGGTGTTCGTCGGCCGGGCCCTCGAGGGCCGCGGCAGCGGTTCGAGCTCGTGCGTGAGGGCGTCGGCAACGAGTGACACGACGCGCGGCCCGGCGGCGCGGGCATAGAGCTCGGGCACGGTGACGATCGGCGGAGGCGTGGCCGGCTCCCGGACGGCGCCATCAGTGCCACCGGCGACGCCGTCGATCGCCAGTGTCGATCGCAATCGATCGAGGTGGCGGGCACCGGTCGCCCGGCGTTGCTCGGTGAACCGGGCGGCGCTGACGACCCACTCGACTGCAGGGCCGGCCGCATCGACGAGCAGGTCGAGTGCATCGTCGAGATGGTCGACGACCTCTTGTTCGCGCCGGTTGAACGTGGCCGGCAGCACCCGGTTGGCGATCAGCGTGTTGACGTCGACGCCGGTCTCGGCACGCAGCCGGGCGAGCAGCTCGATCGTCTCGGTGACGGGCATCTCCTCCGGCGTGGTGACGACGGCGACACCCGTGCGCATCGGGTCGTCGAGGATGTCGATCATCCACTGCGTCTGGTCACGGACGAGGCCGACCTGGACGAGGTCGGCGATCACCTTCGGCGCGCCGATCTGGCTGACGATGTGCCCCGTCGCTTCGCCATCGACGACGACGAGGTCGTAGTGACGCTCGCGGACCTCGTAGCAGAGCTTGCCGACACCGAGGATCTCCTTGACGCCGGGCGCCGCGTCGGCGACGAAGTCGAACGTCGTGGCGAGCGGGCCGATCCGCCCGAGGAGCGGGATCGGTACGAACAGCCGCAGGTACTCGCGCAAGGAGTCCTCGGTGTTCATCGTCATCGCCCAGAGGTTCGGCATCACCTGCCGCGGTGCGAACTCGAGCTCACCCACGTCGAAAGCCTTGGCGAGCGCGCCCTTGGCGTCCATCTCGCACACGAGCGTGCGCAAACCGTGGCGGGCGGCCACATCGGCGATCGCCGCGGCGATGGTCGTCTTGCCGACACCGCCCTTGCCGGTGACCCAGATCAGGTCGAGGTCGAAGAGGCCGGGCCGGACCGCGCTGCCAGAACCGTGTTCGCCGCCTTCGCCGTGTCGATCGGCGGCGGACAGATCAGTCTCCGAAGCCGATCCGGCGGTCGCCCTCGACCGAGCCCAGCTCGATGTAGGCGATCTTGGCCGAGGGGACGCCGACGTCCTTGCCACGCTTGTCGGTGATCCACAACACGTCGGTGGCTCCGGCGAGTGCCGCCTCGACGCGCGCCTTGAGGTCGCCCCGGTCCGCGTCGTCGGCGAGCTCGATGTTGATCTCGCGAGGGGCCTGCGTCACTCCGATGCGTACGTCCACCGAGCCAACGCTACCGCTCCGATTGCATCCGGGGTCAGACACCAGATGCAACTGATTGCATCCGGGGTCAGACACCAAATGCAACGGTGCACGTGATGGAGACCAGCGGCACCGACTCGCCGCTGTTGCATTTGGTGTCTGACCCCGGATGCAATCAGACGGCGGTGGCGCAGCAGGTGTCGCCGCGGGCGATGCTCGACTCGGTGATGATGTCGCGGGCGTCGGGGTCGCCGGCGTCGACGAGCGCACCCAGCATGCCTTTGACCATCCCCCGGTCGACCGCGCAGATCACCGGGTGTTCCGTAGCGACGTCACCGAACGGGCAGTGATCGTTGATGATCCGCAAGCGGTTGCTGCGCCCGTCGGCGTGGGCGGCGAAGCCGTGGGCCGTGAGCGCGTCGGCGACCGCCTGGATCGCCGATCGCAACGAACGGCGACCCTGCGCGAGCGCGTCGCCGGTGAGTCCCTCGGCGAGTGCCCGGCCGTACTCCTCGCCGACCTCCTCGGCGAGCGCCTCGGCCTCGTCGTGCGGCAGGCGGTCGAGCGTGCGTCCGAGCAACGACAACAACAAGTCGTCGCTGCGGACCGGGAAGTCGACCGTGTCCATGTCGAGCGCGTCGCCGACGATCACGTAGCGCTTGGACGGGCGGCCGGCACCGGCACCGGCGACCTTGCCGCTGACGACTTCGAGATAGCCGCCGGCGGCGAGCTTGTCGAGGTGATGCCTGGCCACGTTGGCGTGCACACCGACCTCGGCGGCGACCATCGAGGCCGTGACACCGACGTCGTCACCGGTCGACTGCGCCTCGCGCGAGTGATCGCGGGCGAACAGATAGATCGATCGACGGGTGGGGTCGCCGAACGCGTCCGTGATCGCCGACACCGTGGCGGTGAACGTGGCCCCCGAGCGCATGAGGTGAGCCTACCGTCACCATCCGCCGGGATTCTCCCTACGGACGTAGTGCAAATTACGGCCCGCTGCCACAATGGGCGTCATGCCCCAGGCTCAAGTCGTGACCGAGGACCAGATCATCGAGGCGCTCCGGCCCGTCGAGGATCCGGAACTGCATCGCTCGATCGTCGACCTCGGGATGTTGCGCGGCGTGCGCATCGGCGACGCGGACGGCGATGGGGTCGTCGTCGGGGTGTTGATCGCCCTCACCGTTCCTGGGTGTCCGTTGAAGAGCGAGATCGAGCGGCGGGTCTCCGAAGCGGCCACACAGGTGCCCGGCGTCAAGTCGATCGACCTCGAGTTCACCGTGATGTCCGACGAGGACCGCGAACGCCTCCGTCGCGAACTGCACGGCGACGCCGCGGGTTCGGCCGGAGCGACGCAAGCGCACGGCCACGCGCAAGGCCGCGAGGTGCCGTTCTCCAAGCCCGGCTCGAAGACCCGACCGTTGCTGATCTCGTCGGGCAAGGGCGGCGTCGGCAAGTCGAGCGTCACCACGAACCTCGCCGTGGCACTCGCCCAGCAGGGATATTCGGTCGGCGTCGTCGATGCCGACATCTACGGCTACTCGATCCCACGCATGCTCGGCGCCGACCGCGACCCTGTCGTCATCGACGAGATGCTCGTGCCGCCCGAGTCGTGGGGGGTGCGCTGCATCTCGATCGGCTACTTCGTGCCGGAGGGCCAAGCCGTCATCTGGCGCGGCCCGATGCTGCACAAGGCGCTCGAACAGTTCCTGACCGACGTGTTCTGGGACGAACCCGACTTCTTGCTCATCGACATGCCGCCCGGCACCGGCGACATCGCACTGTCGCTGTCGCAGTACCTGCCGCGCGGCGAGGTGTTCGTCGTCACCACCCCCCAGCCGGCGGCGCAGAAGGTCGCCGCGCTGTCAGCGGCGATGGCGGAGAAGGTCAACCTTCCGGTGCGCGGCGTGATCGAGAACATGTCGTGGTTCACCGGCGACGACGGCAAGCGCTACGAGCTGTTCGGATCGGGTGGTGGCCGCGAGCTTGCCGACGACCTCGGCGTGCCGTTGCTCGGTCAGCTGCCACTGGTGCCGGCGCTGCGCGAGGGAGGCGACGACGGTCGTCCGATCACCGCTGTCGACCCCGACTCGGAGACGGCGCAGCTGTTCCACGAGATCGCCCGCCAGATCGCCGTCGAGATGCGCCCGAAGAAGGTCTTCTCCGAAAAACTCAAAGTCCTCTGAGCTCGGGCCGGATCGCCCGATCGCTGCGTTGCGAGAGCTCCTCGTTGCCCGAAGGCAACGTCGTCGCCTCGCGCCTTGCGCTCGAACGATCCGATCCCGAGCATGATGACCTGATGGTCCGCGGTGAGAGAACTCGGCGAGACGCCTTGACGCATCGCAGGAGAGTCTTCTGATGGATGTCGTGCCGCGGTATCGGTTTGAGGCGCTGGTCGCCGACGCGCTCGACGACCTGCCCGACGAGCTCGTCCACGTGCTCGACAACGTCGTCGTGCGCGTCGAGGACCGCAACGCCGACGAGCCGACGTTGCTCGGCCTCTACGAGGGCACCCCGCACACGGAACGCACCGGCCATGAAGGCCCCGACGTGGTGTCGATCTATCGGCTCGCGCTGTGCGAGGTGTGCGAGAACGCCGATGAGCTCGCCGACGAGGTGTACATCACCGTGATCCACGAGGTCGCGCACGCCGCGGGCATCGACGACGATCGGCTGCACGAACTCGGCTGGGCATGAGCGGGCGCGGCGCGCCGATCGCTGTCGCTGTGCATCCCACACGCGGTGGCGCGCTCGTCGCCCCATCCGGCACGACGACGTTCGACTCTGGAGGGGCGGCGCTCGCCGAGATCGCCCGGCTGGAAGCCGACGTTGGCCCGCGTTGGATCTGGTGGGACGGCACGACCGCCCGCACGTTCGTCAGTGCGGGCATCCACCCGACGCGGGCGTGGGATCTCGATGCGGTTCATCGCATGCTCCACGGCGGCTGGCGCGGCGGTCCCGCCCGGGTCTGGGCGGCGCACCGCGGCCTCGACCCTCGCGACATCCCGCGATCAGGCCCACCCGACCTGTTCTCGGTCGACGAGACGACATCGCAGGGCGGACCTGTCCGCGCCGATGGCTATCTCGATCCCGAATGGATCGAGTACGGCTGGTGCCGCTCCCCTGACACGATCAGGCGGTGGGCCGAACTGGCCCACGAGGTGCACACCGCACAGGTCATGGCGGTCGAGCGTCTCACCGACCGCCCGGCCGCGACGGCGAATGCTCACGTCGAGTCGATCGCCGAGGTGCTGTGTGGTGAGCTCGAACGCGACGGGCTGCCGATCGATGTCACCGAGGCGGAACGGATCGTCGCCGGGTTCATCGGCCCGCGACCGCGCGATGCGGCCGACGAGCACCGGCTGGCGATCGCTCGGGACGAGACCGTGCTGGCGCAACTCGACACGCTCGGCGTCACCCGGGACGGCATCGACCTGCGCAATCCGGCGAGCGTTCGGTCGCTGCTGAGGCGTGCCGGCATCGAAGTCGACGACACCCGCGCCTCGCGGTTGGAGAAGTTGCGTCCCGCCCATCCGATCGTCGACGCGCTCTTGGAGTGGCGCAAGGCGGAACGCATCGCGACAACCTTCGGCTACCGCTGGCTCGACCAGCACGTCACCGACGGCCGGCTGCACGGTTCGTGGTCAGCCTCCGACGGCGCCGCGGGGCGGATGACCGCAACCGCCGGACTGCACAACCTCCCCGCCGACATCCGTCCAGCGATCGTCGCCGACGCCGGACATCGATTCGTGCGGGCCGACCTCGGCCAGATCGAGCCGCGCATACTCGCCGCGGTGTCCGGCGACGGTGCCCTCGTCGCGGCGACCGCCGACGACGACCTGTACCTCCCCGTCGCGGCGCGGCTCGGTGTCCCGCGTGACATCGCCAAGGTCGCCGTACTCGGCGCGATGTACGGGCAGACGACCGGGCGCGGCGCGCAGGCGTTGCAGGGGTTGCGCACCGCGTACCCGACCGCGATCCGCTTCCTCGACGACGCGGCCACGGCCGCCGAGGGCGGCAACGACCTGCGCACCCGCGGCGGACGCCTTGTGCCGATGAGCGGCAACGTCGACCCTGACGCGCCACACGACGAGCGCGAGCTGCGTTCACGCGCCGCGGCCCGCGGGCGGTACGGACGCAACGCGATGATCCAAGGTGCGGCGGCCGAGTTCTTCAAGACGTGGGCGGTGATCGTCCGCGGACGCGTCCGGTCGCTCGGCGGGCACATCGTGCTGTGCCTCCACGATGAGCTCCTCGTCCACGTCCCCGACGCGCAGGCGGGCGCGGCGGCCGCCGCGGTCGACGACGCCCTCGCCGAGACCGCGCATCGCTGGCTCGCGCAGACCGCCGCTCCACCGGTCCGCTTCGTCGCCGACACCAGCGTCATCGCCGCCTGGTCCGACGCCAAGTGACCGCACCGATGAGTTTCCGGCCCGACAGGTGCGCCACAAACTCATCGACGGACCGAGTCCAGCCGCATCGATGAGTTTCGTGCGCGACAGGTGAACGAAAACCTCATCGGTGGGGGGTGGGGCAGCGGTGGGTGGGTGGGGGCAGTGGTGCGTGGGGCGTTTCGACGGCCGGGTTCTCGCAGATACCGTGTCGGGTCGTGAGTGACGACCAGCCGATGGGCACGAACCCAGTGGGCGCCACCCCGCCGCCTCCACCGCCTCCGCCCCCGAACCTGGCCCCGCCGCCCGGTTACGCGGCGTACAACCAGGCGCCGACCCAGCGCGGGGTCAGCCGTATCGGCGGCCTCGGCAAGGCGATCGTCATCGTCACCGCGATCGTCGCCGTCGCCACCGTGGGAACGGCACTGGCTTCGGCGGGTGTCGCCCAGGACGCCAAGGACTTCCTCGCCGGCGAGCTCTCCGAGGACGACTTCGAGAGCGCCATCGCGCCGGTCAACGCGGTGCAACTCGTCACCAGCCTCGCGACGCTCGCGTGCGGCGTCCTGACGATCATCTGGGCCTACCGCACCGCGAACAACGTGCGGGCGTTCGGCCGTGCCACCACGTGGAGCCCGCTGTTCGCCATCTTCGGGTGGTTCCTGCCGCCGATGGTGCTCTACGTCATCCCGTTCCTCGTGCTGCGCGAGCTCTGGAAGGCATCCGATCCGGTCCACGTCGACGGCTCGGACCGCTGGAAGCAGGAGCCCGACAACAAGGTGCTCTGGGTGTGGTTCGTCGTCTTCGGCCTCGTGCCCGCGGGACTGCTCGCCGTGCAGATCGGTTCGTTCGCTTCCGCGGGGCTGCCAGCGGGTGACCTCGAGTCGGTCGCCGAGTCGCTGGAGGGCTTCGGCGCACTCGGTTGGACCGCGGCGATCGTCAACGTCGTCGCCGCGATCGTGTGGATCACGTTCGTGCGCCAGCTCACCGCCCGCCACGTTCGCCTGACCGGCGAGCACTGAGCGGGCGCCGTCGGGAAGAGCGGCTGGAGGGTCGGCGATGAGCACATCGGCTGTCGTCTACCTGATGCGTCACGCCAAGGCCGGCGAGCGTCGGATCTGGGAGGACGACGACGTGCTGCGCCCCCTCAGCAAGCAGGGTTGGAAGCAGGCCGACCTCGTCTGCGCTCGCCTGGCCGGCAAGGGGGCGACGACGCTGTACTCCAGTCCGTACGTGCGTTGTGTGCAGACGCTCGAACCGCTGGGCAAGCATCTCGGCGTCCCCGTGATCCAAGACTCGCGGCTGTGCGAGGGTGAAGCGTTCGAGCCGGTGCTCGATCTGATCGCCGAGGTGCCCGACGGCGCGGTGTTGTGCAGCCACGGCGACATCGTCCCCGCCGTGATCGAGGCCCTCTACCGTCGCGGGATGGAGGTCCAGACACCGCCCGACTGGCGCAAGGCGACCACCTGGGTGCTCAAGCGCAAGGACGGCCGCGTCACCAAAGGCAAGGTCTGGCCCCCACCCACGAAGTGATTGCATCCGGGGTCAGACACCAGATGCAACGGAGCGCACGGGGGAACGCCAACACCAACCTCGTCCGCTGTTGCATCTGGTGTCTGACCCCGGATGCAATCGGATGCAATCAGCCGGCGGCGGTGCGGATCTCGTCGGCGAAGGCGGACACCAGCGTCGCCACCTCGCTCGGTGGGCCGAGCTCTTCGCAGCGCTCGACGTGGGGCAGCGCGCCCGCGGCATCCTCGCGGAACGAGTACTCGATGATCGCCAAGAAGCACTGCGGGTCGGCGTAGTCGGGCTCCATGTCGATCGCTTGACCGAGCGCCAACACGGCGGCGTCGAGATTCACCGCGGCGGCCGGATCCTCCGGCGAGGCACGTACGAGCAGCGCCAGCGTCCATCCGAAGTAGGCCACCGCTTCGGCGTTCTCGCGGCCACGGTCGCGTTCCATCTCGATCACTCGTCCGAACAGTCCGTTGGCGAGCACGAAGTCGCCCTGACCGAGCGCGGCGCGGGCGTTCGTCAGGAGGATCCGCGACTCGTCCCCCGGCGTCATGCCCGTGATCTGCTGACCCGCCGACCGCTCGCCCCAGGCACCGGCGAGCACGAACCCGATCCCGACCGCCACCGCGACGACTGCAGCAGCGACCATCACCGTCCGCCCCCATCGCCGCGGCCGCCGCTCGGGAAGCGCTGCCCGCCCCGCGTCGATCTCGCGCAGCACCGCCGCGGTGCGCACGGTGTACCCGTCCTTCAGCGTGTGGTAGTCGAGGTCGTCGACGTCGCCCGCATCGTGCTCGCGCTCCAGATCGCGCAGCGAGTGCAGGAGGAACCGTCGCTCCTCTTCCAACTCGGCCAGCCGGTCGAGCTCCGCGCCGTGCCGGCTCACGACGCCTCCTGCTCGGTCGGCGGCCGTTCCCGTGAACAAACAGTGGCGCTGAGCGACGATGTGTTCACGAGTTCAGCGCGTCGTCGGGGTCGGCCGCCAGCGCGGCGTCGACGAGGGCGCGGTCGGCGTCGGTCGGATCGGGGATGGCTGCCGCCTCGGCGCGCCATCGGCGGAACGTCACGACGAGGCCGGCAAGAGCGCACACGAAAGCGACCGCCGGAAGTACCCACACGATGGCATCGAACCCGGTGGCCCTGGGGACGAGCAGGACCTGGGCGCGGTAGCGAACCTCGAGGAAGGCGAGGATCTCGGCGTCGGACAACT
>CAZQCP010000122.1:0-9633 GCA_964592115.1 uncultured Ilumatobacteraceae bacterium
ACACGGCGTGCTCGACGCCGTGTTGCACCTGCTGTACGCCCGGTTCTGGCACAAGGTGCTGTACGACCTCGGCCACGTGTCGTCGAAGGAGCCGTACGCCCGCCTGTTCAACCAGGGCTACGTGCAGGCCGCGGCGTACAAGGACGAGCGCGAGATCTACGTCGAGGCCACCGCGATCGAGGGCAACGACCGCGACGGGTTCACCCACGAGGGCAAGCCCGTCACCCGCGAGTGGGGCAAGATGGGCAAGAGCCTGAAGAACTCGGTGTCGCCCGACGACATGTACGAGCAGTACGGCGCCGACACGCTGCGCCTCTACGAGATGGCGACCGGCCCACTCGACGCCTCACGCCCGTGGGAGACGCGCGACGTCGTCGGCATGTATCGGTTCCTCCAGCGCCTGTGGCGCAACCTCGTCGACGAGCAGACCGGTGAGTGCACAGTCGTCGACGCGCCGGTCACCGACGACCTGCGCACGCACCTGCACCGCACGATCGACACGGTGCGCACGGAGATGGACGCACTGCGCTTCAACACAGCGATCGCCAAGCTGATCGAACTGAACAACGCCGTCACCAAGCTCGACGCGACGCCGCGCGAGGTCGCCGAGCCGCTGGTGCTGATGGCCGCGCCGCTGGCACCGCACATCGCCGAGGAGCTGTGGCGGCGCCTCGGCCATACGGACACGCTGACGTACGAGACGTTCCCGGTCGCCGACCCGGCGCTGCTCGTCGACGAGACCGTCGAGTACCCGGTGCAGATCAACGGCAAGGTCCGCGGCCACATCGAAGTCGCCGCCGACGCCGACGCGGCGACCGTCGAGGCAGCCGCGCTGGGCGACGAGAAGATCGCCGCGCTGCTCGACGGAGCGACGCCGAAGAAGGTCATCGTCGTGCCCGGCCGCATGGTCAACGTCGTCGTGTGACGACGAACGAGGTCCTGATTGCATCTGGGGTCTGACCCCGGATGCAATCGAAGCGCACAGGTGCCGGTCGAACCCGACGTGCCGCCGTTGCATCTGGGGTCTGACCCCGGATGCAATCAGATGACGGTGGGCGGGCGACTCAGAGCAGGATCTCGGTCTGCACGGTGCGCGCCCCCTGGTCGTCGAGCACCACGAGGCGCAGCGGTCCGGCGGCGACGTCGGCGAAACTGAAGCGCCCGTGCTCGTCGGTGCGCGTGGAGTGCACGGCGCCTCGCTCCACGAGTTCGATCGTCGCGACTGCGGCCGGAACGAGCTGGCCGACAAGCCGGCGCGAACCATTGTCGATGACCGTCAGCTCGATCTGCACCGCCGGTGAGCTGAACGTCACCTGCCGGTTCGACTCGTCCGTGCGCACACCGATGCGCTCGTAGGTGGAGTCGAAGACCAGCTCGGCGAGCTCGGCGTCGATCGTGCGCCACGTGAACGCCGAACAGGATGCTTCGAGCACATGGTCCGGCACGGGGTCGCTGAGGCCGAGCGCTCGCTGCAGCAGATCCAACACCTCGTCATCGTCGATGACCGTCATACTTGAGAGGAGCGTCGAGCGGGTGCTGAGATACGCGTGTCGGCCCACGAGCGTCAGAAGACCCGGTTCACGACGACGCCGTAGTCGGGTATCCGCAACAGGCCTGGCCTGTTGATCAACAAGCGCACGGCCGCCTGAGCAGGGCAGTCGTGGGTCTCGACGATCTCAGCGAGCGCGGCGACGACCGCCGGCGTCGAAAAGGACGTTCCGCTCCAGATCGCCCATCCCGAGAAGTCGTCGATGTCGGGAACCGAGTCAGCCACGAGCGGCTCGTAGCCGCCGTCGAAGTCGGCGAAAAACTCGCTGACCAGGTCCTCGCCGGGTGCGCAAGCGTCGACCCATCGGCCGTGGTTGGAGAACCATGACGGCCCGCACGGGCCCATCGAGGCAACGGCGATCACCTCGGGCATCGCCGCGGGGAACTTCGGTCGGCATGCACCGTTGTTGCCGGCAGCCGCGACGACCACGGCGCCGGACGCGACGAGCTCGCGGATCCAGTACGCGATGAGCGGTGGCTCACCTTCGTCGTCGTAATAACCGCTGAAAGACAAGTTGACGATCAGCCGCGTCGGGTCGTCGACGGCATCGACCACGCGCCCGAGGGCGGCGGCGATGTCCATCTCGTCGCCGTCGCCGTCGTTGTGGATGACCCCTTCGACGATCACCTCTGCGGCAGGAGAACCGCGTTGGATGATCGTGCGGATGAACGTGGTGTGACCAGCGGCGATGTCGAGGTACGTATCGGTGTTCAGGTCGGGGCGCTCGCGGACCGTGCCGGTCGGGCCGACGAAGTCGACGTCACCTAGCTCAGGGGGGCCGTCAGCGGGAAAACCGGTGTCGAGGATCGCCACCGTCGCCCGACCCGGCCCCTTCGACAGCCGGGCGAACCCGCCGGACGCCGCGGGAGCAGCCGCCGGGCGAGCCGTGCTGGAGTTGGCGAAGCGCATCGGATCGGCGCCGTACGCCGACGCGAAGCGCATCGGATCGGCGCCGAGCCCCGACGCGAACCGCATCGGGTCGGCTGTGAGCGAGCCGATGGTGAACACCGTGTTCGGCGCCGCGGCGCGGTCGCCGAACTCGGCGCGCAGCCGTTGGAGGATGACCGCGACGTCAGCGACGTCGTCACGGTCGGCATCGAAGCGGGCGCGCAAGAAGCCCGAGCGCCTGTTCTCCGCGAAGTCCGCGTCGTCGGTGTACATCTCGACACCTGCGACCTTGCCGGCGATCTCGAGAACCTGCTCCGGCGCGGCCCCATTGGGCGCGATGCGGCCAACATCGAGGATCACCTGTCCAGGACGGCACTCGACCGGCCCCGATGGCGTGTGCAACGTGCGGATGCGAGGTCGGCCCTCGGGATCCAGGAACGGCTGTTGGGGGCGATCGGGACGACGGTTCATGGTTCTCCTCGGGAGCGCATCGACTTGTCGAGAGCGGTGACAGCAGTCGCTGATACCGGAAATAGTGTCGCGCACGTGTCCGACGACGCTCTCCGACGCGCTACGGCGGCACTGCGCGCCCGACACGAGTCACCGAACGAGGCCCGAGCCGCGGCGCACGAGGTCCTGGTCACGGCGGGAATCTCCGACGAGGCGCGCCGGGTCGCGCTGTGGGCGCTCGGTCTTGCCGAACGTGAGCTCAGCGAGCTGGAAGGCTCCGAGGCGCACCTGCGTGAGGCGCTCGAGCTCGCGGTGAGACACGGCGACGACGCGGACGCCGCTCGGATCACGAGCGCCCTCGTGGCGGTCGTCGCGTGGCGGGGCCGTCCCGACGAGGCGCTGGCGCTCGCCGCGTCCGCCGAGCGGCACCTGCCCAGCGAGGAGCGGGCGGACCTCGAGATGAAGCGCGCCATCGTCCTCGAACAGCTCGGCCGGCTTGCCGACGCGATCGTCGCCTACGACGCGGCCCTCGACGACATCGCCGGTGGCGAGGATCGGGTACTGGAGGCCCGTGCACGAGCGAACCGCTCATTCGTGCTCGCCTGGCAGGGGCGCGTCCCTGAAGCACTCGCCGACGCGGAGCGCGCCGAGGAACTCGCGGTGGCCGAAGGGCAGTGGTTCCTGGCCGGGGGCGCCGCCCACAACCACGGGTACACCGCGGGCCTCCAGGGCGACGTGGTGACCGCGCTCGAGTCGTTCGCGCGGGCCGAGTCGCTCTACGCGCGAGTCGGCCATCCCGGGCGCAGCGCCGGCGTGTTGGCATCGGATCGGTGCCAGGTGATGCTGGCCGCCGGGTTGTCGAGCGAGGGACGCCGCGAGGCTGAGCGTGCCGTCGCTGAACTCGCCGCCGTTGCCGACGTGAGCGACCTCGCCGAGGCACGCCTCCTGCTCGCCAAGGCCTGCCTCGCCACGGGTGATCTCGTGACGGCGCGCAGCGAGGCGCTGGCCGCCCGCGAGGCCTTCGTCGCCGCCGGTCGTGACGGGTGGTCGATCGCCGCCGAGTTCGTCGGCTTCTTGGCGGTTGCCGGCACCGCCGAAGCCGCCGACACGATCGAGCAGGCAGCGCACATGGCGGACGATCTCGATCGTCTCGGATGGGTCTCGGAGGCAACGGCGGCGCGGGTCACCGCCGCCGACGTGGCGGTCTCGGTCGGCCGAGTCGATCTCGCGCGGTCGATGCTCGTTGCCGCGTCGTCAGCTCGAGGGCGGGGGCGCGCCGACCACCGCGCAGACGCCTGGCTGGCCACGGCCCGCCTTCGGCTGGTCGACGGCGACCGCAGTGGCGCGGCGCGTGCCGTGCTGGCCGGGCTGCGCATCCTCGACCAGCATCGGATGACCGTCGGCGCCACCGACCTGCGCGCCGGTGTGGCCGCCCACACGCGCGGGCTCGCCGCGCTCGGCCTCGCGTTGGCGATCGATCGAGGCCGGCCCGCGGATGTCTTGACGTGGGCGGAACGGGTTCGCGCCCACGCGCTCGAGATCCCGGCGGTTCGCCCACCCGACGATGTCCCCCTCGCCGCTGCCCTGACCGAGCTGCGGCGGCTGCGTGTCGCCTTCGACGACGAGCGTCGTGGCGGGATCGTCGACACTGCGACGACCCGCGCCCTGCGCCGCCAGGAAGGCGCGGTGCGCGATCTCGCACGAATCGCGTCGGGCACGGCGGTCGCCTCCGCACCCGTGTCGGTCACCGCGTTGCGGCGCGCCCTCGGGCCCGACCGGCGGCTCGTGGAGTTCGTCGACGTGGGCGGCGAACTGGTCGCCGTGGTGCTCGGCGGCCCGCGGAACCGCCTCCACCGCCTCGGTCCGGTGACCCCCGTCGTCGAGCTCGTCGAGATCGCCTCGGTCTGCCTCGACCGGTTGGCGCGCGATGGATTGTCGGCGGCGTCGACGGCGGCGACGTGGGCGTCGCTGCACGACGTGACCGAACGCCTCGCAACGCGCCTGCTGGAACCGTTGGAGCTCGGCGATCGGGAGGTGATCGTCGTGCCGACCGGAGTGCTCCACGGACTTCCATGGGGGGCCCTCGACATGCTGTCCGCCCGATCGGTCACGATCGCGACCAGTGCTCGCAGGTGGCTGGCACGGGTCGCCGACGTGCCGCTCGATCCCACGCTCGGCATCATCACCGGACCCGGACTCGACCACGCGGCACGCGAGGCCACGGGGATTCGGGCATTGCGACCAGATGCCACGGTGTCGATGCACGCGGGGGTCGAGGCCGCGTTGGCGATGCTGAATCGCGTCGACACCGCCCACATCGCGTGTCACGGCAACCTCCGCAGCGACAGTCCGATGTTCTCCTCCCTCCAACTCGCCGACGGGCCGCTCACCGTCTACGACATCGAGGCATTGGCATCACCTCCTGCGCTGGTGGTGCTGCCGGCATGCAATGCCGGCGCGTCCGCGGTGAGCGTGGGCGACGAAGTCATCGGGACCGCGGCGGCACTGCTCGGTTCCGGCGTTCGCACGGTGATCGCCCCATTGACCACCGTCAACGACGCGGCAACCGTCGGTGTCATGGAACAGCTCCACGGTGAGCTGGCCGACGGTTGGTCGCCCGCAGCCTCGCTGGCGAGGGTGCGAGCAGCCCTCACCGATGCGCCGCTGAACGTGCGCGCGTCCGCGGCGTCGTTCGTCTGTCTCGTATGAGGTTCACGACGCGCGGACGGAGCCACGTAGAGTCTGCAGCGTGGACGTCGGCGAACTTCTCCGTCGGGCCACCGAGGGCGACCAGCGGGCATGGGACGAGATCGTCGGACGATTCGGGGGCTTGGTGTGGTCAGTCGCGCGCTCGTACCGGCTCGGTGCAGCGACCGATGACGTCGTGCAGACGGCCTGGCTGCGCCTCGCCGAGCACCTCGACCGCATCCGCGAGCCGGAACGCCTTGCCGCCTGGCTGGCGACCACGACCCGCAACGAAGCGCTCCGTGTCATCAGCAAGCGAGCCCGTTCAGTGCCCTACGCCGACGTCCCCGAGGCGAGCGATGCCACCACATCACTGCTCGACGAGCTCGCCGTCGACGACGACACACTGGCCCACGTGATGACTGCGTTCCGCCAGCTCTCCGAGTCGGACCAGCAGCTGCTGCGGTTGGTCTGCGCGGTCCCGCCGCTCGAATACGTCACGATCGCCGAGATCCTCGGCCGGTCGATCGGCAGCATCGGCCCGAGCCGAGCCCGCGCGCTCGACAAGCTGCGGCGACTCCTCCCACCTGGCCTGCACGAGCAGTCCGCACTGCGCAGCGACGAGGTGACACCGTGACCGACGACGAACTGATCTCGTTGCTCGGCGAGGCGCTGCGCCAGGTCGAGCCACGGCCCGATCTCATCGACGAGGCAGCACGCGCCGCCTTCGGCTGGCGCGGCATCGAGGCCGAACTGGCCGAGCTCACGTTCGACTCGCTGGCTGATGCCGCCGGAGTGCGGGGCGACGACAGCAATCGCCAGGTGACGTTCCAGTCGCCGGCACTCGAGATCGAGGTGATGTTCACGGGTGATGGCGGGAGCCGGCTCATCGGCCAGCTCGTCCCACCTCGAGCATCACGAATCGAGCTGATCTGTGGTCCCGAGCGTCACGAGGCGACCGCCGACGGGGGCGGACGCTTCGGCTTCGACTTGGCGTTGAGCGGACCCACTCGCCTGATCGTTCACTCCGAGGGTGCCACCCCGGTGCACACCGACTGGATCGTCCTGTGACCATCCCACCGCGTCCACGGTCCCCGCGGCGACAGGTGCATCGGGACACCTCGCCACACCCAGCCGGACGTCGGCTCAGCGGCTGACGATCTGCGCCATCGCTCCGGCGCCGAGCTCGTACTCCTCGGCGAACTGGGCGAACGGCTGCTGCTCGATCGCTCCCGTGCCGGGTGGCCACGGGTTGTAGACGGTCGCCGTCGTGTCGTCCCAGCTCCCGCCGCCGTTGAGGCCGGAGAGGACGACGGCGTGGTACGGCGCGCCGACCTCGACGATCCAGAGCGGACTGCGTTCCAGGTAGGACGCGAAGTAGTCGGGTCCGCCACAGGCCGGCCCGATCTCGTTGAGGCCGTGGACGGAGACCGCGTGTTGGATCTCGCTCCACCCGTATCCATCGGTGGTGGTCATGCCCGCAGCTGCGACGACGTCGTCGACCGTCTTGTCGGTGAGCATGGCGATGCTGGCTGCCCAGCACGTGACGTCGGTCGGCTGGGGGACGAGGCTGACCGGCTGGTTGATCGACAATTGCTGAACGCAGACCTGCTCGCCCGTCTCGATCACGTGCCAAGTATCTGCATCGACGATGCCGGACGAGGTGAGCCCGACGTCGTGTTGAAACTGGCGCACGGCCGCCTCGAGGTCGGCATCGAACAGCCCTGGCGACGAGCCGCTCGGGTAGCTGAGGAGTTGGAGGTAGCGCTGCAGGTACTCGACCCACTCGCCGTCGCTGCCAAGGGCAAGTTCTGGATTGGACATCATCGGCTCCTCTGCACTCAGTCGGCCCCGACCAGCGCGCGAGGCCGGTCGACCGCGCGCTGCCAGACCTTGCGCTGGCAAACATCGCGTTGCCACTCGTCCATCTCGTCACACATGCGACGCTCCTTCGGTGCACGGCGACCACGTTCGATCGCGTGCGAAACATCGTCCGCCCGTGCGATGTGGCGGGCAAGCCCCGCACGGGCACAGGTGCTGTCCCAGGCAGGCAACGGCGTCGGTCCGTTCGGGCAGCCGGGCGATCGAGCGAAACCTTCACTGACGCCCGAGCCGCCTCGCGTACTCTGCGACAGGGCCGTCGCTGGTTCGGTCAACGGGTACCGGAGAGGGAGGACCAGGGTGCGAACGATCGGAATGCTCGGTGGGATGAGCTGGGAGTCGACGGCCGAGTACTACCGACTCGCCAACGAGATGGTGCGTGATCGGCTCGGTGGCGTCCACTCGGCGCGCATCGTGTTGGACTCGGTCGACTTCGCCGACATCGAGCACTTGCAGTCGACCGATCGGTGGGACGAGGCCGGCACGCTGCTCGCCGAGCATGCACGTGCCATGCAGACCGCCGGCGCCGAGTTGCTCGTGATCTGCACGAACACGATGCACAAGGTCTTCGATGTGATCGACGCGGCCGTGTCCGTACCGGTCCTCCACATCGCGGATGCCACGGCGGTCGAGGTTCAGCGGGCCGGTGTGGCGCGTGTCGGACTGTTGGGCACGGCGTTCACGATGCGCGAGGACTTCTATCGTGGCCGCCTCGCCGACCACGGACTCGACGTGATCTGTCCTGGGACCGACGACCAGGAGCTCGTACACCGGGTGATCTACGACGAACTCGTCCGTGGCATCGTGCGCGCGCCCTCGCGCGTCGCATACCGCGAAGTCATCGACCGGCTCGTGGCGTCGGGTGCCGACGGCATCGTCTTGGGATGCACCGAGATCGAGCTCCTCGTCGGCGCGGCCGACAGCCCCGTGCCGGTGTTCCCGACGACCCGCATCCACATCGCTGCCGCCGTCGACCACGCGCTCGCACCGTGAACGCTTGATCCCGTGCGATTGCATCCGGGGTCAGACCCCACATGCAACGACGCACGCTTCGGTCGACCGGTCACCTGCGTGCGCCGCGGTTGCATGTGGGGTCTGACCCCGGATGCAATCGTCGCCCGGACCACCGCCGGACGCGCACGACTCGCCTTCGCGGTCGACGGCTGGGAATGCCGCTTTCAACGGCGGATCAGGAACTCGATCTCGCTGAGGCCGACGTCGGCGCTCCCGAGCGAGCTGTGGGTGCCGACGATGTGCACTTCGACCTCTCGCACGTTCTTGCCGTTGCCGATCGAGTAGTCCCGGCCATCGGGCAGATCGGCCACCTCGAGGTCGAAGGACTGGCCGGTGTCGAACACGAAGTGGATGTCGCGCACCCGGGCGTGGTCCTTGAAACCGACGGCAGTGCCGTTCCAGATCTTGACCTTCTCGAGGTCGATCGGCTCGTCGAAGCGAACGACCATCACCGGCTCAGGACCATCGCCAGGGGCGATCCAGCTCGTGACCGTGTTGCTGTCGATCGCCTGCGACACCGGCGCGTCGGCGAGCGCCGAGTTCGATGCGACGTCGATCGGGGCGATCGGACCGTACGTCTTCTGGATCCTCGACATCACGGAATCCTTTGCATCACCGATCGTCGAGGTGGCGCGCTGTCGAAGATCGGGCGAGAAGCCCAACAGCAGCCCGGCGATCAACACTCCCACGGCGATGACCGGACGCAGGGCACGAAAGGCGCGGCCGAAGAAGCCTCCACGCCCCGAGCGCTGCTTCTTCTGGGAGCCGTCGGATGCCTTCCAGGGCCGGGCGCCGGCCGCCATCGACTTGCGACGGCGGCGCGGAACCAGCTTGCGCCACCACGACGTCTTCGCCACCTGCGCGCTCGCCAGTGGAGTTCCGCAGCGAGAGCAGAACTTGCGTGCCGGCGGGTTGCCCTCGCCGCACTCGCCGCAGATCAGGTCACCCGGCAGGATCTTGCGCGTCGGCTTCTGCCTCACCGGCTTGGGCCGATCCTGCGGCCGTTGCGGCTTGAGCGCCTCGACCTCGCCGGGGCTGACCGCACCGGTCGAGCCGTCGCCGGTGCCGGATGGACCGATCACGCGCTCGCCGCTGGGCGCCACCTTCCGGGCGACGACCCGCGGCGGAGCGGGGGCCTCGGTCGGCGTCGGCGAGTCGGTCGCACC
>CAZQCP010000123.1:0-9411 GCA_964592115.1 uncultured Ilumatobacteraceae bacterium
GGGGCCGTCGGGCTGCACGATGCCGCGCACCTCGATGCCGGGCTGGCGCATCGGCACGAGGAGATACGAGATCCCGGCGTGCTTGGGCGCCTCTTGGTCGGTGCGGGTGAGCAAGAAGCAGTAGTCGGCGTGGTGGCCTTGGGTGGTCCAGACCTTCTGGCCGTTGATGACCCACTCGTCGCCGTCGAGCACCGCGGTGGTCTTCAAGCTGGCGAGGTCGGAACCCGAGTTCGGCTCGGAGAAGCCCTGGCACCAACGGGTCTTGCCCTGCAAGATGCCCGGCAGGAACTCCTTCTTCTGCTCCTCGGTCCCCCACTGCAAGATGGTCGGTCCGACGAGCGTGTCACCGAAGAAGTCACCGCGCATCGGCGCCTTGGCGCGTGCAAACTCCTCGGACAACACGACGCCCTGCATCGTCGACAGCCCCTTGCCGCCGTACTCAGCGGGCCACGTGGCACAGATCCAACCGCCCTCGAACAGCTTCTGCGGCCACTCCTCGTTGAATCGAGCGCGCTCGTCGTCGGACATCTCGAAGCCGTCGTCGAACCACCCCTCGGGCAAATTCTCACGCAACCAGGCGGCGATCTCGACGCGGAACTCCTCGGCTTCGGCAGGATACGACAGGTCCATGTGCACATTGTGCCCCGAAACTTGACCCGCGGGTCAAGTCACACGTCGCGGGCGACGGCGTGTCATCGTTCACATGCCGGAAACGACGCCGCGACCGAGGCGAAACGGCCCACTCCTACGGTGATCGTTCGACCGGAGCGCCCACGCGCGACCGGAGCGTCGGCCCCCGGGTCACCCGGTGCGTCCTCAGACGGGTTGGGCCCGGGGGCCTTCGCGTTTCCGGCACGGCTGACCTACAGTCGGCCAGATGACCGTCACCGATTCGGACTCGCCCACCGAGACGTCGGCACCCCAGACTCCGGCGCAGGCCGGCAGGTGGACTGCGCAGTGGAAGGAGCTGTACGCGGAGGTCATCACGACGGGCCTGTGCACCGGGTGTGCCGGGTGTGTCGTCACGTGCCCGCACGACGTGATCGGTTACGAGCACGAAGAAGGCAAGTACATCCCGTTCCACCTCGAAGAAGAGCTCGGGCTCGACAACTGCATCCACGGCGAGAAGGGCTGCACCACCTGCACGCGCGCGTGTCCGCGCTTTCGGGCGTGGGAGCCGGCGGCGGACCTGCACCTGTTCGGCCGGACCCGCGAGCCCGACGAGATGGCTGGCATCTGGCGCCAGCTCTACCTCACCCGCGCCAGCGACGACATGGTCCACAAGATGGGCCAAGACGGTGGGCTCGTGTCGGCGATGTTGCTGTGGCTGCGTGAGCACGACTACATCGACGCCGCGCTCGTGTCGGGCGTCGAAGACGACGACGCGTGGAAAGCCAAGCCGGTCGTCGTGTCGACGAAGGACGAGATCCTCGCCACCGCCGGGAGCCGCTACACGTACTGCTCGAACCCGCTCGCTCTCCCCGAGGCCAAGGAGAAGGGCTACGAGCGCCTGGCGCTGGTGGGCATGGGCTGCCAGACGTCGTCACCGCCGATCATGTGGGACCGCAAGGCCGGCAAGGTGTCGCGGCCGTTCCAGTTCAACATCGGCCTGCTGTGTTCCAAGACGTTCGACGACGCCATCTTCACCGAGCTGTTCGAGGCCAAGTACGGCCTCGCCAAACAGGACATGGTGAAGATGAACATCAAGGGCGTCTTCCAGATCTGGATGAAGGACGGCTCGTACCACGAGATCGACCTGAAGGAGTGCCACGCCTGGACCCGCACGGGCTGCTTGCACTGCCCCGACTTCGCCGCCGAGCACGCCGACGTGTCGACCGGCGGCATCGGCGAGGACAACGACTGGACGCTCACGATCGTGCGCACCGAGCTCGGCGAGGCCGTGATCGAGCGGATGATCGCCGACGGGTCGATCATCGCCAAACCCGCCCAGGAAGACGAAACGGCGATGCGGTTGCTGCGCCTCTTGTCGATCGTCAGCCGGCGGCGCTGGCCCGAGTTCGCCGACACAGCCCCGACCGTCGGGGTCCCCCCGCCCAAGAAGAAGAAGGCCGCGCCTGCTCCGAGCGAGCAGCCGGCAGCCGGCTGAGCAACTCGCCCGGCTCGCAACGTCGACGGGCAGCGCGCAGTAACGAACGTTGAGGCCCGTCCCCTCCGTTCGTGAGTCGGTCAGTCGCGGCAGGCGGCGAGTTCGGCTTCGAACTCGTCGAGCGCCGCGTTGGCGGCAGCCTGCTCTTGCGCGTCGCCGTCGTTCACGTCGTTGCCGAGCTCGTCGAGTCGGTCGGCGCCGTATTCGTCGATGATGTCGAGCATGCAATCGCGCTCAGCATCCGTCTCGGCAAGCGTGTTGACGAGATCCTCGGCGACTCGCTTGGCGCTGGGATCCGAGCTGCACGCCGACAGCCCGAGGACCGAGACCGCGGCGACGGCGAGGAGGGCAACAGGTCGACGGGAGGTCTTCACAGCGGCCCCAGGTTAACGGCCCACACTTCACGACCCACCGGGCGAGCGCGCGCGTCAGGGGCACCGACCCCCACCGATGAGATTCACGTGCACCTGCTGCACGACAAACTCATCGACGACATCCATCTCCACCCGCCGATGAGCTTCGCGTGCACCCCCTGCACAGGAACCTCATTGGTGGCAGTCACCAGTGGTCACGTGCGCGCGAGGGCGACGGCGCGGGTGAAGACGGCGTCGAGCATCGGTTCGGTCAAGCGGCCGGTGAACGTGTTCTGTTGGCTGGGGTGGAACGAGCACACGAGCGTCCGCCCGTCGTCGAGCGGCACCTCCACGCCATGGCCGAAGCGCGGGCGCGGGCGCACCCCGAGGTGACGACACGCGGCCTGATAGCCGAACTGCCCGAGGCACACGATGACGCGCACGTCGGCGAGCAGCTCCAGCTCGCGGGTGAGGAAGGGCGCACACGCGTCGCGTTCGGCCGGCGTCGGCTTGTTGTCGGGCGGGGCGCAGTGAACGGTCGCCGTGACCCACGCGTCGTGCAATTCGAGCCCGTCACCTCGATGTGTGGACGTCGGCTGGTTCGCCAGCCCGGCGCGGTGCATCGCCCGGAACAACCAGTCGCCGCTGCGATCGCCGGTGAACATCCGCCCCGTGCGATTGGCACCGTGCGCGGCGGGTGCCAGACCGAGGACCAAGATGCGCGCATGGGGGTCGCCGAAGCCGGGAACGGCGCGACCCCAATACTCCTCGCCGGCGAACGCCGCCCGCTTGTCGCGTGCCACTTGCTCACGCCACGCGACCAGCCGTGGGCACGCTCGGCACGCTGTCACGTCAGCGGTCAGCGCGGCGAGTGGTCCCACCAGCCCGACAGTAGGTTGGATCGCAGATGGCGACGAAGAGATCCACCCACCCACCATTCACGACCGTGCTGCTCGTGCGCCACGGGCAGACGCCGACCACGGGCAAGGTCCTCCCTGGCCGCGCGAAGGGGCTGTCGCTCGCCGACGAAGGCCGGCAACAGGCAGACGTCGCAGCCGAGCGGATCGCCGCGCTGCCTCGCGTCGACGCCGTGTACAGCTCACCGCTCGAACGGGCGCGCCAGACGGCCGCCCCGATCGCCAAGGTGCGCGACCTGAAGGTCGTCGTCGACCGCGGACTCACCGAGTGCGACTTCGGCGAGTGGACGGGTGCCGAGTTGAAGCGTCTGATGAAGCTCCCCGAGTGGCAGACCGTGCAACGGGCACCGTCGACGTTCCGCTTCCCGGGCGGGGAGAGCTTCACGGAGATGCAGACGCGCATGGTCACGGCGCTCGATCGGCTGCGGGCGGCGCACGTCGGTGGCACGATCGTGTGCGTGTCGCACGCCGACACCATCAAGGCCGCTGTCGCCCACGCCCTCGGCACGCACATCGACCTGTTCCAGCGCATCGTCGTGAGCCCCGCCTCCGTCACGGCGATCACATGGGGGCCGGGCGGGCCGGCGGTGCTCGCCGTCAACTCGACTGGCCGACCCCTGACCGAGCTGCGGCCGTCGTGATCGGCTGCAGGTGAGGGCGAGCGCAGGCACGTGAGCACGTTCTACGAGTTCGACGAGGTCAGCGCGTTCACCGTCGGCACGGTCGGCCGTCCTGGTGAGCGCACGTTCCTCCTCCAGGCGCGCGGCGACGGCACGAAGGTGACCGTCAAGTGCGAGAAGCAGCAGACGGCGGCGATCGTGCAATACCTCCGCCGGGTGCTCGCCGATCTGCCCCCCGCCGAGGACCGCCCGATGAGCGGTGCGTTCGAACTGCGCGATCCGCTCGACGCAGCGTTCGTGGTCGGACCCATCGGCTTGGGCTACGACCGCAGCAGCGACCGGGTGTTGATCCAGTTGGAAGAGGCCGGCGAGGTCGACGACGAGGGCGAGCCGCTCGACGACGACCGCGGCCACGTTCGCCTGTACCTCAGCAGGGGCCAGGCCGCGGCGTTCTGCGATCACGCCGACGCGGTGGTCGAG
Organism: uncultured Ilumatobacteraceae bacterium; assembly: GCA_964592115.1. Taxonomy (GTDB): domain Bacteria; phylum Actinomycetota; class Acidimicrobiia; order Acidimicrobiales; family Ilumatobacteraceae; genus Sva-07. The sequence goes on from CAZQCP010000123.1 coordinate 4,478, forward strand.
GCCGGGCGGCCCCCGTGCCAGTGGTGCGCGCTCCCGATCGACCCCGACGGCCACGCCTGTCCGCGGATGAACTGAGGGCGCGATGGAGGACACGGCCGACGACGAGCGTGGCGTGCTGCTCCGCCTCGACGAGGTCGACGATCCGGTCGAGCACCTGCTGCGCGGCGACATCGAAGTCGAAGGGCGGATGCCGTACAGCAGCAACGCGACGTTCCTCGTCCACGTCGTGCACGACGGACGCTCACACCCGGCGATCTACAAGCCCGTGCGCGGCGAGCGTCCGTTGTGGGACTTCGAGCCGGGCCTCCATCGTCGCGAGGTGGCGACCTATCGCTTGAGCGAGCACCTCGGGTTCGGGATCATCCCCCCCACCGTGTTGCGCGACGGGCCGATGGGCGATGGTTCGGTGCAGTGGTTCGTCGATGCCGACCACAGCCAGCACTACTTCACGATCCACGAGGCGCACCCCGACCTCCACGACGAGCTGCGCAAGATGGCACTGCTCGACGTGCTCGCCAACAACACCGACCGCAAGAGCGGCCACGTGTTGTTGAAGCCGGCAGATGGCGATCGGCTGGCGTCGATCTGGGGTATCGACAACGGGCTGTGCTTCGCCGCCGACGACAAGCTGCGGACGGTGATCTGGGAGTTCGGTGGCGAACCGATCCCGGCGGCCTGGCTCGAACGGGTCGCCCGGCTCGCCGACTCCGTGCCGCTCGACCTCGCTGCGCTGCTCGACGACGACGACGTCGAAGCGCTCCGCCGACGCGCTCGGCGCTGCGTCGCCGCTGGCGCCTTCCCGACCGACCCGACCGGACGCCGCTACCCCTGGCCACTGGTGTGATCGACGGCGAGCTCGACACGCTCATCCACCGTGGCGACCTCGACGGGCTCGTGCGGATGATCGACGATCGTTGCGGGACGCGCGACTGGGCTGGCGTGTTGCGCGTCCGCGACCGCGCCCGCTCCGCCGTCGCCACCGGACGGCAGCTGTGGCCGGCGGCGACGCTCGCCGAGTACCGCTTGGCGCTGCTCGCCGAGCCCGAGTTCGTCGGCGCCGTGCTCGACGAATCCGATGGACTGTCGGGGCGGTTCACGATCGGTCCGTTGACCGAGGTCGCCGCCCAGTTCCACACCTGGGTCGAGCTGGCACCGGAGCTCGATCTCGGACCACGAGCCACGTTCGTCGCCCACGAGCGCGTGCTGCGCGACGAGGCAGTCGATGCTCCCGATCTGGCGCCGGTCCTCGACCTCCCGCTGTCGATCGAAGGCTGGGAGCCGCGCTACGCGCTCGCCACGTATTCCGATGCGGGCGTCGATGCGCCGATGCCCCGCCTCCCCGACGAGTGGCAGGCGATCGTTCCGACGAGCGGCGCGGATGTGCTCGACGACGACGTCGAACTGTCGGTGCGCCAGCTCGTCGAACCGTGGCTGACGACGTCCAACGGACAGCTCGACGTGGTCTGTGTCGACGGCGACGGGGCTGCCGCGATCGGAGCCCTTGGCGTGCGCAGCGCTCGCTGGTGCGAACTCGATCCCGCGACAGCGCTCGCCTGGCTGGCGTGGGCCGGTGCCAGCGGTGGCGCCCACGGGCGGCGCCGCGGCGCGGCCGCGGGCCGTTTCGGCGCGTGGTGGCTGCTCGCCGCGCTCGGCGACCTGCTCGACGAGTGGCCGGTCGCTCCCGACCGCCTCGGTGAGCTCGCCCATGAGCTGCGGTGGTACCGCTGGGACGCGTTCGAGCCCGTCGTCGGCTGGACGCTCCAGCTCGTGATCGAGGACCCACACGAATCGGTCGCCTGGGCCATCCTCGCCCGCGATGCCGTGTGATCGGTTGCCGATCCTGGCGCGTGTCGAGGTTCAGTCACACGCGTTCCCGACGGCCGGCCCACGCTCCGTCGTACCCCATCGACGAGGGACACGACCCGTGCGGGCGGGGCACCGCTCCGGCTCCCCTCGACGATCAGTCGGGTCGGCCATCGCGAGCGAGCGCGGCGTTGCCCCAACCGACCTCCCCGGTGAGCTCGCGGCCGAACCACTCGGGAGGAACGAACGCGGCGGCATCCTCCTCGGAGTCGAACTCGACCTCCACGACACACAGACCGCTGAGCGCGCCGCCGTACACGTCGACTTCCGCTACGAGTCGCGCATCATCGTCGAGCACCACGCGGTGGCGTGTCTTGGCGATTCGTCGACGGGCGGTGTACGGCCACAGCGCTTCGGCCTGCGCCAGCGAGATCGGCAGCTCGACCTCGGTTCGGGAGAGCCCGGTCCCTGCCTTGAGTACGAGGGTCGCCGCGGCGTCGGCGATGCGAACACGTACCTCGACCGGTTCGTTCTCGGCGAGGTAACCCTGCCTGATCCGTACCCCGGCGCCGAGTCGATCGGCGGGTGGGGACCCGTGCAGGATGAACTTGCGTTCGATCTCGATCGCCACCTGATCAGTATGCGGCCTACCGACGCTAGCTTCGACACCACGTGACAAGGTGGTGCCGTGATCGCGTGTGGTCACCTTCCGAACTCGAGATGACCAGGAGCGCTCCATGGCGTGGGTGACCGCCCCGCTCGATCCCGAAATGGCGGCGATCGACGGTTTCCGCGCCGTACTGGCCAAGCTCGACACGGTGATCGAGGCGAACTGGCAAGACGCCATCGACCAGGCTGAGCCCGCGTTCCTCCACCAGTTCCGGATCGCCGTGCGCCGCACCCGCACTGTCTTGGGTGTCGCGAAGGGTGTGATCCCCGCCGACGTGCGCGAGCCCACCCGGCGGGGGTTCGCCCGGCTGGCCTCGGTCACCGGAACGCCGCGCGACCTCGACGTCTGCCTGCTCGACTGGGCGCGCACCACCGAACCCCTCGGCGCCGAGACGGCGGTCGCACTGGCACCGGTGCGCGAGGCCATCGAACGACGACGCGCCGGCGCGCGCGCTGAGCTCGAGCAAGCGCTTCGCTCGGATCGGACGACAGCGCTGATCGATCAGTGGCACGCGTGGCTCACCGAGCCGGTCGTGCGCGGCGACCTCCCACGGCGAGCCGGCCGGCCGCTCGGGCCGCTCGTCGCGGCACGGATCGAGCGCGCCCACGACCGGCTGATCGATCGGGGGCGGCAGATCGCTCCCGATACGCCCGCCGAGCGGGTCCACGACCTCCGCAAGGACGCCAAGAAGCTGCGCTATCTCCTCGAGTGCTTCGGAAGCCTGCTGCCCGATGCGCCCCGGAGTCGGTACGTCAAGCGACTCAAGTCGTTCCAGGACAACCTCGGCACGCACCAGGACGTCGCGGTCCAGACCGCACTGCTGCGCGATGTCGCCGCTGAGCTCGGGGCCGGGGCGTCGGACGACACGATGGCTGCCATCGACCGACTCACCCGACGGCTCGAGCAGCAGCAAGTCGCCGCCCGAGCGGAGTTCGCCGAGCGCTTCGCCGCCTACGACAGCTCAGCGACGCGGCGCGCGCTCGGCACCATGCTCGGTGGGATCAACACGTGACAGCGCTCGTGACACTGCCCGCACGCGGAAATGTGCCCGGCTTGTGGCGCCTGGCGCCACGAACGAGGCACATTTCGGGTGGTTCGCTACTGGGTCAGCGCGACTTGAGGGCGTCGAGGAGTTGGGGGAGGACCTTGTGGACGTCGCCGACGATGCCGAGATCGGCGATGCCGAAGATCGGGGCTTCTTTGTCCTTGTTGATGGCGATGATGTTCTTGGCGCCCTTCATGCCGACCATGTGCTGCGTCGCACCGGAGATGCCGGCAGCGATGTACACGGTGGGCTTGACGACCTTGCCGGTCTGGCCGACCTGGTAGCTGTAGGGCACCCAGCCGGCGTCGACGATCGCTCGCGACGCGCCCGGAGCACCCTTGAGGGCCTTGGCCAGATCCTCGATCATCTGGAACTTCTCCGACTCGCCAAGACCACGACCACCGGCCACGACCACAGCCGCCTCGTCGAGCTTGGGACCCGACGTCTCTTCGACATGCACCGCCGTGACCGTCGCGCCACCCGTGGACCCGAGGTCACCGGCAGGAGCCGACACGACCTCACCGGCCGCACCCGCGCCCGCCTCGGCGACGAAGCTCTTCGGACGGAACGCCGCCAGGAACGGACGCTCACCACTGAACGTGGAGTTGACGAGCTTGGTGCCACCGAAGATCGGCGTCTGCACCGTGACCGAATCGCCCTCGACGGTGATCGCCGTGTTGTTCGTGAGCACGGTGCGGTCGAGCTTGACCGACAGGCGAGCCATCACGTCGCGGCCCTCGTAGCTCTGCGGGAACATGATCAGATCGGGCGAGTCGCCACCATCGATCACGGCCTTCATCGCCGAAGCCACCGCGACGCCCGGCAGCGCGCCACCGAGATCACCGGTCGCGTACACCTTCGCCGCGCCGTGATCGCCGAGCGCGCCCGCGACCGCCGCACCGTCACCGGCGATGAACGCCGACACGTTGCCGCCGAGGCTGCGGGCCTTGGTGAGCAGTTCGAGCGTGCCCGTGGTCGGCGCGCCCTCGGCGGCCTGCGCGAACACCCAAATGTTTTCGATACTCATGTCAGTGGCAGCCCTTCTCAGATGACCTTCAGATTGTCGAGGAACTCGACGATCTTGTTGAACGACTCGCCATCGTCTTCGATGACCTCACCAGCCTCACGAGCAGGAGCGTCCTCGACCGAGGCGATCTGCTGGGCCCACGACACCGACTCGATGCCCAAATCGGCGGCGGTGACCGTCTCGACCGGCTTCGACTTCGCAGCCATGATGCCCTTGAAGCTCGGGTAGCGCGGCTCGACGACACCCGCGGTCACCGACACGACGGCCGGCAGCGAACACGTGACCTCGTCGTAGCCGGCCTCCGTCTGCCGGTCGACCTTCAACGTGCCGCCATCGACCGACACCGTCTTGGCGAACGTGACCGACGGCAGACCGAGCACCTCGGCGAG
>CAZQCP010000124.1:0-9224 GCA_964592115.1 uncultured Ilumatobacteraceae bacterium
CTCGTCGCCTACTCGTCCGTCGCCCACCTCGGCTTCATCGTGCTCGGCACGTTCGCCTTCACGACGCAGTCGTTGTCCGGTGGCGTGCTCCAAGCGCTGAACCACGGGGTGTCGACCGGCGCCTTGTTCTTGCTCGTCGGTTGGATCTACGAGCGCCGTCACACCCGCCAGATCAGCGAGCTCAACGGCCTGCAGAAGGTCGCCCCGATCTTCGCTGCCGGGTTCATGGTCGTGATGCTGTCATCGATCGGCGTGCCCGGGCTCAACGGGTTCGTCGGCGAGTACCTCGTGCTCACCGGGTCGTTCCTCACGGCGCGCTGGTGGACCGTCGTCGCCGCGGCTGGCGTGATCCTGGCTGCCCTCTACCTGCTGTGGGCGTACCAGCGCGTGTTCCACGGTGAGCCGTCCGAGGACAACAAGTCGTTCCGCGAGCTGAACCTCAAAGAGGGACTCGTGCTGTTGCCGTTCCTCGGCCTGATCGTGTTCATGGGCGTCTATCCCAAGCCGGTCCTCGACCGCCTCGAGCCGAGCATCGACCTGTTGATCGACCACGTGGAAGCGCACACCGACTACGTCGAACCGGAACCGCAGTTCCACCTCGTCGATCGCGGCGATGACCCGGACGCGCACGATGACGGGGAGGCGGACTGATGTTGGCCCAGATCGACACGTTCGTCGGACCAGACGTCGCCTGGTTCGCACTGTCGCCACTCTTGACGCTCGTCGGCGGCGCGCTCGGCCTGCTCGTGGTGGGGGCACTCACGCCGCGCTGGCCGAAGGGCACATATTCGCTGGTGACGGTGGCGATCGCGATCGCCACGATCGTGCTGGCGATGTTCCAGTGGGACGACATCTCCGATGGCGGCCCGTCCACGCTCGTCGGCGGTGCGCTGGCTTTCGACACGCTCGCCATGTTCATGACGATCACGATCTGCGTCGGCGTGATCCTGGTGTCGCTCGTGTCCGAGGACTACCTGCGCACCACGATGAACGAAGGTCCGGAGATCTACGCGCTCTACCTCGTCGCTGCCGTCGGCGGTGTCGTCATGGCATCGGCGAACGACCTGATCGTGCTGTTCCTCGGTCTCGAGACGCTGTCGCTCGCGCTGTACGTGCTGGCGGCGAGCAACCGCCGCAGCCGGGAGAGTGCCGAGTCGGGTCTCAAGTACTTCGTGCTCGGTGGCTTCTCGTCGGCGTTCTTCCTCTACGGCATCGCCCTCGTCTACGGCGCGACGGGCACGACGAACATCACCGAGATGGTCGCCGCGCTGGCCACGTCGGTGGCACCGTTCGACAATGACGCGCTCGCGCTCGCCGGCATCGCCATGCTGATCGTCGGGCTCGGCTTCAAGGTCGCAGCCGTGCCCTTCCATCTCTGGACGCCCGACGTGTACCAAGGCGCACCGTCGCCCGTCACGGCGTTCATGGCGTCGGTCGGCAAGGCGGCGGCGTTCGCCGCGATGTTGCGCGTGCTCGTGATCGCGCTGCCGTTCTTCCGCGACGACTGGCGCCCGGTCATCTGGGTCATGTCGCTCCTCACGCTGATCGCCGGTTCGGTGCTCGCCGTCGTGCAGACGAACGTCAAGCGGATGCTCGCCTACTCCTCGATCAGCCACGCCGGGTTCATCCTCGTCGGCGTGGAGGCGGCCGCTCATCACGCTGGTGAAGCCGACGCCGGGCCCGGCATGCCGTCCGTCGTGCTGTACCTGATCTTGTATTCGGTGCTCGTGATCGGCTCGTTCGCCGTCGTTACCGTCGTCGCCCGCAGCGCCGACGGCGACACGGACCTCGGTGCGTTCACGGGGCTCGCCAAGCGCCGCCCCGCATTGGCCTTGGCGTTCACCGTCTTCCTACTCGCCCAGGCGGGTGTGCCGTTCACCGGCGGGTTCATCGCCAAGTTCGGCGTCATCTCCGCCGCCGTCGACGTCGAGAGCTACGCCATCGCCGTCATCGCCATGTTGGCGGCGGTGATCGCGGCGTTCTTGTACCTGCGGATCATGGTCACGATGTGGGTCGGCGACCCGACCGCGGCCGCCGACGCCGAACCGACGGGACCGGAGGTGAAGGTGCCGTTCACGATGGGATTGGCGATCACCGCGGCCGCCGTGTTCACGTTGTTCGTCGGCGTGTTCCCGGGCTGGCTCATCGACGCTGCCGACACCGTCACCACCTACGCGCGGTAACCGTGAGGTGGCCGACGTGGGACCAGGCGCTCGCCGCGGCGGTGATCGCGGGCCTCGTTGCACTGGCGCTGCGGCGTCGGCGGCCGACGCGGGTCGGCGAGATCATCGGCCCGGCGGCGATGGAGTTCGCGTTCGTCGCCACGCTCTATTCGATCTGGCGGATGGCCAAGAACCTGCCGCTCACCCGTGCCGACGGCGCACTCGAGCGCGGGTACGACATCGCCCGGGTCCAGGAGTGGCTGCATCTGCCGTCGGAGCTGTCGTTGCAGCACTTCGTGCTCGATCACGAGTGGCTCGGCCGGTTCTCCGCCTGGTACTACGCGGTCGCCCACGTGCCAGCGCTGATCGCGTTCCTCGTGTGGCTCTATGCCCGTCACCGCGACGTGTACCCGCACTGGCGCAACGGCTTGGCGTTCGTGACCGCCGGTTGCTTGTTCATCCGCTTCGTCAAGGTCGCTCCGCCGCGCTTCCTCACCGACCTCGGCTACGTCGACGTGTCGGCGATGTACGGCATGGACGTCTACGGCGAGACGGGCACCGGCGTGTCGTCGCAGTTCGCGGCGATGCCATCGCTGCACGTGGCGTGGGCGGCGGTCGTGGCCTTCGGCATGCTCGCCGCGTCCACCAGCCGCTGGCGCTGGCTCGGCATGGCGCACTTCGCGGTCACCGTGTTCGTCGTCGCCGCCACCGGCCACCACTGGTGGCTCGACGGCGTGGTTGCCATCGCCCTCCTCGCCGTCGGCCTGCAACTCGACACGTGGGCCCGCCGCCTGCTCACTCCGGCCCCCGTCGAGCTCCCTGCCGATCTCGGTAGCGATCTTCCCGGGGAGCGGGACGGATTCGACCGAGATCGTCCGGAACCGGCGGAGGTCGTGTGAGCGCGCATCCGGATGTGATCGCTGACCTCGACCGGCTCGGGTTGGCGTACGAGGTGATGGACTGCGACCCGGCGCTCGCCGACACGGCCGAGTTCTGCGCCGCCTACGGTGTCGCGCTCGAAGACTCCGCCAACGCGATCCTGATCGCGTCGAGGAAGCCCGTCGGGCTCGCCGTCGTGTGCGTCGCCCTCGCCCACACGCGCCTCGACGTGAACGGTGTCGTGCGCCGCAAACTCGGTGCGAGCAAGGTCAGCTTCGCGCCCGCCGACGTCACCCGCGAGCTGACGGGGCAAGAGATCGGTGGCGTCACGATCTTCGGGCTGCCCGACGGTCTCGCCGTGTGGCTCGATGCGCGAGTGCTCGAGCGCGACCAGGTGATCGTCGGCGCAGGATCGCGCTCGGCCAAGATCCGTCTCGATCCCCGGCAGCTCGACGGGCTCGCTCGGTACGAGTTCGTCACCGACCTGGCCCGGCCGATCGAGCCAGCATGACACGAACCGACGACCACCCGACCGACTCATCGAGCCGGGCGACCGACCGGTCGGGCGAGGGCGTGCGTCTCATCCGACCGCTGACCGACTTCCTCCACCAGGAGGCCGGTGCGGGCGTGCTGCTGGTGATCGCGGCAATCGTTGCCATGGTCTGGGCGAACTCACCATGGTGGGAGAGCTACTTCGATCTGTGGAACACCCATGTCACGATCACCGCCGGGTCGCACGAGCTGTCGCTCACGGTCCGCGAGTGGGTCAACGACCTGGCGATGGTGCTGTTCTTCTTCGTCGTCGGTCTCGAGATCAAGCGTGAGCTGACACAAGGTGAGCTGCGCGACCCGAGGCAGGCAGCCCTTCCGGTGATCGCCGCGCTCGGCGGGATGATCGTGCCGGCCCTGATCTTCTACTCGCTGAACGCCGGCACGTCGGGCTCCCGCGGCTGGGGGATCCCGATGGCGACGGACATCGCGATCGTCACCGGTGTCGTCGCCATCCTCGGTCGCCGGGTGCCGTCGTGGTTGAAGCTGTTCCTGCTCGCCCTCGCCGTTGCCGACGACCTCGGGGCGATCATCGTGATCGCCGTGTTCTACAGCGAGGGGGTGTCGTTCGTGTGGCTCGCCGCAGCCGTCGCCACGCTCGTGGTGGCCGTGATCCTTCGCCCGCGCGTGCAGTCGATCGGCGTGTACGTGGTGCTCGGTGCGATCTGCTGGTGGTCGCTCCACGAGGCGCACATCCACACGACGCTCACCGGCGTCGCCTTCGGACTCCTCGCTCCCGTCACTCCTCGGCGCTCGGAGGACCTGATCGACGCCGACGAGACCGGCATGACCATCGACGACGTCAAGACCGCGGCACGCATGTCGCGCCGGGCGCAGGAGTCGGTGTCGGTGGTCGAATGGCTCGAGCATCGGCTGCACCCGTGGTCGGCATTCCTGGTCGTGCCGGTGTTCGCCTTGGCCAACGCGGGCATCCGGGTTCCCGTCGACGAGATCGGCAGCCTGATGTCCGAACCGGTCACGTGGGGCGTCATCCTCGGACTGGTCGTCGGCAAGACCGTCGGTGTCACGGTGGCGACACTCCTCGCCGTCGCCCTCCGCATCGGGCGCCTGCCTGCCGGTGTCACGAAGCGGTACGTGCTCGGTGCGGGCGCGCTCGCCGGCATCGGGTTCACGGTCTCGCTGTTCGTCACCGAGCTGGCATTCGGTGCCAGCCACCACGCCGACGAGGCCAAGCTCGGTGTGCTCGTCGCGTCGCTCGCCGCGGCGCTCATCGGTACCGCCATCTGCCTGCCCGGGCGCGTGAATACCGAGTCCGACGACGGCGCCGACTGAGTCGCGTTCAGGTCGCGGGTGGCGAGACCGTCCGGAGATCGAGGCCGTCGATGCCGGCGAAGTCGGCGGCGTTGATCGTGTACAGCGCGAGGCGATTGGCGACGGCGATCGCGGCGATCTGAAAGTCGCTGACCCGCCCACGCGACGGCCGGTCGCGGCGGAAGGCACCGGCCATGACGCGACCGAAGGCGCGCGCCGCGGGCGCGTCGTACGCCAGCATCGACTGCGCGAAGTGATGCTCGGCCGCTTGGAGGACCGCCTGGCGCCGGGCACGTTCGTCGAGGTCGTCGGTGGCCAACGGCCCGACGCTCAGTTCGCCGAGCGTGACCGTCGTGATCGCCTGATGTTCGGGAAGCTCATCGGACCGGACGCGGCCGAGCGCGATGACGACACACGTGTCGAGCACGCCAGCGGGGAGGCGGTCGTTCATCCGTCGTAGGGATCACGGAACGTGGCGTCGGCGGCCGCGTCGAGATCGTGCCGGAAGCGGTCGTGGTCGATCGGCACCAGCCTCTGGAACCCACCAAGGACCTCCGCCTTGTCGGCGAAGCGGAACCCGAAGCGGTGCGGGCCGAGCTCGGCGATCGGGCGACCCCGGTCGGTGATCGTGATCACCTCACCCGCCTGTGCCCGTCGAGCGAGAGCACTCGCGCGCGTGTTGAGCTCGCGGAGACTCGCTGTCATGGACAAGATCCTACTTCTCAGGACATCTCGCTACAACACTCGGAGATTCTCAGACGCAGCGAGCACGTTCAGAACAGGGGCATGGTGATCCCGACCATCGGCGGTCGCAGCGGATGGACGATGCCGTGCGGATCGGTGAGTTGGAAGTGGCCCGCCCCGAGGGGCTCGAGTTTCCAGTGTTGTTCGTGCAGCCAGTGGTGGTGGTACCAGCAGACCAGGGTGAGGTCGTCGAGATCGGTGTTGCCGTGGTTGGCCCAGTGGATGCTGTGGTGGGCGTCGCATCCCGACGGGCCGATCGGGCAGCCGACGATCCGGCAGCCGTGGTCGCGGATGGTGAGGAGCTCGAACTGGGCATCGGACACGGTGCGCGTGGTGCGGCCGTAGTCGATGATCGTCGAGCCGGGGCCGGTGATGAGCCTGCTGACGCCGGCATCGCAGGCGAGTCGGCGAATGGCCTCGGCGGTGAGCGCGATCGGCCCGGAGCTGGTGTCCAGGATGCCGCCGTTGGCGCCGTTGGCGAGGTCGGCCCAGTCGATGGTGGCGATGATCTTGGGTCGCGAACGCTTGCGTCCCGGAACCGGTTGGGCGTCGTTGAGGGCTTGCTTGGCCATGGTGACCAACGCGTCGGCGCGGCGCTGAGCTGCCGTGCGAGTGTCGTCGTCGCCGGCGCGCTGGGACAGGAACCTGATGGCTTCGAGGACGAGCTTCGTGCCTTCGGGATCGAGGAGACCATCGAGGCGGCCCATCCCGTCGAGCAGTTCGGACAGGTGCAGCGAGCGGGAGTCGAACTGGTCGTGTGCGGTCGTGTTGGCCCGATCGGGATCGGCGTGCAGGACCCACGTGTTCAGCACGAGTTTGAAGTCGCGGTGCGGGAGTCGGCCGGCCCAACCGGTGAGCATCTGTTCGTCGCGGGCGAAGGCGTCAGCGATCTCGGGGCGCCAGGCGTCGGCGAGCAAGCGGAGCGCTGATTCGGCGAGCACGCCATCGGCGAAGCGGTCCTTGACGACCGGCATGTGCTGGATGCGGTCGGCGAGGTGCAACGTGGTCGAACACTGGCCGGGTGATTCACCAGTGGTGACCGCGAGCCAGTTGTGCGGCGACCGGAACCCGTGGATCTGCCAGCGACCCGATGTGACCGCGGCGTGGACGTCGTCGAGTTGCGTCGCTCGTGCTCGGCGCAAGGTCACGGTCGCCGCGTCGGCACGATCGAGCACCGCCGACCCCGACGGCATGCTGGTCGCTGACCCGTTCCCCATGCATTCATTCTGACGAGGGGGTGTGACACAGTTGCTCGGCTCGGCCGGACACGTAGGGGCTCGGGGCTGATCGGTCGAGGTCACAGAGGTGCCTGGCACCGTTGTGACACGAGCGTGACACCCCGCTGAACATCTCTCTGCAGTGGGAACTACGGTGACAGAAGCGGGTCAAGTTGCGGGCGGTGGGAGCCGATAAGAGGACGATGACTCGACGACTGGTGGCGATGGTGGTGATCGCCGCGACTTTGATGGTTGCGGCACCGGCAGGGGCATCGAATGCACCGATGGCGATCACGGGTCCGTCGCCAGCGCGCTCGCTGGCCAACGCGGTGCGTGTCGCTCCGCCCAAGCCGCCGCCGCCGGTGCCGACGGTTGCTCAACAGGTCGTGGATCTCCTCAATGCGGAGCGGGCACGCGAGGGCCTCGGCCCGTTGGCTCTCGACGCGAGGCTGACCGCGGCCGCGGATGCTCACTCGCGTGACCAATCCACGTGGAGTCTCGACAGGTGGTACGCGGCCGCGCACACGGGCAGCAACGGCTCGAACGCTGGCCAACGGATCACGGCGGCTGGCTACGTCTGGACCGGTTGGGCCGAGAACGTTGCGTTCGGCCAGCGCGATGCGGCGGCGGTCGTCAGCGCCTGGATGAACAGCGCGGGCCACCGCAAGAACAACCTCGGCTCGTACACCCACGTCGGCGTCGGCCTGGCATTCAACGCCAGCGGCACGCCCTACTGGACGATGGTCTTCGCCAACCCGGGCTGACTTCCTCGTCCACGTCCTCGTCCTCGTCCACGTCCTCGTCCACGTCCGGGGCGCCGTCGCCGTCGCGTCGCCGGCACAGATCCCGACTGGTTCCGAGGTTGTCGGCATCGGTGGCGGAGTCCGGCACGTACGCCGACAGCTTGCGAACTGGGCGGGCTTCGTGCCGGTCGTGACGGTGCCGCGCGGCGGGCGTGTCACATATCGCCCGCCACCGGTGCCTTGAGAGTGTATGAAGCGCGTCGTGCCGAGCGAGGACGGTGAGGAGGACGCGCGGCGTGATGAAGCGATCCTGCTCGCGCTGTATCCGGGGCTGCGCCGATTCGCCGCCGTGGTCGCCCCGCGGGAGCTCGCACCGGACGACGTCGTGCACGATGCGCTGGTCAGCGTGCTGCGCGCCGGCCCGATCAGTCGGCTGACCGATCCGGCGGCCTACCTCCGGCGGGCGATCCTCAGCGTGTCGTCGAACCATCGGCGGCGGCTGGGCCGAGGCCGGCGAGCGTTCGAGCGTCTCGCCGGCGGCCACACGGGAAGCGCCTCTGACCACTATCCCTCCGACTTGGGCGAGCTCGCCGCGCTGCGCCCTGCAGAGCGAGCAGTTCTGTACCTGCAACACGTGGAGGGGCATGACCTGGCGACGATCGCCGGCCTGCTCCAGGTGCGCCCCGACAACGCCCGGCAGATGGCGGTGCGGGCACGCCGCAGGCTCCGCCAGCGACTCGACGAGGAGATGGGCCAATGAGCGATCTCGCACACGACCTCCAACGTGTCGCCGAGCGCGGCCCACGCCTCGACGCTGCACTCGTCGTGCGTCGGGCGATGCTGCGTGCCGCCGGCGAGACGTCCGCGGAGACGCACGACCGGCGCTTCGCGACGTGGAGACTCGCCGCGGTGGCAGGTCTTGTAGCGGTGATGGTGGGCGCCATCGCGCTCGCGTCGGGAACCCGCGATGCGCCAGGACCTTCGTCGCCGTCGGAGCTGCCGCCGACCGGAACCGTGTCGGTCTCCTCGAATCCGTTGTCCTCGACTCCGGAGCTGTCGACTCCCGGGTTGTCGCCAGCGGACCCATCGGTGCCCGGAGCGTCCGCACCGGTCACCGGCCCCGATGCCCCCGTCGGCACAGCGATCGGTGAGGACGCCGCGGCGATACTCCCCGACACGGACGACGTCATTGACGTGCCCGTCACGGCGTTCGGGTCATCGCCGCCGTCGTGGTACCGGCTCGTCCCCGACCTCGACCTGTCGTGGAACGACCCGGGCACTGGACCGTCGAAGATCTGCTGGCGCACGATCGATGGGTCCGACTGCATCGACGACACCGCACAGCAGGGCGACCTGGTATTCGTCACGTCCGCGGGCGACCGCCAGCTCGCCGTGTTCATCCGGCCGGCCGACGGGCAGCCCTTTGGTGTCACCTTGCGCTTCGCCGATGGTACGGCGGAGTCGTCCGAGCTCACCTGGAACGACACGATCGGCTGGGGCGTCGTCCGGTACGTCCCGCGTGCGGCCGAGGTGACCTCGTTCGAGTTCGTCTGGTGAGCGCGCCCGCGGCGTGGGCGTATCGGCCGGCGCTCGACGGGATGCGCGCCGTGGCCGTCACGCTCGTCGTGGTGTACCACGCCGGAGTGCCGAGCGCGTCG
>CAZQCP010000125.1:0-9220 GCA_964592115.1 uncultured Ilumatobacteraceae bacterium
CGAGCGCGTCCTCGGCCTCCCCAAAGAACCCAAGCCCGCCACCACCGACTGACCACTGCGGGCCGCCTGGCTGCCTGGGGCTGCCTGGCTGTCGCCGATCTCGTGAACAGATGGTTACGCAGCGATGCGGTTTCTTCACGAGATCGGGGGCGCGGGGTACGGTCGCGGGCGCATGGACGAGCTGCTCGAGGCCGACGGGAGTCCGCGGCCGATTGCCCGGGACCTCCTCGAGCTGCTGCATCGCCTCGGGATCGACGAGCTGCGCGACCGCCAGCGTGTCTGCGACTTGGAGATCCTCACGATGGGGATCTCGTTCACCGTCTACAGCGACGGGCAGAACATCGACCGGGCGTGGCCGTGCGACATCATCCCGCGCCTGATCCCGGGAACCGAGTGGGCAGCCGTCGAACGAGGTCTCGCCCAGCGGTTGCGGGCCATCAACCAGTTCGTCGACGACATCTACAACGACCAGCGGATCATCGCCGACGGTGTCTTCCCCGCCGAGCTGCTCGCCGACTCGACGAACTACCGGCCCGAGTGCCGTGGCATCCACCCGAAGTTCGGGGTGTGGGCGCACATCTCGGGCTCCGACCTCGTCCGCGCCGGCGATGGTCAGTTCTACGTGCTCGAGGACAACCTGCGCGTGCCGTCCGGGGTCAGCTACGTCCTCGAGAACCGCAGCGTCGCCAAGCGCACGTTCCCCGAGCTGTTCGAGCGCTACCTCATCCGCCCGGTCGACGGGTACACCGACGAGCTCAATCGCCTGCTGAGCTCGCTCGCGCCCGACGGTCGCAGTGACCCGACGATCGCCGTGCTCACCCCCGGCATCTTCAACTCGGCGTACTTCGAGCATTCGTTCCTCGCCCAGCGGATCGGCGCCGAACTCGTCGAGGGCGACGATCTCCACGTCGGCGACGACGATGTCGTCTACATGAAGACGATCCAGGGCCTCGAGCGCGTCGACGTGATCTACCGCCGCATCGATGACCTGTTCATCGATCCGGAGGTGTTCCGACCCGACTCGATGCTCGGCGTGCCTGGGCTGATGCGCGCCTGGATGGCCGGCAACGTGGCCATCGCCAACGCTCCAGGCGCCGGAGTCGCCGACGACAAGGTCGTGTACGCCTGGGTGCCGGACATCGTCCGCTACTACCTCGGCGAGGAGCCGCTGATCCCGAACGTCCCCACGTATCGCTGCATGTACCCCGACGAGCGTGCCCACGTCCTCGCCAACCTCGGCGAGCTCGTGCTCAAGCCGGCCAACGAGAGCGGCGGGTACGGCATCGTGATCGGGAACCGGGCGAGTACCGACGAGCTCGACCGCGCCGCCGAGTCGATCCGCGCCGACCCGCGGAACTGGGTCGCCCAGCCGATCCTCGATCTCTCGACCGGGCCGACGCTCGTGGAGGAAGGCATCGAGCCACGCCACCTCGACCTGCGGCCGTTCATCCTCACCGGCGAGGGCAGCTACGTCACCGCCGGCGGGCTGACGCGGGTCGCGCTGACGAAGGGCTCGCTGGTGGTCAACTCGTCGCAGGGCGGTGGCAGCAAGGACACGTGGATCGTCGACGGGCGTGTCGGCGCGTTGACCACCGGTGAGCCGGTCCCGGCGTCGGCCGAGTACGACACCGCGACGAGTAACGAACGTTGGGACCCGTCCTCAACGTTCGTGACGAGCGGCGAGGGTTCGACGACGATGGCGGAGGGCTGATGGCGCTGTTGTCGCGCGTCGCCGACCGCATCTACTGGGCGGCGCGCTACGTGGAGCGAGCCGAGGACTCGGCGCGCATCTTGCGTGCCCACGGCGACGTGTTCGCCGATTTCCCGAGTGCGGCGATGCGCTGGAGCCCGCTCGTGTCGATCTGTGGCAGCAACGTGACGCTGCCCACCGTGAGCGGTTCGGACGAGAACCAGGTCGCGCAGTTCCTGATCGCCGAGCGCGATCAGCCGAACAGCATCGTCAACTCGGTCGAGTTCGCCCGCGAGAACCTGCGCACGTGCCGCGAGGTGTTGCCGCGCGAGGCGTGGCAGACGCTCAACGACTTGTGCATCTACGTGCGCGGCGCGGCGATCACATCCGTCGAGCGACGGCGGCGCGATCGCTTCCTCGCCCGTGTCATCGACGAGAGCCGCCGCCTCGACGGTGTGCTCCACTCGACGATGACCCGCGACGAGGGGTTCGAGATGTGGCGGCTCGGTCGCTACATCGAGCGCGCCGACATGACCACCCGCGTGCTCGGTGTGCGCGCCGCCACGTTGCTGTCGCTTCCCCCGGGCACACCCGACCAGTTCGCCGAGGTGCAGTGGATGAGCATCTTGCGCTCGGTCTCTGCCCTGCAGATGTTCCAGCGGGCGACCCGCGGGTCGATCACCGGCCCCGCGGTCGTGCGCTTCCTCCTGTTCGACCACCGCTTCCCACGCTCGGTCGCCGGTTGTCTCGCCGAGATGCGCTCGTCGGTGCTCCGACTTCCCGAGTACTCCGTCGTGCTCGGCGCGGTCGAAGCGGCCGACCGCAAGCTCCGCCGCAGCCGACCCGCCGCCGACGATGGTGTCGCCCTCGACAGCGCGATGGACGAGGTCCAGGTCGCGCTCGCCCGGTTGGATGCGGTCATGCACGAGCACTATGTCGTTCACTGAAGCGGGCGGCGACGATGAACGGTGACGTCGGCAGCGGAGCGGGTGTGTTGCGCGAGTCCGGGCTGCACGACGCCGAGGCGGTCATGGCGGCGATCGCTGGCCTCGACGACCTGGCCGCTCGTCAGGTCGATGCCGACCGGCTGCTCGCCGCCGAGGGTGCCGGGCACATCGTGCACGACCTGCCGCTGCGCGCCGACGGACGCGTGGTGTCGCTGACGTCGCGTCCGTGGCGGCTCGACCCCGTGCCGCTCGTGATCGATGGCGCCGAGTTCACCGCGTTGGCGGATGCGGCGATCGCCCGCATGCGGATGCTCGAAGCGATCCTCGTCGACCTCTACGGGGCGCGCGAGTTGCTGCGTGACGCGGTCGTCGATCCGGTCGCGCTGTGGGGAAGCCCGAAGTACCGTCTCGCCGCGTTCGGCGCTCGCCCCGTGAAGCGTTGGATCTCGAACTACGCGGTCGACGTCATCCGCGACGCCCGCGGACGATGGCGGGTCGTGCGCGACGTGACCGACGCTCCCTCGGGCGTCGGCTACGGCTTGCTCGGCCGGGCGGTCACGGCCAGGGTCCACCGCGACGTCGTGGCACGTCTCCCCGCGGGACATGCGCTGCGCTCGCTCGATCCGTTCGCCGACCGCCTGCGCGACTCGCTGGCCGACGTCGCGACGTCGTCCAACCCGCGGATCGTGATGCTGTCCGGCGGCGTCGACCACCGCTCGTTCGTCGAGCAGTCGTACCTGGCCACGCGGCTGGGCCTCAACATCGCCGAGGGCGCCGACTTGGTCGTTCGTCAGCGCCGCGTGTGGCTGCGTTCGCTCGCCGGTCTCGAACCGGTCGACGTGCTCTTCCGCCGACTCGAAGACGATCGCGTCGACCCGATGGAGGTCAACGCCGAGGGTACGGTCGGCGTGCCGGGGCTGCTGCTCGCCGCCCGGTCCGGTGGCGTCAGCCTCGCCAACGCCCACGGGACCGGCGTGCTCGAAGAGCCGCGCCTCGCCGAGGCCTGGGACACCGTCGGCACGTGGCTCGCGGATCGGCGCCGGGCTACGGTTGCCCCGCTGCGCACACTCTCGGCGAGCGAGCGCGAGACGGGGGAGTGGACCACGTACCCGGGCTTCGACGGCGCATCCAACGTGTGGCGCGCCGTCACGCTGCGTCTGCATCTCGTGGCCAGCGACGCGGGGATCGACGTGTTGCAGGGTGGGAGTGCACGCGTACTCGGTGCCGGCGACGACCCGGCTCAGCCGACCGTCGCCACGGCCAAGGACGTGTGGGTGGTGGGTGGCACGGTCGCGCCGCCCGCGCTGCGCCGCCGCGATCCGCTCCCACAGGTCGACCTCTTCTCGTCGGTGCCGACCCGGGCGGCCGAAGCGCTCTTCTGGGCCGGCCGTGCGATGGAGCGTGCCGAGCTCGTGGCGCGGGCGATGTACGTCGTCCTCGAACGCACGAGCGCGTCGTTCGAGACCGGCGCTGCCGAGGCGTGGGTGCCGCCCGCGCTGTCGATGCTGGCGACCGTCGCCGGGCTCGATGGCAGCGTGCCGGCCGGCGATCAGGAAGCCGACGGCGAGCGGGATCGTGCCGCGGCGACGTTCGCGGCGTGCGTCGACGCACTCGCGCTCCAGCTGGGATCGTTCCTCGCCGAGGCATCGTCAGTCCGCGAGTACTTCTCGGTCACCGCCGGTCGCGCGTTCGCCCGGCTCGCCGAGTCGCGAGCGTGGCTGCGCTCCGTCGTGCCGACCGAGTCGTCACCGAGCACGTTCGAGATCACCCGCGTCGACGGCGAGGATCTCGAGCTGGTGCTCACCGACCTCGCCTCGATCGTCGGTCTGTGGAACGAGAGCGTCGTGCGCGGTCCGGCATGGCGATTCGGTGAGATCGGCCGGCGGATCGAGCGGGCGTTCGGCTTGATCGACGTGCTGCGTGGGGCGTTCGGGATCCCGTCGGAGGCACCGGAGATCGTCGAGACGTGGCTCACCGCGCCGCGCCAGATCGGGATGGGGCTCGACGATCACCGGATCGACTTCCAGCGCCAGCGCGTGGTCGAGATGGTCCTGGCGACGAACGAGAGTCTCGTCGCGTACCGTCGGCGGCATCGCTCCGACGTCGAGTTCGGCGCGGCCATGCAACTCGTCGTCGCCGATCGCCAGAACCCACGGTCGCTCGCCGCGGCCGTCGCCTCGGTCGGGCACCAGGCGGGGCGGCTGGAGTGGCAGGTCGGCATCGATGCGGCGTCCGAGCTGACGGCGGTGCTGGCGAGCGCGCCGTTGGCGACGCTGCAGGACACGGCGACCGTCGTCGATCGGATCTGGAGCGGTTGCGACGCGCTCGCTCGCGACGTCGTCGGCTCGCGGTTGGCGACCCCGATCGATCCGCGGCGGATGGGGCGGTCCTGACATGGCGGGCCGCCGCTACCGAGTCGTGCACCACACCGAGTACCGCTACGGCGCGCCGATGCTCGACGGATACAGCGTCGCCTGCCTGCTCGCCCGCCCCACCCCGTCACAGCACGTGACCGCCTCGACGATCACGACCGAGCCGGACGCGGATGAGTTCGACGAGCGCGAGGACGTGTTCGGTAACCGCATCGTGCAGGTCGGCATCCATCGGCCCCATGAGGGGCTCGTCGTCCGAGCGGTCACCGAGGCGACGGTCTGGCGTCAGGAACTGCCGCGCCTCGACTTCGCGTGGGAGCGCGTCGCCGCGCTCGTCAGTGGATTGCGCGATGTGCCGGCGCTCGATGTCGCCCCCTACGTGGCTCCCTCGCGGTTCGTCGCTGTCGAACAGCATCGCGTGGCGTTGCGGGAGTTCGCCGAGCAGTCGTTCACGCCGGGTCGCGGACTCGTCGACGCGACGGAGGAATACTGCACGAAGATCTTCGAGACGTTCGTGTTCGATCCGTCGTTCACCGAGGTGAGCACCCCGATCGACGTGGTGCTCGCCGAGCGCCGCGGCGTGTGCCAGGACTTCGCCCACCTGGCGACGGGAGGGCTGCGGGCGCTCGGGCTCCCGGCGCGCTACGTCAGCGGTTACATCGAGACAGACCCACCGCCGGGTGAGCCGAAGGTCATCGGCGCGGACGCGTCGCACGCCTGGTGTTCCGTGTGGGTGCCTGATCACGGGTGGCTCGACTTCGATCCGACGAACGGCATCGTGTGCCCCGATCGCCACGTGACCATCGGCTGGGGCCGTGACTACGCCGACGTCGCGCCGGTCCGCGGCGTGGTGATCGGCCCCGGCTCGTCGCAGTCCCTCACCGTGTCCGTCGACGTCGCCCGCCTCTGACGTCGCGCCCGGCGAAATCTGTCCGCCTCGTGTCGCTCAGCGAGATGAAACGGACAGATTTGTGGTTTCGTCAAGATTGACCATGTTCTCCACTAAGTCACTTGACAATAGGGACTTTGATCTTTAATCTCCTGAAAGTCGATGTAACAGATCAGCTTTATGGAGATGACATGACAACCCCTCGGAGAACCCGCTCGATCGCTGTCCGCCTCGTTGGCGCCGGCGCCGCCATGCTCGCCGTCACGGCACTCGCCGCCTGCGGGAGCGACAGCGACGCCGACTCCACCGGCGACGACCCTGCCGGCACCGCGGCGGCAGGCAACGCGCCCGTCGAGTTGTCGCTCGTCGGGTTCGCGGTGCCGAAGGCGGCCAACAACGCGATCCAGGCGAAGTTCGCCGAGACGCCCGAGGGCAACGGTGTCACGTGGGTCGAGTCGTACGGTGCGTCCGGCGACCAGAGCCGCGCCGTCGAAGCCGGACTCGCTGCCGACTACGTGCACTTCTCGTTGGAAGGCGACGTGACGCGCCTCGTCAACGCTGGCTTGGTCGGCGATGACTGGAACGCTGGTCCGACCGCCGGCATCGTGTCCGATTCGGTCGTCGTCTTCGCCGTGCGGCCGGGCAACCCGAAGGGGATCGAGTCGTGGGACGACCTCGCTGCAGATGGCATCGGCATCATCACGCCGAACCCGGGCTCGTCGGGATCGGCGCGATGGAACATCATGGCGGCCTATGGCCACGCCTACGCGGGTGGCGCGTCCGATGAGGAAGCCGATGCGTTCGTCACGGAGATCTTCGAGAACATCGTCGCCCTGCCGGGCAGCGGCCGCGATGCGACGACGGCGTTCTTGTCGGGAACCGGTGACGTCCTGTTGTCGTACGAGAACGAGGTGATCCTCGCCCGCCAGAACGGCGAAGAGCTCGACTACGTCGTGCCTGACACGACGCTGCTGATCGAAAATCCGGGTGCCGTCCTGCTCGACGCCCCGCCCGCGGCGCAGGCCTGGTTGGACTTCGTGCTCTCGCCGGTTGGCCAGGCCGAGTTCGCCAAGCTCGGGTTCCGGCCGGTGATCGACGGTGTCGACGTCGGCAGTGTCGAGGGCGCGAACGATCCGGATGCGCCGTTCCCGGCGCCGACGAAGCTGCTCACGATCGGTGGCGACTTCGGCGGATGGCCAGAGGTCAACTCGGTGTACTTCGACGCCGACAGCGGACGGGTCACGCTGATCCAGACGGCGACCGGCAAGTCGTCCTGAACGGTCGGTCGAGCGAGGCAACGCCATGACGATCACCCTCGACACGGTCCCCGACGACGTCCCACCGGCCGCGCCCGCGCCGGCGCGGCCGGTGTCGTCGACGCCGCGCCGGCGAGCGCGCTTCGGCACGCTGCGCGCCGGCTCGGCGCTCGGGCTCGGTGTCACGATGCTGTGGTTCGGGGTGCTCGTGCTGATCCCCCTCGCCGCCGTCGTCGGCAAGACGGCATCGGGCGGTTGGGGAGCGTTCTGGAAGACGATCACGAACGAGCAGACCGCAGCGGCGATCCGGCTGACGGTGACACAGGCATTCCTCGTGACGCTGCTCAACATCGTGATGGGCACGATGATCGCCTGGGTGCTCGTGCGCGATCAGTTCCGCGGCAAGCGCTTCGTCGAAGTCGTGATCGACATCCCGTTCGCGCTGCCGACGATCGTTGCCGGGCTCGTCCTGCTGTCGTTGTACGGCCCGCGGAGTCCGATCGGGGTCGACATCGCCAACACTCGCCTGGCGGTGTTCGTCGCGTTCGCGTTCGTGACGTTGCCGTTCGTCGTGCGGACGGTGCAGCCCGTGCTCGAGTCGCTGGAGGCCGACGTCGAGCAGGCTGCGGCGTCGCTCGGCGCGTCGCGCACCGCCACGTTCCGCCGTGTGATCCTGCCGTCGCTGGCGCCGGCGATCGCCGCCGGTGCGACGATGTCGTTCGCTCGGGCGATCAGCGAGTACGGCTCGCTCGTTCTGTTGTCGGGCAACCTCGCGCTGCGCACGGAGGTCACCTCGGTGCGCATCCTCACCTACGTCGAGAACGGCGACCTCGCCGCGGCGGCGTCCGTGGCCACCGTGTTGCTCATCATCTCACTCGTGGTGATCGTGGTGCTCGACATCATTCAGCGACGGGTGGCTCGCCGTGGCTGAGGTCGCCGTGCGTGAGGTCGCCGTGGGTGAGCTCGGCGTGTCCCAATCCGCGGTGCGCCAGCGCGTGCGCATCACGACACTCGTGATGCGCCTGATCGTGATCGGGTACCTGTTCTTCCTCGTCGTCTGGCCCGTCTCGCTCGTGGTGCGCAGCGCGTTCGCCGACGGCATCGGATCGCTGTTCGACGCACTGCGCGACCCCGTCGTCGTCGACGCGCTGCGCCTCACCGTCGTCGTGGCCCTCGTGTCCGTCACGATCAACACGGTGTTCGGCGTCGGCATGTCGCTACTCCTCGTGCGACAGGAGTTCCCCGGCAAGCGCCTGCTCAACGCACTCGTCGATCTGCCGCTCGCCGTGTCGCCGGTCGTCGTCGGTCTCGCGTTGCTGCTCGTCTACAACGGGCAGAACGGCTGGTTCGGCACGACGCTGGAAGGCAGCGGCATCCAGGTGATGTTCGCCACGCCGGCGATCGTGATGGCCACCACGTTCGTCGCGCTTCCACTCGTCGTGCGCGAGATCGTGCCGGTGCTCGAAGAGATCGGCACCGATCAGGAGGTGGCCGCCGTGAGCCTCGGCGCCGGGCCGTTGCAGACGTTCCGCCGCATCACGCTGCCGGCGATCAAGTGGGCGCTCGTCTACGGCGTCGTGTTGAGCCTCGCCCGATCGCTCGGTGAGTTCGGTGCCGTGAAGATCGTGTCCGGCAACGTCATCGGGCGCACCCAGACGGCGACGCTCGTCGTCGAGCAGAAGTATCAGGACTTCGAGCAGAACTCGTCGTACGCGATCGCGTTCGTCCTCGTGTCGGTCTCGGTGCTGTGCATCGTGATCGTGTCGTTCATCCGTCCCCGGGAGGTGTGATCGTGAGCATCGCGATCAGCAACGTGTCCAAGCGCTTCGGTGACTTCGTCGCCCTCGACGACGTCAGCGTCACTGTGCCGAGCGGTCGATTGACGGCGCTGCTCGGCCCGTCCGGCGGCGGCAAGTCGACGCTGCTGCGCATCGTCGCCGGTTTGGAAGACGCCGACAGCGGCACCGTGTCGATCGATGGTGTCGACGTGACCGCGGCGACGCCGCAGCGCCGCAACGTCGGCTTCGTGTTCCAGCACTACGCCGCGTTCAAGCACATGACCGTGG